>DWUU01000002.1 GCA_019120575.1 Candidatus Mediterraneibacter quadrami
CCGGCAGAACCGGATACCCCGGCAGAGCCGGACACTCCGTCCAGACCGAACCGTCCGCAGACACCGTCTGAACTTCCGGATAACAAAGTTGAAAGCGCAGTTAATCAGATCGAATACGCTCCGGCAGGAACAAGCGTTAAAGTCGACATGGGATCTGCAACGATTGTGCCGGCGGAAGTTCTCTATGCAGCCAAGGGCAGGGATGTGGACATCGAGCTGAACATGGGCGGCTATACATGGACGATCAATGGCAGGAATATCGATGCGGCTACCCTGAACGACATCGATCTTGAAGTGAAGTTCAATACAGGCGCCATTCCGGACAGAATCGCTGACAGAGTTGCCGGTGATTCACCGGTTGTACAGCTGTCACTGACGCATGAAGGCAAATTTGGATTCCAGGCTTCGCTGACCTTTAACATCGGTGCAGAGAATGCCGGCAAGTTCGGCAATCTGTACTATTATGACAGCGACGGCAGGATGGTTTACATGGGAACGGATGCGATTCCGGCCGACGGCAATGTGACCTTCAACTTCAGTCATGCATCCGACTACATGGTAGTCATTTCCGATAAGGAAATGAGCCAGAAGGATGTTCCGGAAGATCTGCAGCCGAAGGAAGAAGAAGGAACCGGGTCTGATTCAGGTACAACATCTGACGTTGCAGAGACAGGCGACAGCACGTCAGTCATTCCGGTTGCATTACTGATGGTTCTTGCAGCAGGTGCGGCGGCAGCATGCATCGTGCTGAGAAGATGTTCAGGAAGATAATAACAGAAAACAGAGAAGCTGCTCCCCGCGTGGAAGATTTTCCGCGCGGGGGATTTTTATGTGCAAAACAGGCGGAGCAGTGAAAAATAAAATATTTGTGAAATGCGTGGATGATTCCTCGACAAACCTGTGGATTTTGACTATAATAAGAGCCGCATTAAAAGTGGGGCGGTACAGCCAAACAGAGAAGGGAGACAGCAGAAATGCTCCGGATCAAAGACATCCATAAAGAATACCGTACAGGCACGCTGGTCCAGAAGGCGCTGGACGGGGTGAGCCTGAACTTAAGAGATAACGAATTCGTCGCCATTCTCGGCCCCAGCGGCTCGGGAAAGACGACGCTTCTCAATATCATCGGAGGACTGGACCGCTATGACAGCGGGGACCTGATCATCAACGGGATTTCCACAAAGAAATATAAGGACAGAGACTGGGATTCCTACCGGAACCATACGATCGGCTTTGTATTCCAGAGTTACAATCTGATCCCCCATCAGACCATCCTGGCGAATGTAGAACTGGCGCTTACGATCTCCGGCATCGGCAGGGCGGAGCGTAAGGAACGGGCGCAGGAGGCGCTGGAACAGGTGGGGCTGGGCGAGCAGATCCACAAGAAGCCGAACCAGCTCTCCGGCGGACAGATGCAGCGGGTGGCCATCGCCCGGGCGCTGGTCAACGACCCGGATATCCTGCTGGCGGATGAGCCTACCGGCGCGCTGGACAGCGACACAAGCGTGCAGGTCATGGAGCTTTTAAAAGACGTGGCGAAAGACCGGCTGGTGGTCATGGTCACGCATAATCCGGAACTGGCGTACGAGTATGCCACCCGAATCGTAAAGTTAAAAGACGGAAAGATCATTTCCGACAGCAATGAACTGATCCTGGATGAATCTGTGACGGAAGAGCCGGAGCACCGGAATATGGGGAAGGCGTCCATGTCTTTCCTCACGGCGCTGGCGCTCAGTTTCAATAATCTGCGCACGAAGAAGGCGAGGACCCTTCTGACCGCTTTCGCCGGTTCCATCGGCATCATCGGCATCGCGCTGATCCTGTCCCTTTCCACGGGCGTGAATGATTACATCGAACAGGTGGAGGAGGAGACCCTGTCCGAATATCCTCTGCAGATCCAGAGCACGGGCTTTGATTTCTCATCGATCATGGTGAGCGATCAGGGGAGCAGCCTGCAGAATGAAGACGGGGACATCCATGTGGTGGAGATGGTGACGAATATGTTTTCCACCATGGATTCCAACGATCTGGCCTCGCTGAAAGCCTATTTTGACAGCAGGGAGAGCAGTGTGGAAGACTATACGAATGCGATCGAGTATTCTTACAGCGTGGAACCGCAGATCTATAAGGAAAACGGCGATAAGATCCGGCAGGTTCATCCGGATCAGTCGTTTCATGCGATGGGGCTTGGAAGTTCGTCAAATTCCAACAGCATGATGTCGGCCATGATGAGCACCGATGTGTTCTACGAGATGCCTGAAAACGAGCAGCTCTATAAAGGACAGTATGATGTGAAGGCGGGGCGCTGGCCGGAAAACTATAACGAATGCGTGGTTGTCCTCACATCCGGCGGAAGTATGAGCGATTTCCTGCTCTATACGCTTGGACTCCGGGATCCGCTGGAACTGGACGAGATGGTAGAGCAGTTTATGAATGAAGAGAATATCACGGTTCCGGAGGATATGGGGACATATGATTATGACGATATTCTCGGTATACAGTTCCGCATTGTAAATGCCGCGGACTGTTATCAGTATGACGGCGAGTATAAGGTGTGGACAGATAAGTCCGGTGATGATCAGTACATGAAGAACCTTGTGGAAAAGGGTGAAAAGCTGACCATCGTCGGGATCGTTCAGCCGTCGGAGGACGCCAGCGCTTCCGCGCTGACCGCAGGGATCAATTATCCGGCGTCGCTGACGGAGCATGTGGCGGAATACGCTGCGCAGACGGAGATTGTGAAGCAGCAGCTGGAAGAACCGTCAGTCAATGTGATGACCGGCGAGCCGTTCGGCGAGGACAGCGATGAAGAATTCGATATGGGCTCCCTCTTTTCCGTAGATGAAGAGAAGCTTCAGGAAGCCTTCGGGTTTGATGAGAATGCATTTTCGGATCTGTCCGGCGCCGTTGATTTTGCGGATGTCTTTTCCGGGGCGGGAGATTCGGTGGACCTGTCAGGCCTGGCGGATCTGTCCGGGATCCGCGTTGATCTTCCGGATCTGCCGTCTGTGAGTCTGGAAACGCTTCTGAAAGATCTGGATCTGAATGTTTCATCAGAAGGGTTTTCAGCAATGGCACGCAGCCTGATTGAAGGGTACCGGCAGTATGCGGCGGAACACCCGGAGGCGGACTATTCCGGTCTGGCGGATTCGTTCAGGAAATATCTGGGCTCGGAAGCCGCTCAGGGGATTCTGAAAGACAATATTACAGAGATCATGCAGTCTGAAGAAGGGGTTACGGTTACCATGCAGCAGCTTAAAGACATGCTGAGCGAGGTGATGGCCGGATTCGGGCAGTATGTTCAGGATAAGGATCTGACCGATCCGGACCGGTTCGGGGAGTATCTGCAGGAATATCTCGGCACGGCCGGGGCCTCGGAGATCCTCGATAAATGGGCGGATGCGATTTTCAACGATGCCACAGGAAATGTGGAGATCACAGCGGCGCAGCTTTGCGGGCTGGCGGAAGAACTGTCGGACGGCTACCTGCAGTACGCGCAGCAGAACGGCGAGCCGGATCCGTCCCGGATGGGGGAATATTTTATTGCTTATCTCGGCACGGCGGACGGACGGAACCGGCTGGCAGAAGGATTGGAAGGCGCCGTGGATACGGCGGGCCTGGAGAAACAGATCTCCGCTGCTATGGGAGATTATATGGGGAAGGTTATGGCGTCGTACGGAAGCGCAATCGGGCAGGCCATGGAGACACAGATCACCTCGGTCATGCAGCAGGTGATGAACCGGCTTGCATCCGGGATGAGTGAAGCGTTCGGGCAGGCCATGACGCAGATCGGCAGTGCGCTGCAGGATGCGATGCAGATCGATGGGGACGCTTTTGCAGAGGCGTTTGAGATGAATATGACCGGGGAAGAGTTCACGGAGCTTATGATGTCCATGAGTTCAGGGCAGAGCGCATCATACGACAACAATCTGAGGACGCTCGGCTATGTGGACTTTGACGAACCGTCCGGAATCAATATTTACCCGAAAGATTTTGAGAGCAAAGAAGCGGTTGTTTCAATCCTGGATGACTACAATTCCCGGATGGAAGAGGAAGGGCAGGACGAGAAAGTGATCACCTACACGGATGTGGTGGGAACGCTTATGTCGTCCGTTACGACGATCATTGATATTATCAGCTATGTCCTGATCGCGTTTGTGGCCATATCCCTGATCGTGTCTTCGATCATGATCGGAGTCATCACTTACATCAGTGTGCTGGAGCGGCGGAAAGAGATCGGCATTCTGCGTGCCATCGGGGCTTCGAAGAAGAATATATCCCAGGTATTTAATGCCGAGACCTTTATCATCGGTCTGTGCGCCGGCGTCCTGGGCATCCTGATCTCACTCCTGCTCCTCATACCGGGCAATGCCCTGATCCATTTCCTGGCAGGGACGAATGACGTCAATGCGGTGCTTCCGGCCGTACCGGCGGTGATCCTGATCATGCTGAGCGTGGTGCTTACCCTTCTGGGCGGTCTGATTCCGTCGAAAAAAGCGGCGAAGAGCGATCCGGTAACGGCGCTCCGCACGGAGTAGGAGTGGTGCCATGAGTGAGCATACGCTGCAGAAACAACTGAAGCGGCTATTCATCGCTGAATGCGCTGGCCGGGCTGAAGATCGATGAACTGAAGTTTGACAGAGGATTTCTGTCCGGATTAAAGGATGCGGA
>DWUU01000023.1 GCA_019120575.1 Candidatus Mediterraneibacter quadrami
TCCGTTCCGCCGCCGTGCTCGCGCGGTCTCCGCTCGTTCGAAAATCTTCTCTTCAAAGAAATTTTCAAGGGTTGTTGTCTATTGTTCAGTTATCAAGGTTCCTGTCGTTCTCTCAAGCGACAGCTTTAATATTTTATCAAAGCTCTTTTCGTTTGTCAAGAACTTTTTTATTTTTTTGCTGTCCCCAACGGGTCAGCTTAGATATAGTACCATTTATTTCTACCATCTGTCAACCGTTTTTTACAAGTTTTTTCAATTTTTTTTGCCGGTTCCCATCAGGCACTATATCTGGTATTTTTACATGATATTATCTACAAGTTTACCTTGAATATACAAAAACTACCGGATCATTCCAGTAGTTTCTGCTGATAATATCAAACGGAGAAAGAGGGATTTGAACCCTCGCGCCGGTTTCCCGACCTACACCCTTAGCAGGGGCGCCTCTTCAGCCTCTTGAGTATTTCTCCTGATTCTGAATCGACTGCGCCAACCAGGCCGCAGCTTTTTATTCAGTTCTGCACTGATGTGCGAAATTTATTATACTAAACGAACTTTCCGATGTCAACGGATTTTTTAAATTCTTTTGCCGCTCCTTTTTCAGATGCTGGCATTGATCACATTCTGGATC
This sequence comes from Candidatus Mediterraneibacter quadrami, assembly GCA_019120575.1. GTDB lineage: Bacteria > Bacillota > Clostridia > Lachnospirales > Lachnospiraceae > Mediterraneibacter > Mediterraneibacter quadrami. The sequence continues at coordinate 629 of DWUU01000023.1, forward strand.
CGCTCCTGCACCAGCGCGGCGATCTGCGTTGTCTTCATATCTTTATAGTCATCGTAGTACAGCGGTTCCAGGAAATGAACCTGGACCGTCACCGGCTTTATAGAGTTTGTGTCAAAAGGTTTAAACGAATCTATAAGCGCCACCGGTACAATCGGGCACTGCGCTTTTGTCGCCGATTTGAAGCTTCCGCCTTTAAACGTCCCGACATGGTTGCCGTTTTTGGATCGCGTTCCCTCAGCGAAGATCAGATAGTTTCTCCCCTTCTTCACTTCTTTGGTCACGTTAATGATCACCTGCATAGCCTGTCTTACATCTTCACGGTCGATCATATACGCTTTCATACACGCAAATATCTGCTTCAGAAACGGGATATTGGCGATTTCTTTTTTTGCGACAACAGAAAACGGACGGGGACTTGCTTCTATAATGGCAAGTACGTCATAAAGCCCCTGGTGGTTCGGGAAGAACATAAACCCGTTCTTTTCCGGAAGATTCTCCAGTCCGTGGACATCGATATGGACATTTCCGCCTCTGTTGGCATGAAGATCGATCCATGTCAGGAACCGATACATATCTTCTTCCGTATATTTATCCACGTGCGCCGCCCGGTAGCAAAGCCTGATCCATCCGTACGGCACCATAAACAGGTTCCTGAGCACCATCATTAAAATGCGTTTCATAAGCTGATCTCGACCTTTCTGTTTGTTCTGTGGTACTGATGATACCTGACGCCCGCCGCGTCCATCATCCGCTTGGACGCCTGAACACCCGGCGTATCCGCATACTTGTCACAGTCATAGATCACTTCCTTGATTCCGCACTGGATGATCGCCTTTGCACATTCATTGCACGGGAAAAGCGTGACGTAAAGTTTCGCTCCGGCAAGGCTTCCGCCGCTGTAATTCAGAATGGCATTCAGCTCACTGTGCGTAGAATAGACATATTTTGTCTCCAGCGGATCCTCACCCTCTCTCGCCCACGGGAATTCATCATCCGAGCATCCGATCGGGAAGCCGTTATAACCCATGGACAGGATCTTGTTGTCCTGGCTGACGATGCAACACCCCACCTGTGTATTCGGATCCTTTGAGCGCATGCCCGAAAGCATGGCAACACCCATAAAATACTCATCCCATGACAGATAATCTGATCTTTTTTCCGACATTTTATTCTTCTCCTTTGTTCAAACACATAATCCCTATTTTGTACCGAATATCCGATCACCCGCATCGCCCAGCCCCGGGATGATGTAACCGTGGTCATTGAGCTTTTCATCAAGCGCGCCGATATAAATATCTATGTCCGGATGGTCTTCCCGCATACGCCGGAGTCCTTCAGGCGCCGCGATAATGCAGAGGAAACGGATGTTTTTCACACCTTTCTCCTTCAGCATTCGGATCGCCGCCGAACTGGACCCGCCGGTAGCCAGCATCGGATCTACCACAAACACTTCTCTTTCTTCACAGTCTTCCGGAAGCTTGCAGTAATACTCCACCGGCTCCAGTGTTTCCGGATCACGGTACAGCCCGATGTGTCCTACTTTTGCCGCCGGGATCAGGGAGAGCATCCCGTCCACCATGCCGAGTCCCGCCCGCAGGATCGGTATGATCGCCAGTTTCTTGCCGGAAAGCACTCTTCCTTTCATTTCGGCCAGCGGCGTTTTGATCGTCACTTCTTCTGTCTTGAGATCCCGCGTCGCCTCATAGCACATGAGCTGCGCGATCTCCCCTATCACTTCACGGAACTCTTTTGTTCCCACGCTTTCCTGTCGGATATAGCTGATCTTGTGTGCGATCAGCGGATGATCCATTACCATTGTTTTCCCAGTCATATTTCTCCCTCCGCAAGTGAATCCAGCCGGTCTGCAAGCTTCTGCACCAGCTTCTTCAGTACTTCAAAGCACTCACCGTACGCAGGCAGAGGCTGCCCGTACGGATCCGGTATCTCCGTATCATCTTCCGCGAACTCATTCAACGTATAAAGATTATTTATCTGACCGTATTCTGAAATCAGTTTTTCTTTTATCGTCCCGTCAACCGCCAGTACCAGCGAATCTTCCTGTATATCCTCCCGGTCAAACTGCCGCGAACTGTGCCCTTCCAGAGACATTCCGGCGCTTTTCATAATCGCCTCGGCTTTCTGATTCGCCGGCTCTGGAAACAGGACAACCATGCCGGCTGAACCGATTACATACTCCTGCTTCAGATTACGGTTCCGGAGAAGCTCCGCGGCCACCGGGCCCCTTGCGGAATCTGTACTGCTCACAAACAGGATGCGTCTGTACTTCTGCCGGCGCACGATATCCGCAGCCGGAATCGTCTGGTGTCCCGCCGCTTTTTCAAGCCGGTTCATGATCGCTTTCCCGATCCCCTGCGCCGCAAAAGATTCACTGTATATTGTATCTACATTTTCTTCATCAAACTCTCTTAACACACCGTACAGGCCTTTCGCGATCGTTTTTTCGTTTTCTCTGGACCCTGTGCTTTTGACGATGCCGTGATTGTAGAACGGAAGCGTTTCTGCAGTTGCAATAATCCCGACTTCTTTCCCTTTCCGGTGTGCCGCGTATGAAAGCTGCCGTATCGCCAGGATCTCTTCCCTGAGATCGCCTTCTACAATGAACAGCCTGGCCTTCGGCGCATAGTGCCTGTACTTCATTCCCGGCGCTTTGGGCGCCTGCACGCTGTCCGCGCTCAGAAGCGTCTGATCCACATCTACCGGGCCGATCACTTCTTCAAACATTTCCGCCGTGATGGCGCCGGGCCTGAGGATCATCGGCGGACTCACCGTCATATCCAGAATTGTCGACTCCAGCCCGATGTCAACCGGACCGCCATCCAGGATCATATCAATCTTTCCGTTCAGATCTTCCGCCACGTGCTCCGCCGTCGTCGGACTGGGGCGGCCGGATGTATTGGCGCTTGGCGCGGAAACAAATCCGCCTGCTGCCCGGATCAGAGCCGCCGCCACCGGATCAACCGGCATCCGGACCGCAACCGTATCGAGCCCCCCTGTTGTCCCGTAAGGAACCGCCGGGCTCTTCTCAAAGATCATAGTAAGCGGGCCCGGCCAGAAATGAGCCGCCAGCATATCCGTCTCGGCCGGAATATTCACGGCGATCTTTCTGAGATCCTCATAATCCGCAATATGAACGATCAGAGGATTATCCGAAGGCCGTCCCTTCGCCGCATAGGTTTTTCTTGCGGCTTCTTCCTGAAGCGCATCCGCCCCGAGACCATACACTGTCTCCGTGGGAAATGCAACCAGCCCGCCGTTTTGCAGAATCTCCGCCGCCTCTTCTATAATATTTTCATCTATTCGGTTTTTATCGATTTGTCTGATTCTCGTTTCCATAAATTTTATTATACCATTATTGTTCTTAAAAACAAACTCTAATCACTTATATAATGAAGAATCCCCCGTGTCACAGCCTCCGCAATCTCATTCTGGTATTCGTCACTCGAAAGTTTCTCCGCCTCCGCATAATTGCTCATAAAGCCGCATTCCACAATCACAGCCGGAACCTGCGTATTCTTCAATATATAATATGTATCATTTGACTTAATCTTTTTTTCGTGATCCGGCGACAGAGAATTCAACTCTGACTGAATCATTTCCGCTGCTTTTCTTCCTTCTTCGGATTCAGTATGATAAAATACCTGACCGCCCCATACCGACGGATCATGATAGCTGTTCTGATGGATGCTGACTGCCAGCAGCGCTCCGCTGTTCATAATATCCGTCCGCGCCTTCAGATCTTCACGCTGAGACTCTGCAAGACGCTCATCACTTTCGCGCGTCATGCGTACCGGAATCTCATTATCGTTAAGCAGCTTTTTTATTTTTTCAGATATCTTTAAGTTTATATTTTTCTCTTCTTCTCCGTTTGCACCTGTTTTTCCAGCGTCAGTACCTCCGTGCCCCGCATCAATTACCACCGGATTGCTTTCTGATGTTTTAAAAGTTTCCTTCGTCTCTTCCAAATTAATCTTCTGCTCCAGTTTTGCACCGGCTATGACGCACAATACAATCAATCCGATGACCGCAAACATTGACAGAACTGTGTTGAACTTTAAATCCATAAAAACATCCTTCCTTTCATATAAATATATATGATAAAGAAGGATGTCCTTATCTGACTATATCACATTTTATACGGAGGCTTAATTCACATACTGGAGAATCAGATCCCATATTGAAGGATCTTCCATCCCGAGGCTCCACTCCGCCACACCGGCCAGATCATTTTCCGCGATCACTTTCAGCTTGGCCTCCAGAGACTGTCGGTCTTCCATCCAGATCTTATATGTTCCGCCATCCGCTTCCCAGGATGCATAATTCTGCATCGTCTGTTCATCCCATTCAGGCTGAACGCCGGCCTCTTCCAGTACTTTGGCGGCCTCGGACATGCCGTATGCCGTACTGGTCACTTTATCCGGATACTGCGCCGCCTCTGTCCCTGCCTCTTCAGCCAGCTCTTCCTCCGTCTTCGGCGTTTCAAACCATAGCCGTGTAAAGAAAGGCACGCCTGCGACCAGCTTTTCGGCAGGAACGTCCGAAAGCGCATCGCGGATCCCGTTCTCAAGATATCCGACAGATGCCACAGACCCGGCTTCATAGGAACCTTCCGTATGCTCATCGTACCCCATGATCACCACATAGTCCGCCACAATCCCCTGCTCATGCAGGTCATAATGTGAATTATACGGTTGAGGCACATAGTTATCAACAGAGAATACCAGTCCGTTCTGCCGGCATTTCACAGAAAGCTCCCGGACAAACTGTATATAATGTTCCCCGCATGCAGATGATACAAGCTCAAAATCAAGATTGATCCCGTCTACACCGGTCTTGATCGCCTCTGCGATGACCTGATTGATCACCTTTGTGCGCTTTGATGTATAACTGAGCACCTCATATGTCTCATCATATGAATTGATGCCGCCATGGAAATCTCTGAGCACCGCCCAGACCTCAAGGTTGGACTGGTGTGCATAATTGACATAATCCGGATCGGCGATTGAAGAGATATTCCCCTCTGTATCCGCCAGGCTGAACCACGTCGGCGCGATCGTCGTCAGACCTTTTGTGCCGGCTATATTCTCAAGGACATAGCCGTTGGCCGTCTCATTTGTCACATTATGCCATGCCATATTAATTGTATAGTCTTTTGAAATATTGCTGTAGACCGGTTCCTCAAATTCTCTGGATGTTGTTTCTGTCGTCCTGTCTTTCAGCGCGCTTGTCTTCACATAGCCTACAAATCCGTCTTCTGTTCCGACACGCATCCAGTCATTTTCATCTTCGAGAACCGTTACTTTTGCGCCTTTGTCTATTTCTGTGAGGATCGGGCTCTTAACCCCGCCGCGATAGCGTACTTCCGTGTTCCTTTTTATCACCGCCGTCTCGGTCTCGCCCCACTTTGAAGTGATCACCGCTCTTACAACCGGATCATCATACACTTCATATTCCATATTGGTGTACTCCTGGATGAACGGAAGGGCGATATATGCTGTCTGTCCTTCAGTTTTCAGGATATCGTAGTCTGCGCTTTTCGTTTCTGTTACATCTGTATAGTCTCTGTTTCCGACTTCTACCGTGACATTTCCATCCGGCATCGTGTACAGCAGTACATTTTCATTTGGATCCCAGTAGAATCTCTCATTGATCCGTTCTCTGACAACCGAATATTCAATATAATACTGACCGTCATAGATCTTTCCGGGCGTCGGCGTGTCGTTCGCATCGTCCGTCGCCGCATCCTCGTCTTCCCTGACTACTTCATTATTAATCACTACGGCAATCCCGTCTTCTGCTCCGATATCATAATATTGTCCCAGATCGGCCTTCTCATTCGATGAACCGTACTTTCTCCAGATCAGAAAACCTCCCGCCGCTGCAATAACAAGAATAATGAGGATTGTCCAGCGGATTATCGCATTGCGGCGCCTTCTTCTCGCCCTTCTGCTGCGTTTCACCGGACGCTTCCCTCGCGGGACACCGGACCGGCCTCGCTCCGGAGCTCTCCTCTTTCTTCTTTCGTCCATGCCGTACCTCCTTATCGGGAATGTGTGCAATCATTATACCACGTGCGCAGAGAAGGAAGCGCTGCGAAGCAGCATTTACTTCTCAAGCCGTGGCCTGCCGGTATAATCTCCGCGCAGCGGAGCAGCCCGGGATCCGGGCCGGATTGCACGTATGTGCAATCATTATACCACACTTCCCATATACGTCATCAGGAAATTGTCTCTTTAAGAAGATTTTAACTTTTACAGCTCTATACATTTTACAGTCTTTTCAGACATTTAAGGGGTATTCTGCTCCCGACCGTATGGATGGATGTCAGTAAATCTAAGCGCCTGAATATTTCCGTCTCTGCTCAGAACATAATCCCGCATATAGGTCCCTTCTTCTCTTGTCATATGGGCCGTCACAATTTCCAGCGGACTTGCACGGTATCCGTCAATCGACATGTCGACGCCCCGCTTTTCATATCCTTCCAGTTCTGTAAACAATTCCCGGTAAACCCGCTCATCCATTTTCATCTTCTGTGTATGCTCCTTTCTAATGCGGATTGCGATAAATAATGCTCTCCCCGCCGCCCCGTCTTCAATAAGGAAGTACTGTGACATACTGCCGGCACCGGATCCGCAGCAGGGCAAAAGACAGCAACATCCGCCTGCGGTGATCTGATTTACATGGATGCCTCCTTTCATTGTCTGATTTACTTATCAGAAGATGCCGCCTTTTGTAAGTGCCATTATAGGGAGCTGTTTTTGCATTTTCAATGTGTTTATTGTTCATAACCCGTGTGAATTTGTTGATAACCTGTATTTCCACATTTAATATTTACATATTTAATATTTTTGTATATACTTAGCATGAGTATATGTATCTATTTCTGTTTGAGGTGCATATTATCTTATATAGTATAAGGATGTGATTAAATGAAAATTGAGAAACTCAATGAAAATCAGATTCGTTGTACGTTGACGCACGCCGATCTTGCAGCACGCCATCTGAAACTGAGCGAGCTGGCCTACGGCACTGAGAAAGCAAAATCTTTATTTCGAGATATGATGCAGCAGGCTTCTTTTGATTTCGGATTTGAAGCGGAAAATATTCCTCTTATGATCGAGGCCATTCCGTCTTCTTCCGACTCCATTGTTCTGATCATTACGAAAGTGGAAGATCCGGAAGAGCTGGATACCCGGTTTTCAAAATTCACTCCGGGCGGAGAAGCCGACCCGCACAGCACTGAAGCACTGGAGAAGCTGGTTGGCGCAGACGAATTTCTGAATCTGCTGAATAAAGTAAAAGAGGCCGCCGCCGGGACGAAAAAGACCGCTGAGCCTTCCGCCGCGGTACAGTTTCCGATACGGCTGTTTGCCTTTGAAGATCTGGACGGCGTAATCCGCGCCGCACGCCTGATCGCACCGCTTTATACTGGCGCAAATACGCTGTACAAGGACGGAAGCAGCGGCATGTTCCTGCTGGCGCTTGCCCCGTCAGAACATTCGAGCGGAGATTTCAACAAGATCTGCAACATGCTTTCCGAATATGCCTCTCCGGAAAAAGCGGACGCCTCTGTCCTTGCTTTCCTGGAAGAGCATTGTGACGTGATCGTATCGGCCGACGCCGTACAAAAGTTATCCACACTTTAATGTGTACAAAAAAGCCCCGGAATTCCGGGGCTTTTGCTTTATATGCAGATTATTTTGCCGCTGCCATGGCTGCGTTGATCTTTTCCACAAGAAGATCGGAATCAATGCCGTGCACCATAGCCGCCTCCTCAAGCGTCTCCATCTGGGATGCCGGACAGCCGAGGCAGTGCATGCCGATCTCCATCAGGATCGGAGCACATCCGGGAAAAATGTTGAGAAGCTCACCGATTTTTGTATCTTTAGAAATCTGTGCCATTTCTATTTCCTCCTTAATAAATTGAATTGCTAAGCGTTTTTTATTATAATCCCTGACTGTTAAATTATCAACATTTGATTTTCATTTTATACACATCCGGCCCATAATCTTTTCTGAATTTTCTGAATTGTTGAGACTGTTATTTTTGTTTTTTTGAATACTTAAAAGTCAATAATGAATCCGATTTTTTTCGACAATTTTACATTTTCATCACAACTCACCAAAACGTCCGTTCTTTTTCCACACATGAGTAATTCACCAAAAACATATGTTTTTGTGTGGATAATGTGGATAACTCGGTGGAAATCCTCGATTTTTCCACGTTTTCCGTTAATTGCAGTGTGGATAAGTTGAAAACTTACTGATAATCAATTTCGACGATTTTTTACAAATAAAAACCTTTTTGTGCATATTGATGATTTTATTGTTTTTCAATGTCGAAACGGGAACCCTGCATTTTGAAAATGCAGGATCCCCGTCTGCAATGCGGCTGATCAGTCATTCATATTTTTACAATACTCTCCTCACAGCATAAATATTTGTGTATGTGGCGCTGCATGTACAGATTCCCTTCTCGGAATTCAATGCGTTGACAATTTTCCCGTTGCCCATATACAGGCCGACATGACCGCCGTCGCCATAGAAGATCATATCGCCGGGCTGCGCTTCCTCATAACTGACCGCATATCCGGCATGCACCAGCTGGGATGTTGTCCTCGGCAGACTGACGCCAAAGTGCGCATATACGGACTGTGTAAACCCTGAACAGTCCGCGCCGTCTGTCAGGCTTGTCCCTCCCCAGACATACGGATTCCCGATAAACTGACAGGCATATTCTATAATGTCCTGTCCGGAAACACCACTGCTGTTGACCGGAACGCCTTCTGCTTCCTGCGTCCGGCGGCGCTCCTCCTCTTCGCGGATCTGCGCTTCCTTCCGGATACGCTCTTCCTCTTCTTCTTTTGTCTCCCCGTAAGAAAAGCCCGTCTCCGGCTCCACATATTTCCCGGATACCCAGCCTTCAATGCCGTCCACATTGACCGGGTACCATCCGTTCACCGGCTTCCCGGTCGCCGCATATTTCTCCCCTTCGGTAATCTGAGTCAGAATCGCATGGTCCGTCCCCTGACCGTCTCTGACATTCAGCACACCGGCCGTTACCGTAACGGTATTATTTTCATACTCCCCGGCACAGTCTTCGGCTTCGCTCCCCGTAATCAGCGCATCCGACGGAACATACCCTTCCGCCGAACCCGAACGGATCCTGGTCCATCCGTCCAGGTATTCCAGAACCTGCGCCGCTGAGTCTTTATACAATTTGCCGACCCATTCACTGTTTTCATCCGGGGCGCTCCTGATACAGGTATACTCCTCTGTATCAGAGAACGCCATATTCAGATACTCGCCCTCTTCTGTCGGCACCAGATAAAGATCAAGATTGTCTTTTACTTCTGTCTCATAGCATTCTTCCAGTACCGATTCGATCCCTGCCGCCTGTATAAATGCCTGCTCATCCTTACTTTCTTCAGCATGTACACAAAGCGTTCTCCCCGGGATCAGGATCATTCCCGTCAAAACGGAAACAACCACCCTTTTCCTGATGTGTGTTTTTTCCATATAAAACCTCCTGATAGCTGTGTTTTATCTTTTGTAGGAAGTTTTAAATGTTACACATTTGTTAAGTTTGTTACGTTTTGATTATATCAACACTTTCACGCAATGTCAACACGCAGCACAATATATTGCATGACATCATCCGACAGACAGTGAATTATCTTTGTCTTTAGCTGCTGTAAAATATCATAACTGTAATTATTTTGTAATATTAATCCGCGTTTCCGGTATTCTGTTTTTTCATATTTATATGATCTATTATCTCTTATCCGGACCGGCAGCATTCTCTCTGGCGGAACTTTATACTATTTTTATAAAATTGTTATTGACAATACCTCTGAAATAGATTATATTTTAATTGCAGTAATAATTATTATTATTGTTTTGGTAACCGTTCTCATTAAGCAATGAAAGGGGGATTCCCATTGGCAGGTTTGAAGTACAGCAGACAACGAGAATCCATCAAACATTTCCTGATGATAACAAAAGAGCATCCCACGGCCGATGAAGTTTACATGCATGTAAGGCAGGAATATCCGAATATCAGCCTCGGTACTGTATACCGGAACCTGAATCTGCTGACAGACATCGGCGAGGCGATCAAGATCTCCACGCCAGACGGCGGAGATCGATTTGATGGAAGGACCGCACCGCACAATCATTTCTTATGTAAGAAATGCGGACGGCTGCTCGATCTGGAGCTTGATATGAAAAGCATAGAAGAAGTAAACCGCCTGGCAGCGGAGAATTTCGACGGCATGATCGAATCGAGTTCTACATTATTTTATGGTGAATGCAGTGACTGCATTAAAAAGTCTTAACAATACAACAATATTTCAAGAAAAGGAGAATGAAATCATGAAAAAATGGGTATGTACAGTATGTGGTTATGTTTACGAGGGAGAAGCTGCACCGGCTGAATGTCCGGTATGTCATGCACCGGCTGAGAAGTTCCAGGAGCAGTCAGGCGAGATGACATGGGCTGCTGAGCACGTTGTAGGCGTTGCACAGGGCGTGAGCGAGGACATCCTTGCTGATCTGAGAGCAAACTTCGAGGGCGAGTGCTCAGAGGTTGGTATGTATCTTGCAATGGCAAGAGTCGCTCACAGAGAAGGCTATCCGGAGATCGGCCTGTACTGGGAGAAAGCTGCTTACGAAGAAGCTGAGCACGCTGCAAAATTCGCTGAACTGCTCGGTGAGGTCGTTACAGACAGCACAAAGAAAAACCTTGAGATGCGTGTAGAGGCTGAGAACGGCGCTACAGCCGGCAAATTTGACCTGGCTAAACGTGCAAAAGCTGCAAACCTTGACGCGATCCATGACACCGTACATGAGATGGCAAGAGACGAGGCACGTCACGGTAAAGCATTCGCCGGACTTCTGAAGAGATACTTCGGCTAATCCGCGGATCATATTACCACAGAAAAGCAATATATAGTTACACCCGAAACACTGAGGCTGTCTTTGAGAATTTCATAAATGATTCCGAAGGCAGTCCCTTTTTACCCAGTATCATACACATTGAATTCATTTTTATAAGGAGGCACATTATGTCCAAATATGCAGGAACAAAAACAGAAAAAAATCTGATGGAAGCATTCGCAGGCGAGTCACAGGCACGCAACAAGTACACCTACTATGCTTCTGCAGCAAGAAAAGCCGGATTCGTACAGATGGCCAACATTTTTGAAGAAACCGCAAACCAGGAAAAAGAGCATGCAAAAATGTGGTTCAAAGAGTTCCACGGCATCGGAACTGTAGATGAAAATCTGACCGATGCGGCTGCAGGTGAGAACTATGAGTGGACAGATATGTACAAACGCATGGCTGAGGAAGCTGAAGCTGAAGGCTTCACAGAACTGGCTGCAAAATTCCGCGGCGTGGCAAAGGTAGAGGCGGCTCACGAGAGACGCTACCAGAGACTGCTCGATCACTACAAGGCAGGTCAGACTTTCAAGGATGAAGCGCCGCTTGGCTGGAAATGCAACAACTGCGGATATATCTATGAAGGAAACGAGGCGCCGGAAGTATGTCCGGTATGCGCACATCCGAGAGCTTACTTCGAAAGAAAGGCTGAGAATTATTAAATTCCTGTTTTCCGGACAGACGGATTCATAAATGTATTCAGCATCAATAAAAGGATAGTGGACAGATTCTGACACAGCAAAAGATGTGTTCAGGTTCAGTTCGAGAATTATGAAAAATCTAAGGCCACGAAAAGCCGGCTAACTACGAAAAGAGGAATTGGAGAACTCGCCTTTCAGGCTCAGACAGCTCCAATTCCTCTTTTAGCGCCGACTTTCCGCGGCCTGTTTTTTCTATAATTCTCTCAGATTCACCTGCCCACATCTTTGCTGCGCAGAATCACTTCCCCATCGCAGAATTGACTGCCCAATACTTTTGAATCACCCGTCCGGAAAACAGAAGATTCTCTCCTGAAGGCAAGCTGTTTGAGAAGGGCTTATGTCCTTTTACAACCGGTTACGGTCAGAATGAGACTTTGTCTTGCTTGATTGATTATGATCTGCAGAGCCAGGATCGCGCTCCGGTTCTGGAGAAGCTCCGACATGCCGTGCACGATCGTATCCATGATGCAGGCCTGGTTCATCAGCACGACCACAGACTGGGCAAGGCCGACCGCGAAGGCCGCGGCAAATACACGGACCGCGCCTCTGCAGAAGAGCTGGCACGCCTCGCTCGGTCCGATGTTGAAGATCAGTGCAAGAAGGATGCCGAGGATGACATAGATCGCGCCGATCTGAGGGAAGGACCACCCCAGGCGGATACAGCCGTATCCCTGGACAACGATCACGCCGAGAAAGGCGAGCAGGCCGAGTACACGGCGGATATTCATTTCTTCCAGGCCGTCCGTATGGTCTTCTTTCCTCAGGTTCATGTATTCATCGCTTAACAGGCTGAGCGACGGATCCCTGCGGATTTTACGGCAGTATGCATAGAGCCCCGCCAGGCCGATCACATAGAATACCGCCAGGCCGGCTGCGCGGAATCCGATGGTAACAGCCAGCGGATAGAACGGATAGGCCGCCTCCCCGTAGCCAAGCACGCCGAAGATGACAAAGATCGTATAAAAAATGCAGACCACAGAGAATTCTTTTCCTTTTGTCCGGTCCAGGATCACGCCGATAAACGCTCCGAATGCTCCGCTCGCCTCCAGCAGGTAGATCACGCCGGAGCAGATGAACAGGGTCCCCATGATCGTGGCGCCGTTCACGAAGCCATTGTAGACCGCCTCGAAATAATTCATGAATGTGATCGGCGTATCATTTTCCACATAGTGGAATGTATCGGGATCGATCACGGTGATCCCGGCCGCATTTTCAAGCCGTTCATATGTACCGCTCGGGATAATATAAGAAAGAACAACGACAAACAACATGATCAGAAGCAGGATGATAAACACATGGGGCATCCGGAAGCCTGTCGTTTTTTTCGATTGCTGTGGCATACTGTTAAAACCTCTTTTCTTTATATTCTGTAATTTTCAAGCCAGGCTGCCGCCGTGTACGCATGGACAGCAGAACCGGCGGGCAGGACTTCCTCGTCCAGCACCATCTGCGGGCTGTGGAGCGGCGCATTCCCGGGTTCCCCCGCGCCGATAAACGCGAACATGCCCGGAACTTCCGCCGTAATATAGCCAAAATCTTCCGTTCCGCTCATGGGCGGGATCTGAAGGACATTTTCTTCTCCTGCGGTCTCCCGGATATAAGGAACCGCCTGCGCGCAGAATTTCTCATCCGAATAGGTGCACGGCGTATGGAATACTGTAAGGTCGTATGTCCCGTTCCACGCTTTTACATAGTGGTCGATCAGCTCAGGGATCCGCTGTTTCAGATGTTCCGCAGCCGCCACATCCTGCGTGCGCAGGCCGATGTGGAGCTGCGCCTCATCCGGAATGATGTTGACGGCTGTCCCGCCCTTTGCCACGCCGCAGGTCAGCGCCACCGTGGCTGCAGGATCCGCCTCTCTCGTCACGAGCAGGTTGACCGCCTGATAAATCTGATTCATGATCATGAGCGGATCGGTGCACAGATGCGGCTGGGAACTGTGTCCGCCCCGGCCGTGTATCTTCAGGATAAATGTATCGAGAGACGAGGAATTGACCCCCACTGCATAACCGATCCGGCCGGTCGGGTCGGTGGGCTGGACATGCAGTCCGAAGGCCGCGTCCACATGCGGATCTTCCAGCACACCGTTTTCCACCATCAGACGGGCGCCCGCCCCGGTCTCTTCACCGGGCTGAAACAGAAGCTTTACCGTTCCCTTCAGTTCAGCTTCCATGTCTTTCAGGATCCGGGCCGCGCCCAGGAGCATCGCCCCATGGCTGTCATGGCCGCACATGTGCCCCGCCCCGTTTGCAGACCGATATTCCAGGTCATTATCCTCTCTCACCGGCAGCGCGTCTATATCCGCCCGCAGCAGGATGCAGGGACTTCCGTGTCCGATCACGGCGGTGAGCCCCGTTGCGCGCTCCATGCGCGGGAATCCCGCTTCCATATAATCACGGGTCATCTGCTCCGGCAGCGGACCGCCGCATTACAAGATTATTTTTATTATTGCTCTGACAAATATGACAGTTTCTGTTATCATAGTTCCTGAAGGAGTACATAATATCATGAAACAGACGGGAAAAATGATTTTTATAAACGGAAAGATCTTCACATCCGACCGGCTGCATCCGTATGCCGACTGCATGGCCGTTGAAGACGGGCGGATCGCCTGGATCGGAAGGGAAAAAGAGATGCCGGGAGTATACCGTCAGTCGGTGTCGCAGCATGAATTCACAGATCTGCGGGGACGGCGCGTGATCCCCGGCTTTGTGGACGCACATATGCACCCGGTCATGCTGGCGGACTGCCGGAAGCAGATCACCGTCATGCCGCCGGAGATCCATTCCATCGAAGAACTGGTACAGGCTGTAAAAAGACAGCGGGCGGTCCAGAAACCGGGCCAGTGGATACTGGGATGGGGCTACGATGAGCAGAGCCTGCTGGAAAAGCGCTCGCCGAACCGACACGACCTGGATCGGGGCTGCAGCAACGCGCCGGTCTCTGTCATGCGGACCTGCGCCCACATCCGCTGCGTCAACAGCGCGGCGCTCAGACTGGCCGGCATCGACCGGAACACACCGGATCCGCCGGGCGGAGAGATCGAGCGGGATGAAAACGGTGAACCGACCGGCGTACTCAGGGAAAGCGCCAGCAGCCTGATATCCCCGTTTATGCCGGAGGGCGATCTGACACAGCAGACCGCCAATCTGCTGGAACTTGGAGACCACTTAAGTTCCCAGGGCATTACGACGATCTGCGATATGGGCAATCTGGATGACAGCGACAACTTCCCCGTCTATGAAGCGGCGGCAGCACAGGGCTTCCGCCAGCGCACGGGCGTTTATTATATGTGGGAATTCCTGGAGAAGCATAAAGATTTCCATATCCCGGAAGAGCGGTTCGACCGCAGCAGACGGCTCTTCGCCGCAGGGCTGAAGCTGGTCGGCGACGGAAGCATCTCCGGGCGGACCGCCTGGATGGACCGCCCTTACTTCGGTACGGATGACGAATACGGAATATCTGTGTGCGGCGACGATCTGATGGAGTCAGCGATCCGTTTCTGCAAAGAGCATCACTGCCAGCTCTCCATGCATGCCATGGGCGGCCGGGCCATCGCGCGGATGACGGAGCGGGCCTGCCGCGAAGAGCCCTGGACAACGGACGGGATTCCCTATGTCCGCATCGAACATGTCACAGAACCATCCGATAAAAGCATTGAAAGAGCCGCGGCGCACGGGATATCTTTCGTCTCCCAGCCTATTTTCCCCTATGCAGAGAGCCGCAGCTATCTGAAGAATCTGGGACCGGAACGGATCCGGACATGCTATCCTTACAGACGAATACTTGAAAAAGGCGTGCTGACCGGATTCTCAACGGACGCGCCGGCCACCTTCTGGTCGGATCCGTCAGATCCCTTCCCGGGACTGAAGTTCGCTGTGACAAGGACCGCCGCAGACGGGACAGACTGCGGAAAAGACCAGGCCATTGATATCGAGACCGCTGTCATCCTGTACACACGCGGCGCGGCCGAAGCGGCCGGGTTCAGGGATATCGGGATGCTTATCCCAGGATATCATGCGGACTTTGCCGTACTGAGCGAAGATCTGCTAACGACAGCGCCGGAAAACATCGATAAGATCCGGGTGGAAGAAACTTACATTGCCGGGGAACTCATTTACAGGAAAGATAAAAAATAAAAGAAAAGAGGAGCATACAAATGTTTGATTTACCGAAGTACAGAGAACCTGATTTCACAGAGGAACGCTTCACCGGCGCCCCGGACGTAAAGTGGGAGGCCGTGACAATCCGAGGCGTGGCGCCTGAAAATTACCACAGTACATCCATGTATCCGGAATATTTTAAGATCGACGGAGAATGGCGGCTTGCAAAGGAAAGCCGCATGGATTCCAGCGTTGTGATCGGGGAAGACGGCGAACTGAAAGTGGTGGAAAACCGCAACCTGGAGATCGGCGACAAGGTTATCCTCGGCCGTTCTGAAAATGCGGAGGAAGGGATCTATCTTCACGCGACGGGATTCGAAGACCCGGAAGATGAGGAAGGCGATCAGTTCGTCTTCCGCCAGGGACGGAGCCGTGAGACTTCATTTGCCCGTGATTACGACCGGCTATTTGAGCTCCTGAAATACGAGAAAGAGCACGGCAACATCCTGTGGGTGATGGGCCCGGCGTTTTCCTTTGATGCGGATGCAAGACGCGCCATGCAGGTCATGGTGGAGAACGGTTATGTGGACGGCCTCATGGCCGGCAACGCACTGGCGACCCACGATCTTGAGGGATCCATGTTCCACACGGCCCTCGGACAGGATATCTACACGCAGAAATCACAGCCGAACGGCCACTACAACCATCTGGATGTGATCAACCGGGTCCGCCGTAGCGGGTCCATCGCTCAGTTTGTCGACGACTATAATATCGACAACGGCATTATGTACAGTTGTGTCAAAAACGACGTGCCCTTCGTCCTCACCGGGTCCATCCGTGACGACGGCCCGCTGCCGGAAGTCATCGGCAACGCCTACGAAGGTCAGACGGCCATGCGCGAGATGGTGAAGAAATCCACCACCGTCATCTGCCTGGCGACCATGCTCCACACCATCGCGACCGGCAATATGACGCCGTCCTACCGCGTGCTGGAGGACGGAACCGTGAGACCGGTGTTCCTCTACACCGTTGACGCGGATGAATTTGTTGTAAATAAACTGCTCGACCGGGGAAGCCTGGCGGCGACGACCATCGTCACCAATGTCCAGGACTTCATCATGATCGTGGCAAAGGGACTGGGGCTGCTTTAAGCAGTCCCCTTTTTTCTTCCCGGCTCATGTGCTTGATCGCCCACTCCCGGCTCATGGCCTCTTCCTTTTTCTCAAACGCCTCATAGTAGACCAGTTCCACCGGACGCCGGGATTTCGTATATTTGGCGCCCTTTCCTTCATTGTGGGCTTTGATCCGCTTCTCCAGGTCATTGGTCCAGCCGGTATAGAGAGAACCGTCGCTGCACCGGACGATATACGTATAATTCATTTTCAGCACCTCTCTTTACTCGCGAAGCGCCGTGACCGGGACAACATACACACCGTCCTCACGCCGGTACGCCGCGCTGCTCATTCCGCAGATCACGCACAGGATCTTCGGCGGGATGCCGCCCGGTTCGCGTTCAATGTCATTCTTCAGTTTTACCAGCGACGCCGCTGCCTCGTCGATCTGGTTTGCCCCCAGTTTAATCTCAAAAGCACACCAGTCCCCGCCCGGAAGCTGTATCACTGCGTCGATCTCACGGTTCTGATAATCCTGATAATGAAAAAGCTGCGCTCCGAAAGTGTCTGCATAGATGCGCAAATCTCGCTCGCACAATGCCTCAAATAAAAGCCCAAACGTATTCAGGTCTCCCAGCAGCTTCTCCTCTGTCGCCCCGAGAAGCGCCGCCGCGAGAGAAGGATCTGCAAAATGTCTCTTCTCCGCCTGTTTCACCCGCACCGATGACCGGATCTTTGTCGCAAAGGGCAGCTGATTTTCAATAAGGAACAGCCGGAAGAAAATATCCAGATACGAAGCGATCGTATCCACATCGATATCTTCGTCATCTTTTTCCTTTACATCATTTTTAAGTGACCTGTTTGTCACCGTCGTGCTCTCATTGCGGGCCAGTGAACGGAGCAGGAGACGGATCTTTATGGTATCGCGTTTTACCCCGTCGATCCTGTATACATCATCATCCACAATGGCATCAAGATACTGCATCGGCAGCAGAGCCGCATCCTGCGCCGGGAGTCCGAGACTTGCCGGCCATCCGCCCCGCAGAATATAATAGATCAGATCCGTCAGCCTGACTTCCCCTGTCATCGCAGGTTCCAGCTTCCCTTCACACAGTGCCTGCAGGGAGACCGCTCCGGAGGAATCTCCGGATTCAAAAAGAGACATCGGACGCATCCTCAGCCGCGCGATCCGCCCGGCGCCGCTGTGCAGGATCCCTTTATGGTTCGGAGTGGATGACCCGGTCAGGATAAAACGTCCCTTTTCGCTGGTCTGATCAACCTGGAAACGGACCGCATCCCACAACGGCGGAACCTCCTGCCACTCATCGATCAGCCGGGGCGCATCCCCCTGAAGCACAAGGTCCGGACTCAACTGTGCAAGCCTTCTGTTCTGAAAATTCCCGGACGGATCACCAAGATAAATCTCGCTGTTGCTGTGATACGATGACGTCCATGTTTTCCCGCACCATTTTGGCCCTTCGATACAAAGAGCACCAAAAATATTTAAATGTTCCTCTATCTTCCTGTCGATCACTCTCGGCCTGTAATTCTTTTTGTCCATTCCACTTCCCTCCTTCCTGTATTATACCTCATTCCGTGAGATTTTACAATTTCATTCCGTAAGATTTTATATTTCTATTCCGTGTAATTTATAATTTATATTCCGTGTAATTTTGAATTTCCATTCCGTGTGATTTTTTATTTTCATTCCGTATAATTTTATAAAAAGAGCAGGCAGCGAACGCAGGTTTCCCTGTCTGTTCCACTGTCTGCTCTTTTCTCCGGGCATTCCGCCTATTCCATATAGTTCAATGGATCCACGGGTTCCCCGTCCTTCGTCACTTCAAAATACAGGTTCGGCCCTTCGACGCTGAAGTACTTTGTCGGCTCGGCCAGGGTTCCGACCGTCTCCCCGGTATTGACATAGTCTCCGACGGCCAGGGGCACGTCTGTAAGCTGGCCGTAAACGGCGGTATACCCGTTCCCCATATCCAGTGTAACCGTTGTCCCGGTCTCCGTCAGTTCTTCAATATCCGTCACAATGCCCGGCGCGGATGCACCGATGATCTCGCCCACTTCCCCGCTTACCATCATAGCCGGATTATACTGATACTGCTCCAGTGTCTGGAAAAAGACGGTCTGATCCATGCTGTAGCTCATGACCACCGGTCCGCTGGCCGGCCAGACAAGAGTGCTGTCCTCGGTAAACCACACTTCCGAAGTCCCGGATGCATCCTCCGGAGCCGCCGCTCCGTCTTCAGATATGCCCTCGTTTTCTCCGTCGTCTCCATCTGCGTCCATACTGTCAGCGGCATCCTCATCCGCCGCCTGCATGTCCTCCGGCTCCGGCAGGACGATCTCATCTGCGGCCGCCTCTTCTGCGGGATCCTCCGCCGCCATCTCCCACTCGCTGATCTCTTCTGTTAATTCCTCCGCCTGTTCCTCAGCCTTTGCGGCCTGCTCCTCCATATCGTTTCTGTAATTGCTGAATGTATACGCCCCCACCAGGACGATCACAGCGGCAAAGCAGATCACAAGGCTGACAGCGGCGCCTTTTCCTCTCAGAAAGGCCGGTTTTTCATTCTTATTCATTGTCATCACCTCTGACAGTATTTTTGCCAGAAAGACGACTTGTTATTCCTTATATTGCTAAATTTCAGTACCGGAATATTCCGTTCTCGGGCACGTCTTTCCGAAGATCCGCCCCCTCGAAGAAATAGCCCAGGATCTCTTCATATGTTTTCCCCTCTTCCGCCATCCGCTCCGCCGTCCGGATGCTCATTCCCAGCCCGTGTCCCTTTCCTGTCGTCGTGATAAGGACCGACCGGCTGTCATCAGGGACCGCCGTGATGGTAAATGCGGCTGAAGGAAGGGACAGTGCGTCCCGGAACTGATCACCGGTGCAGACCGTATTTCCGATCCGCATCTCATGCACATATTCCGCCGAATCTCTGGAAAGGATCTCGAAATCCGCCGCTGAATAACCTTTTCCCGCTGTCTCTCCGCTTTCTTCCGCCACGAGAAAATCCCGGCACAGTTCCTGGATCTCTCCGCAATTGAAAATAAATTCCTGCATTTCCGCTTCTTCTGCATCCGCCGGACATTCACGAACCGCAAGGTAGGGGTATGCATCTGTTCCGAGCACTTCGCCGGCGTCCCTCGTCTTCCCGCTCCCGGACTGAAAATAGGGCGTCCACGCATACCCGTCCTGATACATGAGCACCGTATCGTCGGTTGCATCCACAGCCTGTACATATGTTTCAAATATTTTCCGGGCCTCTTCCATTCCCTGACGGTCTGCCAGCTCTTCCCCGGTAAGAAAACGCTCTTTTACAGACGCGTTCTCATCTGATCCTGCATCCCGGTACAGGCGGGTCCGGATCAGGACAGCAAGCGCCTTCGCCGTTTCCGCCTCACAGCCCTCCGGCATTTCCATAGCCAGGATTCCCGCCAGATACTCCGGCCATGCCGCCTCGGCCACGGTTTCATTTCCTGCGCCGTCCTCCGTCCGGACCCGGACATAGAACGGTTTTTCATCCGCCCCCGCACCGTTTACAAACACAGATACGATATATGGAAATAAAAGAAGCATCAGCACAAAAACCGCCGCCGACCTGACCATCCGGCCTGCTGTATATTTTCTCATAAAAACAGCCCTCCACAGTTTCATACTATGAAGGGCTGCATGATCTCATGCCTTATACGGCTGTTTCATTGAATTCTTTATTTCTGAACACAAAGGTGCAGAATGCTTCATAGAGCGGCACAACCGATGACAGGACCGCGTGTACGACAGCCATGTTGTCTGTCGTAAATGCCGCAAAGATCTGACGGTTGATCAGGATCTTCAGCACCATGTAGACCGCCGAATATACGACGGAAAATACGATCAGCGCCAGATAGAACATGATCAGGCTCATCAGGGTCCCTGCCAGCGCGCCCGCGCTCCACATCGTCTCCGATGCAAGAAGCCCCATCACAGTGCCAACGATCATAACGGTTGTCAGCACCCCGGTGACCGCGCTGAAGATGATCGGCAGGACCAGGTTCCAGATGCCCGGATTGCGGATCTCTTTATTCTTCAGACGGATCGGGCCGGCCAGCTCGCCCTGGAAGTAATCTCGCGCAAAGGGTACGAATGCCATCCACGGATGGGCTTTTCCCATGCGCTTTCCGATGGTGTACATGCCGATGGAATGGAAAATATATCCCACCAGCATGATAAGGAGGGCGCCGCCCAGGATGATCAGATAGATCCCTATGAGGACCGAAAGAACCTCGGATCCGCTGTCCGAATAAACCGGTACATTATAATCATAATCGTAACTGTAGTTATAGCCGAAATCCATCCCGATTCCTCCTATTCGTCTTCGCCTGCCGGAACTTCTACTTTCTTAAGGTGCCACATATCCGCCACATACTCTTCGATCGTACGGTCGGAAGAGAATTTGCCGCTGCATGCGGTCTGCATCATCGCCATCTTTGACCAGCGGTTCTGATCTCTGTAGGCTTCCTCCACTCTCTTCTGTGCTTCTGCATAGGAGCGGAAATCTTTGAGGATGAAGTACATATCCGCGCGGTCCGTACTCTGGGTGTTGAGCAGGGAGTTGTACAGGTTCTTGTACATCTCATGATCTCCGTGCGAGTAAGTGCCGTCCATAAGCTGGTCTACCACCCGTTTCAGCTCCCAGTCATTGAAATAGATCTCCTGCGGATTGTAGCCGCCGTTGTTCTCGTAGTTGATCACTTCTTCTGAGCTCAGTCCGAAGATAAATGCGTTCTCCGCGCCTACCTCCTGAACGATCTCTACGTTTGCACCGTCCATGGTTCCGAGAGTCGGCGCGCCGTTGAGCATGAACTTCATGTTTCCCGTACCGGACGCCTCCTTGGACGCCGTGGAGATCTGCTCGCTGACGTCAGCCGCCGCGAAGATGATCTCTGCGTTGGATACGCGGTAATCCTCGATGAAAACGACTTTCAGCTTGCCGTTGATGCTGCGGTCGTTGTTGACAACCTCTGCAACGGAGTTGATCAGCTTGATCGTCTCTTTGGCTCTTAAGTAACCTGCTGCCGCTTTCGCGCCGAAGATAAATGTTCTCGGATAGAAGCTCATCTCCGGGTGCTCTTTGATCTGGTTGTACAGATACATAATATGCAGGATGTTAAGGAACTGTCTCTTGTACTCGTGAAGACGTTTTACCTGCACATCGAAAATGGAGCGCGGGTCAACATCGATCCCGTTGTGCTCTTTAATATATTTCGCAAGGCGGACTTTGTTCTTATATTTGATCTCCATGAACTCCCGTCTCGCCGTCTCGTCTTCTACGTACGGTTTCAGCTTCGCGATCTGGGACAGGTCCGTGATCCAGCCGTCGCCGATCTTGTCTGTGATCCAGTCTGCAAGAAGCGGGTTGCCGTGTGCAAGGAAACGTCTCTGGGTGATGCCGTTTGTCTTGTTGTTGAACTTCTCCGGCATCATCTCATAAAAGTCTCTGAGCTGCTGCGTCTTCAGGATGTCCGTATGAAGTCTTGCCACGCCGTTTACGGAGAAGCCTGCGATGATCGCCATATTTGCCATGCGCACCTGGCCATCCATAAGGATCGCCATCTTCTGGACCTTATGTTCATTGCCCGGGTACATCTCGCGGACTTTGATGAGGAACCGGCGGTCGATCTCCTGCACGATCTGGTAAATACGCGGAAGCAGTTTAGAGAACAGGTCGATCGGCCATTTCTCAAGCGCTTCTGCCATGATCGTATGGTTCGTGTACGCGCAGGTCTTCGTGGTCACATCCCATGCTTCCTCCCAGTTCAGTCCTTCCTGATCGATGAGAAGCCGCATCAGCTCCGGAACCGCTACCGTCGGGTGCGTATCGTTCATCTGGATCACGACTTTCTCATAAAGTTTGCGGACGTCGTCATGTTTCTTCTTATATTTGGCGATCAGCGCCTGAAGGCTTGCAGAGATGAAGAAATACTGCTGTTTCAGACGGAGTTCTTTGCCTGAATAGTGGTTGTCGTTCGGATAGAGGACGTCGACGATCAGTTTCGCAAGGTTCTCCTGCTCTACCGCTTTGTGGTAATTTCCTCTGTCGAACTCGTCCAGCTTAAAGTTCGTGATCGCCTGTGCATCCCATACGCGCAGTGTATTTACCACATGGTTGCCGTATCCGACAATCGGCATGTCATACGGGATTGCAAGTACAGACTCATAGTTCTCCTGGATGAAGTTGTCTTTTCCGGTTACCGGATCCTTCTCAAAACGGATGTTTCCGCCGAAACGGACTTCCTTCGCATACTCTTCTCTGCGCAGTTCGAACGGGTTGCCCTCTCTTAACCAGTCGTCCGGCACCTCCTTCTGGTAGCCGTTCTCAATCTTCTGCTTGAACATCCCGTAGCGGTAGCGGATGCCGCAGCCGTAAGCCGGGTAATTCAGAGTCGCCAGGGAGTCAAGGAAGCATGCCGCCAGTCTTCCAAGACCGCCGTTTCCGAGCGCCGCATCCGGCTCCTGGTCCTCGATTACATCCAGGTCGTTACCCATCTCGCCAAGGGCTTCCTTCACGCCTTTGTACGCTTTCATGTTGATCAGGTTATTTCCAAGGGCACGGCCCATCAGGAATTCCATGGACATGTAGTAAACAGTCTTTGCGTCCGCCTCGTCATAGGCCTTCTGCGTCGCGAACCAGTCGTCAAAGATGACGTCTTTCACCGCATAGGACACAGCCTGGAACAGCTGCTGAGGGGTCGCCTCATCGATCGTTTTTCTGTAAAGGGCTCTTACATTGTCCTTTACGGTCTCCTTAAATGCTTCTTTCTCAAATCTTTTGCTGAACATTTTTTATTTTCCTTCCTTTTCAACACCCATTGTAACCGCTTCGCCGTTGATCTTCCATTCTTTCACATATCCGGACGGCTGTGCCTTTACGACCTCGTTGGCCAGCACTTCCCCGGCGATCTCTCCGGCGTATTTCGCGAAGATCTCTTCCGCTTTTCCGCTTCCGTCGTAAGTTACGCGGATGCGGTCCATCACTTCAAAGTCCGCCTCTTTTCTCATAGTCTGAACTTTGCTGATGATCTCGCGCACGAAGCCTTCCTCCAGAAGCTCCGGCGTCAGGTTCGTGTCAAGAACGACCGTGATGCCGTTGTCATTCTCGGATACATATCCTTCGATCTGTGCGGTCTCGATCAGCAGATCCTCACGGAACAGCGTGATCTCCTGGCCGTTCACGTCAAGCTTCAGGGAGCCGTCTGCATTGAGCTCATCCATCGCCGCGTTTCCGTCCACGGAGTCAAGGGCCGCTTTGATTCCGCCTAACATTTTACCATATTTCGGGCCCACTGTCTTTAACTGCGGTTTAAAATTGTATGAAGTAAAGTCTCTTACATCTTCTGTAAATTTAACATTCTTCACATTCAGCTCGTCGGCAACGATCTCCTGGTAGAATTCCGGCAGATCAAATCCCGCCTTCACGAACATCTGTCCGATCGGCTGGCGGTTCTTGATATTGGACGTATTTCTGCAGGCGCGTCCCATCACGACAAGCTTCAGGACATGGTCCATGTTCTGCTCAAGTTCTGTGTCGATCTGATCCTCGTTTACCTCCGGGAACAAGCACAGGTGGATGCTCTCCGGCGCGTCTTTGTCGATGCTGCGCACCAGGTTCTGGTAGATCTCCTCGGTCATGAACGGGATCATCGGCGCAGCGGCCTTGGATACCGTCACGAGGGCTGTATACAGTGTCATGTATGCATTGATCTTATCCTGCTCCATGCCTTTCGCCCAGAAACGCTCGCGGCTTCTTCTGACATACCAGTTGCTCATGTCGTCCACAAACTCCTGGAGCGCCCTTGCGGCTTCCGGAATGCGGTAATTGCCCAGATTGTCGTCCACGGTCCTGACCATGGTGTTCATCTTGGAGAGGAGCCATTTGTCCATAACGGACAGTTTGTCGTACTCCAGTGTATATTTTGTCGCGTCAAACTCATCAATATTCGCGTAGAGGACGAAGAACGCGTACGTATTCCACAGGGTGCCCATGAATTTACGCTGTCCCTCTGTCACGGCTTTGCCGTGGAAACGGTTCGGCAGCCAGGGCGCGCTGTTGATGTAGAAGTACCAGCGGATCGCGTCCGCGCCGTATTTCTCCAGCGCCTCGAACGGATCCACCGCATTTCCCTTGGACTTGCTCATCTTCTGGCCGTTCTCATCCTGGACATGGCCGAGGACGATGACGTTCTTGTACGGCGCCTTGTTAAAGATCAGCGTGGAGATCGCCAGCAGGGAGTAGAACCATCCTCTGGTCTGGTCCACCGCCTCGGAAATGAAATCCGCCGGGAACTGCTTCTCGAAGAGCTCCTGATTCTCAAACGGATAGTGATGCTGTGCGAATGGCATGGAACCGCTGTCAAACCAGCAGTCGATCACTTCCGGCACGCGGTGCATCTCTTTGCCGCACTTCGGACATTTGATCGTAACTGCATCAATATACGGGCGGTGCAGTTCGATATCGTCCGGGCAGTTATCAGACATTTCTTTCAGTTCCGCAATGCTGCCGATGGAATGCATGTGTCCGCACTCGCACTCCCAGATATTGAGCGGGGTTCCCCAGTAACGGTTGCGGCTGATGCCCCAGTCCTGGACATTCTCGATCCAGTCGCCGAAGCGGCCCTTGCCGATGCTCTCCGGGATCCAGTTGATGGTGTTATTGTTGGCGATCAGGTCGTCCCTTACCGCGGTCATCTTGATAAACCAGGATTCACGCGCATAGTAGATGAGCGGCGTGTCGCATCTCCAGCAGTGGGGGTAGCTGTGCTCGAACTTCGGCGCGTCGAAGAGCAGTCCTCTTGCGTCCAGGTCTTTTAATACTTCCGGATCCGCTTTCTTTACGAACAGTCCGGCGAACGGCGTGGATTCCGCCATATTTCCTTTTTCATCCACGAGCTGTACGAAAGGCAGACCGTATTTTCTTCCTACATTCGCATCGTCTTCACCGAATGCCGGGGCGATGTGTACGACTCCGGTACCGTCGGTCAGCGTTACATACGTATCGCATGTCACGTAAAATGCTTTCTTGTTCTGCTTCGCAGCTGCGTCTGCAGCGCACTGGTAGAGCGGCTCGTACTCCTTGCCCTCGAGGTCGGTTCCTTTGTATGTCTCCAGGACCTCATAAGCCTGGCCGTTTTCTGCACCTTCCTCCTTATTTCCTGCGGCGCTGAGTTTTCCGAGAACCGTGTCAAGAAGGGCGCATGCCATATAGTAGGTGTAGCCGTCTGCCGCCTTCACTTTCGCGTAATCCTCGTTGGGGTTCACACAGAGCGCCAGGTTGGACGGAAGCGTCCACGGCGTGGTCGTCCATGCAAGGATGTAGGCGTCCTCGTCTTTTACTTTGAATCTTACAACTGCCGAGCGCTCTTTGACGTCCTTGTAACCCTGGGCAACTTCCTGGGCGGACAGCGGCGTACCGCAGCGCGGGCAGTAAGGCACGATCTTGAAGCCTTTGTAGAGCAGGCCCTTCTCCCAGATCTGTTTGAGCGCCCACCACTCGGACTCGATAAATGAATTATGGTACGTTACATAGGGGTGCTCCATGTCAGCCCAGAAGCCGACCGTGCCGGAGAAATCCTCCCACATCCCTTTGTATTTCCACACACTCTCTTTGCATTTGTCAATGAACGGCTCCAGACCGTATTCCTCGATCTGATCCTTTCCGTCCAGCCCGAGCGCTTTCTCGACCTCGAGCTCGACCGGCAGTCCGTGGGTATCCCACCCTGCCTTTCTCGGAACCATGTATCCCTTCATCGTGCGGTAGCGCGGGATCATGTCCTTGATGACACGTGTGAGTACATGTCCGATATGCGGTTTCCCGTTGGCTGTCGGCGGTCCGTCGTAGAAAATGTAATCCGGGCATCCCTCACGCTCTTCGATGCTCTTCTCGAAGATGTGGTTCTCGTCCCAGAACTTCTCGACTTCCTTCTCACGGCCGACAAAGTTCATGTCTGTTGGCACTTTTCTGTACATTTTTAACTTCCTTTCTACCAGGCCCGCGTGAGGATATGTCCATTGCGGGCGCGCTCTCGCTCGGGACAGAACGCAGCGGACACATAAGACCATAAAAAACACGGTCTAAGTGCCGGCGTTCTTTTACGGCCCTTAATGGACATATCCTCACATCGGGCCATCCAGAACGGAACTTCATTCAAAACGGGGAGAGGCGGGAACTTCTGTCCCTTCCCGGATCGTGGAAGAGGCAGGAAGCCCTTTTCCCCTGCCGGGTGTCGGGTTACTTACGGTTTGCTGCAGGCCTGACCGGACAGATATGTTCATTAAGGACCGTAGAGCAGCGCCGGCACTTGGGCTGCGTTCTTTGCAGCCTTATGTGTCCGCTGCGCTGCGGCCCGAGCGAAAGCGCGTCCGCAATGGACATATCTGTCCGGTCAGGCATTTGTCAACTGCTGAAAGCTTCCTGATCCCGGCAGAAAAAAAGGCTTCCGTCCGTAAAAGGACGAAAGCCATCTCTCTCGTTTTAACCACCTGTTACTGCATACTCCGGCGCATGCGCCTTCCATATGGATTCCCCTAACGCGGGAACTCACGTCAGCCCTTACTCTCACCGGACAGATCCGGCGCGCCTTCTGGACTGCGGCTCGAGAGTGATCTTCGGTAATACTCTACTGATGCCGGGCTCGCACCATCCCCCGGCTCGCTGGGATGTTCAGGTAAGACCTACTGTCTCCGTCACAGCCTTTGCTGTTGAAATTCACACAAAGTAATTATAAAAAGAAAATACCGGTTAGTCAAGGCTTTTATAAGAATGGCAGACTGCATCGAGCCGTATTATATTTATTCGAGTATCTTTTTTACCTGTTCAAGTGTTATGTTGCATTTTCTGGCTATCTCTGCCGGAGATTCTCCTTGATGAGATAACTGCAGAATCTGTTTTGCAAGCTGTATGCCCTCATTTACACCTGCAGCTCTGCCATCCTCCCAAGCCTCTTCCCGCTCCTGTCTCATATGCTTTTCCTGGTCATATTCGAATATACTCATTTCCTTCGCCTCCGCTCTGTGCTTCTCCAGGAAGTCCTTCAGCACGCCTTCTTCCATGCACTCCCGGATCGCACGTTCTACTGCGTCCGCAAGCTCTAACTCCTCCGCGTACCTCCGGACTTTATCTGTATAGATCGCATAATCTTTAAGTGTTCTGCATGCCTCTTTCAGTTTCTGGTTATTCTCTCCTGAAATATTCAGCATCACTGCCGACAGTTGCAACCCTGCATGGGGATCTTCTTTCTCATACATGTCCGAAAGGTTCAATACGGCACGCTCCGGGAGTTCTTCCTTTCCGTTGTAGAAGATCAGGAACTCCGACGGCGGGATCCGGATCACTTTTGTTCCGTACAGGTTTGCGTTTCTTGTCATCCTTGAATACAGCTTGGCGATGTAGATCAGAAACCGCAAAGGCAGGTTCGGGTTATAAGTGGACTGGTGCTCGTACAGCGAAAGCCGCCCGTCAATCAGAAAAGAAATATCATTCTTTACCGTCATGTAGATCGCGTTCTCCAGGGTGTTGATCTCCAGAATTTCCGGATCCGTATAATGTTTTCCGCTCACCGCATTGTACAGTTCCAGCAGGTTATTCTTATCCTGGAACAGCATAATGAACAGGGTAGACTTATATGTCCGATTGACCGGTGCCACATCTGATACAGCCGGTACGCTCTGTACCTGTTTTGCTCCTGAAGTGTCTGTCATAGCCGTTTTTGCTTTTTTTGTCATGTTTCAGCCTCCTTATGAAAATATGGTGCAAAGAGACTGATACAGGAAAACATGCTGGAAATATAATGCTTTTGTCCATGATAACACAGAGCGAAAAAAAGTACCAGAAAAATACGCTATATTTTAACATATCTCTGATTTCTGCTTCTCGGTTTATCCGGTATGGTCATTTCCACCATATGCATCTCCATCGCCGGGTTCAGATAATTTTTTCTGAAAGTCTCTTTTGACTTCAGTCCAAGTTTATCCATGATCGCCTTTGATGTATATGGCACGCCGTATTCCATTACTGACAGCATTTTTTTCATACGCCGCATAGGCATTTTAACTTCCTGGATCTCTTTCTGTTCTCCCCTATTTTTCTGAAACAGAGGATACATACATCAACATCTGATTTGTAATATGAAAGAGCGGCTGATAAGCTGGCATACTTTATTCTCCCGATATAACTTGCTTATTATCTTACTTATTATCTTGGTGCCTACAGCATGTCATATACACAGGCCAAGCTCAAGGCCCGCATCTGTCAGAATTCCAGACTGTCCGGATTTAAAAGGAAATATTTCATTCCCATGATAACAAATCCTTCATCATTTCTCCATGGTTTCTTACTTCCGTTTACGATAATTATTTTTTTGAAAGAATCCGGGATATTCCGCAAAGAATGAAACTCCTGCTCCTGTTTTTGTTCCGAGGACAGATCACAGGCAACCTGGATATAATATCTCTGGCTTCCCTGATTGACTACAAAATCCACCTCCAGCTGTTTCCGGACACGTTTCCCTTCTTTATTTTTTTCATAAGCGTCCATCATACCCACATCCACATTATATCCCCGGATAAGGAGCTCGTTGTAGACTATATTTTCCATAAGATGCGTCGGTTCCTGCTGCCTGAAATTAAGCCTTGCATTCCTGAGTCCCGGATCTGTAAAGTAGTATTTCTGATTTGCACCGATATATTTTCTTCCTTTAATATCATAACGTGCGGCCTTTGAGATTAAGAACGCCTCTTCCAGAAAGTCTATATGCCTGGATATGGTTTTATTCGTATACTGCATCTGGCGCCCGCTGGCAAATGTATTCGCTATTTTCGTGGGATTGGTCAGCGAACCAATTGACGAAGCCAGAACATTGACCAGAATCCCGATCTCCTCTTCATTCTGGATCCGGTTTCTCTCGATAACATCCTTCAGATATACATTGACAAAAATGTTCTTAAGATAATCTGCTTTCCGGCGCTCACTCTGAAGTCCGGCGATCTGGGGAAGTCCGCCATAAGTCATGTAATCATCCCACGCATCGTCATAGTCGCCGTCATAAACCGAATAAAATTCTGCAAACGAAAGCGGATATATCCGAACCTCGTCTCCTCTGCCGCGGAACTCCGTAACAATATCACTGGAAAGGAAGCGGGAATTGCTCCCGGTCACATATATATCGATATTCTTTATGCGGAGCAGACTGTTCAGGACCTCTTCAAATCTGGGCATAAACTGAACTTCATCCAGAAGCAGATAATAAATGCCGTCATCTTCCATCTCGTCACGGATATATTCATAGCACACTTTCGGATCCCGCAGTTCTTCATCCTCAATGCCATCCAGCGCAATCTCGATAACATGGTCCGGAGCAACGCCATTCTCCAGAAGATACCTTTTAAAAAGCGTAAAAAGCAGATACGACTTCCCGCACCGCCGGATGCCGGTAACAACCTTCACCATACCATTGTTCTTACGCTCAATCAGCTGTTTCAAATAGTTGTCCCGTCTGATTTCCATTCAATTGCTCCTTTTTTATGTGTATCTGCACGTTTTTTAGTAATAATAACTTTACCACAAAATTATTTGGATAGCAATGTGCATTCCTATTTTATGTGCAAACGCACACTTTTATGTAGTAAAATTCAATTGGGGACGTAGTAAAATTGAATTTTACTACGTCCCCAATTGAATTTTGCCCTGTCCCTTTTTACAGTTTTTTCACGAACAGTGCCCGGATCGCGTTGAGCACCGCGATGATCATGACTCCCACATCCGCGAAAATTGCCAGCCACATATTGGCGATACCGACTGCTCCGAGCACGAGGCAGACGACTTTGATGCCGATGGCAAACCAGATGTTTTCGTATACGATGCGGAGGCATTTCCGGGATATCCGGATTGCCTTCGCGATCTTCCGCGGATCGTCGTCCATGAGGACGATATCCGCCGCCTCGATGGCCGCGTCGGATCCCATTGCGCCCATTGCGATGCCGATGTCCGCCCGGGAGAGGACCGGCGCGTCGTTGATGCCGTCCCCGACGAAGGCGAGTTTTCCTTTATCCGGCTTCTGCGCGAGCAGTTCTTCTACTTTGGATACTTTGTCGGCCGGGAGCAGTTCCGCGTGGACTTCGTCGATGCCCAGGTCCGCCGCCACATGCTCCGCCACTTTGCGGGCGTCGCCGGTCAGCATAACGGTCTTCTCCACCCCGGCTTTCCTAAGCGCCCGGATCGCCTCTTTTGCGCCCGGCTTCTCGATGTCGGAGATCACGATATGTCCGGCGTACTCCCCATCGATCGCCATATGAATAATGGTTCCGGCATGATGGCAGTCGATCCACTGTACGCCCAGCCGCTTCATCAGTTTCGCGTTTCCGGCCGCCACACTTATGCCGTCCACTTTCGCCATGACGCCGTTTCCGCTGATCTCCTGAATATCCGTCACACGGCTCCGGTCGATCTCTTTGCCGTACGCCCGCTGCAGGCTTCTGCTGATGGGGTGTGAAGAGGCGCTCTCCGCCAATGCCGCGTACTCAAGCAATCTTTCCTCTTTCATCTTGTTATGATGGACTGCGTTAACTTCAAATACCCCCCGGGTCAGAGTGCCGGTCTTGTCAAACACAACATACTTCGTCTGTGACAGGATCTCCAGATAGTTGGAGCCTTTCACAAGGACACCTGCGTTGCTGGCTCCGCCGATCCCGGCGAAGAAG
This sequence comes from Candidatus Mediterraneibacter quadrami, assembly GCA_019120575.1. Classification (GTDB taxonomy): domain Bacteria; phylum Bacillota; class Clostridia; order Lachnospirales; family Lachnospiraceae; genus Mediterraneibacter; species Mediterraneibacter quadrami. The sequence continues at coordinate 32,250 of DWUU01000023.1, forward strand.
CTTAAGGGGATGCTGATGACCAGAGCGCACGGACAGCTGATGACCAGGAAGGTCAGCGCCCGGTAGATCCAGGTGCCCCAGTCCGCAGCAAGTCCCAGGCCGGACATGCGCACCAGCGGCGGCAGCACCGCAAGGGCGATGGCGCTGTAAACGACCGCCGGAGTGTAGATCCGGGCAAATCTTGTGATAAACGCCTCGGATTTTGACTTCCTTGAGCTGGCATTCTCCACCAGGTCCAGGATCTTTGAGACGGTGGAGTCTCCGAATTCTTTCGTGGTCCGGATCTTCAGGACGCCGATCATATTGATGCATCCGCTGATGATCTCGTCGCCTTCTTTCGCATCGCGGGGCAGGCTCTCCCCGGTCAGCGCGCTTGTATTGAGGGTGGAACTGCCCTCGACGATCACGCCGTCGATGGGCACTTTCTCGCCCGGCTGCACAACGATCACGGATCCCGGCTCCACTTCATCCGGATCCACCTGACAGAGCTTCCCGTCCGCTTCTACATTCGCATAATCCGGCCGGATGTCCATCAGGTCACTGATATTCCGGCGGCTCTTCCCCACGGCGTAGCTCTGGAACCACTCGCCCACCTGGTAGAAAAGCATTACCGCGATGGCCTCTACATAGTCGCCCGTCTCATGCTCAACGACCTCGCTGTAAATGGCGAGGACAATGGCGCCAAGAGTGGCGATGGCCATCAGAAGGCTCTCGTCAAAAGGCTGCCGGTTCTTAATCCCCTTGAACGCTTTGATCAGGATGTCGTAACCGATCACCACATAGGGGATCAGATACAGGACGAACCGGATCAGGCCGGTGACCGGAAGAAAATTGAAGCCGATCAGCATGGCCGCGGACAAAAGGATCCGGATCAGCATTTTCTTCTGCTTCTTATTCATGTCTTATTCCCCGTTTCCATAAATTTCTGATAAATATCTGTCTGAAAATATCCCGCCTTCCGGCGCGGGACCGCATCGCAGCCTACAGGAATATCTCGCAGTCGTCTTCCACTTTCTTACAGTTTTTTCGCACTTCCTGCATAACGGCTTTCGCATCCTGTCCCTCTTCAAACTCCACACTCATCTTCAGCGTCATGAAGTTCACCACCGCATCTTTCACGCCGGCTGTATCCTTCGCCGCCTGCTCCATTTTATTTGCACAGTTCGCGCAGTCCACATCGATCTTATACATCTTTTTCATCTTATCTTTCTCCTTTTTGTGTTTATGATTAAATAATTGTTTAATCATTGACTATAATGTACTTCCTGCGATATAATAAGTCAAGTAGTTAAATGTGTTTACTTCCGTTCGGGAGAAATATAATTCTGATTGGAGCAATCTGTATGAGTAAAATGAATGAATTAACGCTGCCCCACGACCACGGGCATCATAATGAAGAAAAAATATGGAAACACCTGCCGGCGGAAGCGGAGATCTCCGGCGTATCCGAGGCCATGCGGCAGCTGGGCGACCCAAGCCGGCTGCGCATCTTCTGGCTGCTCTGCCACTGCGAGGAATGCGTGGTCAACATTGCCGCCATCGTCGGTATGAGCAGCCCCGCCGTATCCCACCATCTGCGCATCTTAAAGAGCAGCGGGCTCATCATCAGCCGCCGCGAAGGGAAAGAAATGTATTATAAAACAGCGGATACGGAACTGGCCCAGATGCTGCACCACATGATCGAGAAACTGGGCCGGATCACCTGCCCGGAAGATGAGGCGGCTGAGACAGCGGATACGGAGGTGCACACAAACGAAAAGAGTGCCGCCACGCACCCGGACGGCTGTGAGGCTGTCATCCGGAAGATCCATGCCCGCCTGACGGAAGACCCGGGGAAACGTTATACGATCGATGAACTGGCAAGAGAATACCTGATCAACACCGCCGCCCTGAAGACCACCTTCAAGGCGGTATACGGCATGCCCGTAGCTTCCTATATGAAGCAGTACCGCATGAATGAGGCGGCGAAAATGCTGCGGGAGACGGAGCAGAGCATCGCGGATATCGCCCGGAGCGTCGGATACGGGAGCCAGAGCAAATTTTCGGCGGCGTTTAAGGATATCATGAAAAAACTGCCCACGGATTACCGCAGGCAGTACAACAAATAATCAGTTTTTCAGACATCTGACCGGAACGATCTTTACACCGTCAGCCCTTGTATACGCCTTATTTCCGCCGGTGATTATCATCAGAAGATCCGGTTCCCTGAGCGGGGACCGGCTTTCTTTTTCATTATAATTCAAGTGAATAAATTTTATGTTTTTGAGGTGTTCAATTTTATGTTTTTGATATGATTTGTTTTATATTTTTGATATAAGAATCCACGGACGACTGACCGGCGGCATTTAAAAAAGAGGCGTTCCCGCCTCTTTTTTATCGCTTTCTGTTTCTCTGAGTCCTGAGCCTCTGCTCCTGCGGGCGACGCTGCACCTGCTGCCTCTGCCGCATTCTGCGGCGCTTCATCTGCGCTCTCTTCCGCCTTTTCGCCCGGATGATCTGAAGCCGGATGATGACCAGCGCAAACAGGATCAGGACAACCGCCGCCACGATCAGGACCGCCGTCAGCCAGCCCGGCAGCCGGAAGCCGCTTTCTTCCTGTCCGCCCTGCGCATGCTCCGTTTCTCCCGACGGATCCATCCGGTTCGTGTACCCGGTTGTCTCCTCGATATACTCCGGGGTGAGCGTCACATCCGCGCTTCCCACATTCTGGCCTTCATAATAAAACGTGATCTTTCCGGAAGCCTCCCGCTCATCTGTGATCGAGATCTGGTGCTCCAGCGATGAGAAGTCGATTCCCTCCGGAAGGAGCACATAGGCGCCGTCTTCGGTGTAGGATCGGACTTCTTCCGGCTTCGCCTGTTCTTTCAGCATGACCTTGGAAAAGTTCTCAAACACATAGTCAAACATGGCCCGTGTGTCATCGTAGACATTTCCGTTGTCCCGGAGAACGACTGCCGCCAGCCGGAGCGTTCCGTTCTCCGCCATGGTTACAAGGGTTGTCCTTGAATTATCGGTATAGCCGGTCTTGCCGCCCGTGCAGTATTCATAATATCTGGAATGATTCGGCCAGAGCATCTTGTGGTTCTGCTGAACCGCCCTGGTCTCGTCCGTCAGGTTCGTCGCCCCGATGGTATAGTTCAGCGTCTGTGTGACTGTCCGGAATTCTTCGTGTTTATAAAGCTCCGAGGCGATCAGCGCCATGTCATGGGCTGTCGTATAATGGAGATCATCGTGGAGCCCGTTGGCGTTCACCCAGTTTGATCCCGTGCATCCAAGCTCCACCGCCCGGTCGTTCATTTTCTGTATGAACCCATCATAGCCGATTCCCATCTTATTCCCGACACTCTCGGCAATGGCATAGGCCACTTCGTTTCCAGAAGCAAGGAGCATCCCGTACATGGCGTCCTTCAGACTCAGGATCTCCCCCGGCTTCATGCCGATGCTGGCGTAATCCCAGCGCAGGATGTCGATGCTGGCCGGGGAGAATTCCACTTCGTCATCCATATCCGCGTTTTCCAGCGCTACAAGCGCGGTCATCAGTTTCGTGATGCTGGCCGGATAATGCTTGTCATCCACTTTCTTCCCGTACAGGACCGCCCCGCTGTCCATATCCATGACGATGGCGGCGCAACCATATACCTGGGGGCCTTTCGGCCAGCCGGCAATGCTGTTCGTCTCCGGCTGTGTATCATATGATTTCTGCAGCGCCTCCTCATAGGACAGCCCTTCGATCCCGGCCTCGGCATCCGGATTGATCGGCGCGGGAGCCTCCTGCTGCTGAGACTCCTCCGCAGGCAGAGCTGTCTGAGCTGACGGTTCGGCATATGCAACAGCCGGTGTAAGCAGCACGGCGCAGGCTATAACTGCTGCCGCCGCACGTTTCAGAATTCGTTCCATTTCGTTCCTCCGACAAAAAACGTAAACTTTCCCTATATTATAGTAAAACCGACTGCCGGATGCAAGTTTTTTGAACTTAAAAAAGGAGCCACTCAGCGGCTCCCATAAGACAGTACAAACAAAAAGTAATTATTAATTACTTTTTTCTTCTGTACTGGCAATAAGACGATCAAAATCACTTTGATACAGACGAATTTGACCGTTGATTAATCTGTTTTTATCTAAAACGTATCCTTGCTTTGCAAAGGTATCCAGCACTTTTGTTGCCCATTGCCGGAATTGTGTTGCCCTGGCGGAATTTACACGGTAACCAACAGCAATTATAGCAGATAGCGAATGCTTCTATCTATATCGAAAAGCTGTCCAATCGCTTTTTGTGTAAGCCATACATTGTGATCCTGCACACGGACTTCAATGCTGTCCTCATGGGCATCCTTTGTAAATACAAGAAAATCCACAGTGCTATTTCGGATCTGAAACTTTGTGCTCTTATTTTCAGTCATTATGTATGATCCTCCAGGCATTCCCTGTAATCCGCTTCACTTGCGAAGAGGATGTATTCACCGTCCACATATCCCATATATCCGTTGTCTGTATTGTATCCTTTCATAAGTTATCGCTCCTTTATCTTTTTTCTGATGTCAGAATAAAAGATAAGGTGTACGATAAGAATACCACCTTCAGTTAAAGTTCCTCAAGATACTCCCTGGCCAGATTATCCCATTCCCTCCATCCGTCATCATTTCTCCGGTCCGGCAGATCATAATTGTCAGCCAGGTATTGCCCGATATATGCCGTCACTTTCCTCGCCCCGCTTATGTTGAGATGATCGCCCCTGTCATAGCTGTCCTGTTTCCAGTCGATCCCGATATCACGGAATTTCATGTTCAGATCCACATATGGCAGATTATTTTCCCGTGCATATTCTTCCAGTGAATTGTGCTTCTTATAATTATAGTTCTTCGGCGAAGGCGCGCTTACCAGCAGGAGATCCGCCCCGTTCTTCTCGCACAGCCTTTTTATCTTCTCCATATATACGCGGACGACTTCCGGGATCTGCGCCTTGTCCTTCGTCTCTTTCATATACTCTTCATCTCCCTCATAGGAAACGACTTTGTCCCGTATCTCGAATCCTTTATAGCTTTTCTTCAGGCCGCCCGGCCCGTCGAACAGCGCCTTCCAGGCGTTGTGGTATTTGATCACGGGAAAATGATATGCCAGCGGTTCGGTCAGGGACAACTGTACGTTTTTCAGAAATCCGGGATCCCGGAACATCGTATTCGTCTCAAAAAGCACCAATTTCGGCGACTGTGTCCTGAATGCCGTCTTCAATATGTAATAGGTCTCCTGGATCCGCTGCCCCGGCTGTCCGCAGTCGTATGCGGCGATCCCCGCCCGGTCCCACAGGTCCATCGGAGATACGGACGTATAGCTCTCGCTGTCGCCGGCCACGAGCACATCGATCGTATTCTTTTTCTCTGCGCTGACCGAGGCGAATACGCGGCTGCGCCCGCTCACCGATCCGCTTACATTTCTTACTATGACCTGTATCCCTGCGGAACACGCCCACAAAAGGACTGCAAATACAAGCAGGAACAGGATTACTCTTTTTAATTTCTTCAAATGAACCTCCTCTAATGTGCTTATCTTTTAGAATCCGGCGTATATCATATCCACAGCCTGATATCCGTCCCCGTACGCGGCGATCACGACCACCGCAAGGATCAGCGCATAATAGAGCCCCCATCGCAGAAAGACCGGCTTCTGTGCCAGGCTCTTCCGTATATCAATGCCTCTCTCTTTCACGGATCCTATAACAGCCACCGCGATGCAGCCGGCCGCAATAGCGGCAAGATCCGCCCTGCTCATCCCCAGTTCAAAGATCCCGCCGTTCCACAGACCGGAGATGTCAAAATCCCGGAACATGCTGATGAACATGCGGACCCCGGCGCGCAGGCCATCCGCCCGGAAGAACAGTTCTCCGATGAAAATGATCACCCATGTTTTTGCGATTCTCATATACTTCAGGCCTTTCGCACCGGGATCAATATGAGCGGCCGCAAGGATCCGGTCGCGCACTGGCTCCACGGCTATCCCGATGAGGATCAGTGTAAAATAATACATCCCGTAAAAGATATAACTCCACCGCGCGCCGTGCCACAATCCGTTGCACAGCCACACCGGGAACAGCGCCATTGCGGACGTCCCAAGCATCGCGATATATTTCCCCAGACGCTTCCTGCCGTACTGGTTCCATTTTTTCACAGGCCCGGACACGGACACCGGGTAGAAGATGTACGTCTTGAACCACATCCCCAGCGTAATGTGCCACCTGCGCCAGAATTCAGCCGCGCTCTGCGCGCAGAAAGGCTGGCGGAAGTTCTCCGGGAGCCGGACTCCGAAGAGCTGGCCGCTTCCGATGATGATGTCCATGCACCCTGAGAATTCCATATAGAGCTGGACCGTATAGGCCACAGCCGCGAATGCGGTCATCACTCCGCTGTAGGATGCATAGTTTCCGAATATGGCGTCCACACCGATGGCCAGCCGGTCCGCGACCACCTTTTTCTTAAAGAGGCCCCAGAATATCCGGATATACCCGTCTGTAAGGTTGTCCATTTCCAGCGGCCTGCCTTCAAAAAGCGTATCGGATGTATCCTGCCACCGGCAGATCGGCCCTTCCATGATCTGAGGAAAGAAGGAGAGGAACAGCGCGGTCCTCTCCAGATCTTTCTCCGCCCGGATCTTCCCCCAGTATACGTCCGCCATGTAACCTACAGCCTGCAGCGTATAGAATGAGATGCCGACCGGCATGAGGATCTTCTTCTCCTCAAGGGTAAATGGCAGGATGCTCCCGAAGATCCCGTTCACATTTTCTGCAAAGAAGTTATAATATTTCAGATACGCAAGGATGCCGACAAGGAGCAGAATGCCGAATGCGAGTACCTGCCGGGATTTTCTCTGATACATCCTTTTCAGCCGCTTCTTCTCTTCCCGTGGAACGCCGGCCGGCGCCGCCTTCTGTTCAGACCGCAGCCATTCCAGCCAGATCCCGATGCAGTGTACGAAGACCGTCGTTCCGAGAAGATATATGATCAGACTCCCGCTGAGTGACCAGAAGAACAGATAACCGGCCCCCAGCAGGACCCTTCCCCGCCACCGCCGCGGTGCGAGCTGATACAGGATCAGGCACAGCGGGAGAAAGGCGAATCCGTATACCATTGATTGATAAGTCATGAATCAGTTCTCCTGCAGTCTCTTGATCATCTTCCAGATTGATTCCGCGGAATTAAAATTCTCCGGCATCATCTCCGCCGCTTCGATGTCGATATCAAAGGAATCTTCCAGTTCCGACACGAGCGTGATCACGCCGAACGAATCCAACAGCCGGTCATCAATCAGGGCTTTCTCCTGTGTATAGTCAATACTGTCGTCGATCTCTTTTAAAATGTTCATCAGTTCTTCCATTGTCTTATCTCTCCTCCATATTCCACACATAGGTTGGCTGTGACTTTCTCAGTGTTTTCCATCCGTCCTCCCTGCTGAAGGATACGACGGCCGGCAGCGGATGGCTCAGAAAAAGAGCCATACCCTCCATCGCGGAGTAGGCCCCCGCACGTTCGAATACCAGGATCTTCCCGGTTCTGACGCCGGACAATTCCACATTGCCGCAGAGCACGTCATTCATCGTGCACAGTGCGCCGCAGACGGTCCAATGCTTTTTCATGCCTGCATTTTCCTCCGGTATGATCCGGATCCCCGGCCGGTACATCCCCCGGATCTGCCCGTCATAATTGAGCTGATGGCTTCCCCCGTCCACGATGCAGTAATCAATATCCCCGTTCTTCTTCACATCCCGGATCTCTGTCAGATAGCTGCCGCATTCTGCCGCAAACGCCCTGCCGAGTTCTATCGTGACCTTTCCTTTCCACTGCATGGACCGGATCGCATCCCTCAGTGCGCGAAATCCTTCGTCCGTATAGGTCTGCGCGTCTTTTCCCTCAAAATACGGCACAGCCGTCCCGGGGCCGTACTCCAGGTGACGGACCTGTATATTCCACTCATCCCGCATCTTCTGCAGAAAATCATCCAGCATCTCCAGCTCCGCCCGGAACTGTCTCAGATGCCGCTTCTGTGTGCCTGAGAAATAATGCAGCCCTTCGATCTCCAGATACGGGCTCATGGCGGCCAGCCCGAACACGCTGCGCACCGCATCCTCGTCCATGCCGAACTGGGAACCGTTGGTCAGCCGTGGATAGAGCCTGAGCACTTTCTTATGTTCATCGCTCCACTCCAGGAAATGATGGAGCTGCTTTATTGATTCCACTGTATAGCGGCACCGTCCTTCACAGGCATCCAGGATCCGATATATATCCTCCTTCTTCTTCAGCACGCCGGAGATGAGAAGCTTCTCCGGTGGGATCTCCAGCTCCCTGCAGATCAGAAATTCGCCCATAGAGCATACTTCGATCCGATCCGTACAGCCGGCCATCACTTCTGTCAGAAAGGGGTTGGCCTTCATGGCATAACAGAGTCCGATTTCCTCTCCCAGGGCATTTTTTATCCTGTCCGCCTGTTTCTTCAACAGGTCAAGATCAAAAATATAGAGCGGGGTCCCGTACCTTGACGCCGCATATTCCAACTGTTCTCTTCGCATAGGTTCCTCCTTCTATCCCATTTGCTTAAGACTGGCCCGGTCCGTCTTCCCGTTCTTGTTGAGCGGCATGGCCTCCAGCCGCACCAGCTTCGCCGGGACCATGTACGCCGGCAGCTTATCTTTCAGATCCCTGCGCACTTCCGCGGGTTCGGCATCGCCCATATAGAAACCGGCGATGCGGTTCTTCTTCTCCTGGAAGACGCAGCAGCTTCTCTGCACATCCTGCACCGCATTCATCGCATTCTCTATCTCTTCCAGTTCGATCCGGTGCCCCATATGCTTGATCTGAAAATCCTTTCTCCCGGCAAACATAAGCCGTCCTCTCTCGTCGTAGTATCCCAGGTCCCCGGTCCGGTATATGCGCCGTGGCCGGCCGCCTCCGACCGGATACATGACGAACCGTTTCCCGGTCTGCTCCTCATCCCGGTAGTACCCCCGGGCGAGAGACTCGCCCGCCACGCAGATCTCGCCCTGTCTTCCCGGGTCTGCGATCTCAAGGTCCTCCTCATCCAGGAGGAATACGGTCCTGCCGGGAAATGCTTTTCCGATCGGGATCTTCTCCCCTTCTTCATAATCCCATACAACCGGATAGTAGGTGCAGTTGCACGTGATCTCGGTGGGCCCGTACAGATTATAAAAATGTGTGTGGGGAAGAGCCTCCCGCCAGAGCTTCAACTGCTTCGGAGGCATCGCCTCCCCGCTGAACATGACTTTATTCACCCGGTCCGGCACCCTGTACCTGAGCCCTTTCAGCGAAGATATGAGGGTCAGCGCCGACACCGCCCATGTGAGTGACGTGACCTTTTTCTCACACAGATAATCCAGAAGCCTGGGCGGCGTGGCAAAGTATTCCTTCGGGATCAGCACGAGCTTCGCACCGGTCATCAGTGAAGAATAGATATCCTTTACCGACACATCAAAATCAAAGGGAGCCTGATTGCCGATCACATCCCCGGCCGTGATCCCGAATATCTCTGTAAAATGCCGGATAAACCGGATCACCGCGCCATGGCTCACCGCTACTGCTTTCGGCGTGCCGGTGGAGCCGGATGTAAAGATCCCGTACAGGATATCCGTCTCCCCGGACTGCTCCCGGATCTTTGCCAGCCGCGCCGGATCCGCATCCTCCTTCACCAGATCTTCCGCAAAGACCCGGATGTCCTCTCTCCCGGACAGCTCCGCCGTCTTCCGGTCCGTCACCAGGATCTCCGGTTCCAGCAGATGAAAGATCTTCATAAGCCGTTCCGGCGGATTGTCCGGATTAACCGGGACATAAAAACATCCGGCATACACAGCGCCCAGCATGACTGCCAGCATGAGCGGACTTTTCTCCATCATGACCGGGACCGGACTGCCCGTCCGCACGCGCCTGCTGATGCCGCTGCCGATCCGCCTCGCCATCACGGCAAGCTCGTCCCACGTAAGCTCTTCATCATTGCATTCAACCGCCGTTCTGTATCGGAAACGGCCTGCTGTATGTTCCAGATATTCCAGAATATTTGTTCTGTTCATTTTGTCACCCCTTATTTCTTTGATGACTACAGTATGATTGATCTTTTTTAATATGCCGTGTAAATAATCTTAAGGTATCTTTAAAAACAGGATGGATTTTCACATATATTCTTTCATAAAAATAAAAAATATAAATTTTTTATAAATAAAATATTTACACCCAGCTGCTTTTTCACTATACTATAGTAGTGTGCTAAAGAATTATACAAAAGAGACAAGGAGGTACAACAACATGATTACATTCATCATTGGTCTCGTGATCCTTTTCGTCGGCGCCGCCCTTTACGGAAAGTTCTGCGAGCACGTCTTCAGGCCTGACGACAGGAAGACCCCGGCCTACACGAAGCAGGACGGCGTCGATTATGTTCCCATGAGGGGCTGGAAGAACAGCCTGATCAACCTGCTGAACATCGCCGGCACCGGCCCGATCCTCGGACCGATCCAGGGCATCCTCTTCGGACCCATCGCATTTATCACCATCCCGATCGGCAATATCATCGGCGGTGCGATGCACGACTACTTCTCCGGCATGATCTGTCTGCGCGACGGCGGGACACAGATGCCGGACATGATCCGCAGATACAGCAACAAAGGTGTCTACACCGTATACCAGATCTTCTGCAGCCTGCTGCTCCTTCTGGTCGGCGCGGTATTCATCTACACCCCCGGCGATATCGCCGCGACCCAGGTATTCGGGTTTGACGGGGCCGTGGACTCGGTTTCCACATGGGTGATCTACGGCGTGATCTTCGTATATTATCTGATCGCGACCGTATTCCCGATCGACAAGATCATCGGACGCATCTATCCGGTATTCGGAGCGATCCTGCTGTTCTCCGCGATCGGCGTCTTCATCGGCGTCTTCGCACTGGGCTTCCCGCTCACAGAGATCTGGGAAGACTGGAATGCAGGAAGCGTCCTGTACGGTACATATTTCAGTGAGAACCACTTTATCCCGATCTTCTTCATCACGGTGGCCTGCGGCATCCTCTCCGGATTCCACTCCACCCAGACAGCGATCATCTCCCGTACAATGAAGAGCGAGAAACAGGGCCGCATGACATTCTACAACATGATGATCCTGGAAGGCTTCATCGCGATGGTATGGGCAGCCGGCGCCATGGGCGTTTACAACCTGGGCCTTCAGGCGGCTGATGCTTCCCTGGCGACAGCGACCATCGGCGTCGTGTGCAAGCACATCCTCGGACCGGTGGGAGGAATCATCGCGCTTCTCGGCGTCATCGTACTCCCGATCACATCCGGCGATACGGCGCTTCGTGCGCTCCGCCTGGCAGTGGCTGACGGATTCCACCTGGATCAGAAGTCCACGAAGAAGAGACTGGGGCTTGCCGCTCTCATCTTCGTACTCGTTGCCGTGATCCTCGTATTCGCAAAGAGCAACGCGGACGGATTCAATATCCTGTGGAGATACTTCGCATGGTCCAACCAGAGCTTGTCCCTGTTCGCATTCCTTGCGATCACGGTCTGGATGTTTGAAACCGGCAGAGGCAAATATGCGTGGATGCCGCTCATTCCTGGATGCTGGTACGCATTTGTCACCGTCACCTATATCGTAAACGCCAAGATCGGATTCAACGTTCCGTGGATGGGCGCTTACATCATCGGAATCGTGGCAGCTGCCGCATACCTGATCATCCTTGTATGGTACGGAAAGAAACGGACCGCAGCCAAAGCGGCAAAAGCGGCGCAGGCCGGGAAATAAACCGGGAAGAGACGATCATAAAGAGCCTTAAAAAAGCGGGTAATTACCAGACATTATCTCCTGGTAGTTACCCGCTTTACAGATTTCATTTTCTGATAAATATGTAGGTCCTCTCATCGGACAGATCCGCCCGGAACCCATACCCCAGCCGGTCGAACCCTTTCATTTCCTCCGGGGATCCGATCCGGTTCTCCGCCATGAACCGCACCATCTCGCCTCTGGCCATCTTCGCGTACACGCCCTTCTGCACGATCTTCTCACCGCAGAATTCTCCAAAGACGCAGGTGATGTAAACATCCTCCGGCTGCAGATACTTCTCGATACACCTGGAGTATTCTTTTGACGCCAGGTTGATAAGGATCCGGCTGTCATCGAGAACCTCCCGGTACAGCCGGTCTCCCCAGTAATCATACAGATCCTTCGTCCCGGCGATCTTTGCCTTTGCCTGCATCTCCAGACGGTACGGCGTTACCCCGTCCATCGGTCTCACCACGCCGTAAAATGCAGACAGAATGCGCAGATGCTCCTGCACATAAGCAAACTGGCCGTTCTCAAACACAGACGGCGCCATGTACTGATAGGCGATGCCCTCATAGGACAGAATGGCCGGCGTCAGTTGATGGTACAGATCCATTTGCTGCAGTCTGCCATAATTTTGTTCTGCAATCCGATCATTGCATGCCCAAAGCTTCTTTGCTTCCTCATAAGACAGTCCCTTCAGGAAATGGACGATTTCTTCTGTCTGCTCCATAAAAACCGGAAAGCCGCAGGGCGCCAGATCATCGGTATTTACATTCATCTTCTTTGCCGGTGATAATATGATCCTCATTCCAGAGACTCCAGCATCTGCTGCGGATTCTCTGCGGCTTTTACCTTGTCCATGGCCTTAACGATCACGCCCTCCTCATCGATCAGATACGTTGTACGGACTACGCCCATGGATACTTTGCCATAGTTTTTCTTCTCCTTCCAGACATCGTATGCCTGGATTACTTCCTTCTCCGGATCGGAGAGCAGCGTGAACGGCAGTCCGTACTTCGTCTCAAAATTCTTGTGAGACTTCACGGAATCCTTGCTGACGCCGAGGACCACAGCGCCTTTCTCCATAAACTGCGGATACAGTTCCGCAAACCCGCACGCCTGCTTCGTGCATCCGGGGGTGCTGTCTTTCGGATAAAAATACAGAATAACCTTCTTCCCCCTGTACTCCTCCAGTGTATGCATATCCCCGTTCTGATCCGGCAGAGAAAATGCCGGAGCTTTTGTTCCTGTTTCTAACATGGTTTGACTCCTTTCCCGTTAATAAAAGAATTTTAGTTATTTTTAAATTATTATATGCGAATCCACTCCCCTTTTCAAATTATTTCCCATGGATGCAATCTTTTACATATAAGTCAATACTAAAATTAAGAAAACCATTTCTTCATCGTCCGCAGCACCTGGATTAGTTCATCTTCTCCAATCACATACGGAACCATTGCATACAGATAGTTTAAGAATGGCCTGCTGAATACGCCATGTTCACAGGCAAATTGCTGATAGCCCTTGATCGTACCTGGATCATATACCTCGACACACACACAACCTCCCATTATCCGGATTTCTTTAATGCGCGGGTCGGAGAATCCTTCCATCTCATGCCGGGTAATCTCTTCAATCCTGCGGATTTTAGACATATAGTCCTGTTCTTCAAACAGCTCAATAGACTTCAGCGCAACACTGCATGCCAGGGCATTGCCCATAAATGTAGGGCCGTGCATCAGGGCGTGCGAAGGATTATCATCATAGAAACCTTCATAAACTTTCTGATTTGCCACTGTGACTGCGTGACCAATATATCCTCCGGTCAGAGCCTTGCCAAGAACAAGGATATCCGGCAGGACCAGATCCGCCACAAATCGGTTTCCGGTACGCCCGAATCCTGTGGCTACTTCATCAAAAACAAGAAGAACTCCATATTGATCGCAAAGCTGACGCGCACGTTTCAGAAAGGAAATGTCGTACATCCTCATACCGCCTGCGCCCTGCAGCAAAGGTTCAGCGATAAAGCAATTAAGACGATCATGATATTTTGCGAAAGCCTGTTCCAGGGCGCTTATCTCGGCAGGAATATGCAGGACTTGATCGCTTTTACCATATGCTTTCAAAACAAAATGATAATCCTCATCATCTCCCACTTCCATGGTTTTGAAAGTATCGCCATGATAGGCATGTTCCAGCGCCAACACCATGGTTCTCTGATGCTCTCCCCGATTCATATAGTATTGCAACGCCATTTTAAGAGCGACCTCTACCGCAACACTGCCGGAATCTGAGAAAAAACAGTAATCCAGATCTCCGGGCAGCCAGTTTTGGAGTTTTTCTGATAACTTTTCCGCCGGATCATGAGTCAGACCTCCAAGCATTACATGAGCGAATTTCTTCAGCTGTGCCTCAATCACCCGGTTAAGTTCCGGATGTTTATAGCCATGGATCACACTCCACCAGGAGGACACGGAATCGATCAGCTTCTGATCCTCCGTGTACAGATAGACACCTTCTGCATCAACGATCTTATAGGGAGCCTTCATTGTTTTCATTTGCTCATATGGATACCAGATCATTTTCTGTTACCCCCGTTCTCTTCGTAAAGCCCTTCCAGCAGTTCAAAAGAAATATCAAGGTCTGTGTCGCCGTCTTTGACACAGGCAACTATGGGCAGACCGGTCAGGACTTCGCACATCCGCCGGTTATCTTCGTGCATTGGATTGCCCGGCTCGTAATGATTAAAGATAATGCCCTTCACAGGTATTTTGCGGGTTTTCATATATTCAGCCGTCAGCACCACCGCATTGATGGTTCCAAGTCCCGCGTCGGCGATCATCAGACAGGTCAGACCTCTGGCCCTGATAAAATCTTCAAGCTGGATCTTCTGCCCGTCAAAACGGAGCGGGCAGAGAATCCCGCCGGACCCTTCCGCCGTAACATACTCATACTTGCCGCACACATAGTCAAAATTCTTCAGCACGCATTCCATTTCAACAGGGTTTCCTTCAAGTTTTGCCGCCAGATGGGGCGAGACCGCCGTTTCATAAATATACGGACACATCTCTTCAAGAGACTGTTCGGTCCCGGACATTGTTTTCACCTGTAAAGCGTCGCCGGGAATCAGTGTCCCGTCTGTCCATCGTTCATTTCCGCTCATTGCAGCCTTATAATAAGCGGCAGACACTCCTCCCTCCCGAAGCTTTTTGACAATCAGCCCGGTTATATAAGTCTTGCCAACGTCTGTTCCGGTCCCGGTAATAAATAAATTCTTACTCATTGCAGATCTTCACCTCATATCCCAGTTCTTTTAATAACGCCATATCTGTTTTTGTCGTAATTCCCGCGGTTGTCAGCATATCTCCCGAAATCGCCGCATTTGCGCCCGAGGTAAAACAGCTTTTGCCCTTGTCCGGCATCAGGCCCCGCCCGCCGGCAAGACGGATGGAAGCCCGCGGAAGAATGAAACGGTAAACGGCAACGATTCTCTGCATATCTTCTGGCGTCAGTCTCTCGTTGTTTTCAAACGGGGTGCCGGGGATTGGATTCAGCATGTTCACCGGGATACTGCGAACGCCCAGTTCACGCAGTGTAAGCGCCATATCGATCCGATCCTCTGCGGTTTCGCCAAGTCCCATGATGCCGCCGCTGCAAACAGAGAGACCAGCGGCCTGGGCCGCCCTGATCGCCTGTATTTTGTCATCGAATTTGTGTGTGGTGCAGATATTTTGAAAATTCCTGCGGGAAGTTTCCAGATTATTATGTACTCTTGTCACACCGGCTTCTTTCAATTTACGGAATTGCTGCTCATTCAGCAGACCAAAAGAAACACAGACAGAGATTCCGATTTTCTCTTTGATTTCCCTGACAACTTCGCACATCAGGTCTACTTCCGCATCGGACAGACGTTTCCCTGATGTCACGATAGAATACCGAAGAACCCCCTGTTCGTGATTAATCTTTGCCTGCGCTAAAATTACTTCTTTGGATAACAGTGGATAAGTAGCGGCACAGGTATGATTATGAGCCGATTGTGCACAAAACTTACAGTTTTCAGAGCAGCTTCCACTCCTGGCGTTAATAATGGTACAAATGTCAAATTGATCGGAGCAAAAGTATTTGCGGATCTTATCGGCGCTCCCGCATAATTCCAAAAGAGGCTGTCTGTATAAAAACAGAGCCTCTTCTTTTGAGATTTTTTTTCCGTTTATCACCTGGTCTGTTAATTCTTTCAAATTCATTTTTACATCCTCACATTCTGCTGTTTCTCACGACCGGAATCATTCTTTTCCCGAGAAATGCCCCAAGAATACACAATAAAATATCTCCCGGCACAGCTAATATAAAACAGTACAAAAACAATGGCCATAAACCTATGGGATTTCCAAGATAAAAATTGCTCATCAGATAATAATAGACCATTCCAGACAGATAGACGATCCCAAGACCGGTAAAATTCGCAGCAAGCAGGCGCCTGTAGCCAGGTTTTGGAACTCTGTTGGCTAGGACGCCTGTTACATAGGACGCCGCTGCAAAACCGATGATATATCCAAAGCCCGGTTTCAGGATATACGCCGGACCACCACCTTCTGCAAATACAGGAAGTCCAAAAAGTCCAATCAATGTATATATCCCTACGGAGGCAGCTCCAAGTTTTCCTCCCAGCAAAAGACCTGCCATCATAGTAAATAGAAACTGTAAAGTAAATGGAACAACAGGCACCGGTATTTTGATAAAGGCTCCAACAGCAATCAGGGAAACAAAGAGAGAGGACAATACTAAATTTATCGTTTTATTTTTCTGCATATGCTCTCCTCAAAAACGAATACTTATTTCACCGGATGAACAGCGGTCTTCCGTACCATCAGGATATCTCACCAGCAAATGACACTCTTCATCTATACCAAGAACAAACGCATTCCTGGCTTCATTAAATGACGTCAGCGTTACTGATTTTCCAATTACCAGACTACGATTTCTGTACTGTTCCACATAGTCCGTCTGACTTGCGGCGGAGTAATAACCATAAAATCTGTTCAGGAATTCTGAAACCAAACGATTTTTAACATCGCCCTGCCTTTGCTGGAAAACGGCTCCGGCTGTAGAATTTATTTCTTCTGGAAATCCGGTCTCTGGCTGATAGATGTTGATTCCCACTCCGAGCACAGCATAATCCAGTAAACCGTTTTCAAGATTAAAGGAACCTTCTGTTAAAATCCCGCAGACTTTTTTTCCCCGGACAAAAATATCATTCACCCATTTTATCTCAGCCTTCTCATCAGACACTGCCTCGATTGCCTCACACATGGCGACAGCCGCCATTGTAGTGATTCTGACTGCCTGCTGCCCGGAATAGTTTTCCGGACGCAGAAGAAGACTCATATAGATCCCGGTATCTTTTGGTGAAAAAAAGCTGCGGTTCAATCGTCCGCGCCCGTTAGTCTGCTCATTCGCAAGAACAATGTAACCCTCAGGCTTCCCTGCATTTGCCTGTTCCCTCACAAGCGTGTTTGTGGATTCCACAATATCCATCACACAGATTTCCATATCCTGAATCTCAGGACGTAAATACTTATAAATCCCTTGTGCCGATAAGATATCTGTCTCATCAGAAAGACAGTATCCCCTGTTTGTTACAGCAATGATCGCATATCCCTCGCTCTGCAAAGCTTTAACGGCCTTCCAGACAGCAGTCCTGGAGATAGCAAGTTTTTGGGCAATATCTTCGCCAGAAAAAAATACATCTCTGTTCGTTTCAAAAAGTTCAAGTAGTTTTTCTTTTGTTGTCATGATTCACCTCTTCAAACGATATGAATATATCATTTCCGTTTTTTATTGTCAACCTTTTCCTTTGTATGCAGTTAACAATACTGCGTTTAACTGAATTAAGAATTGCATGTGGCAATAAATAAAAAACCGGCATTCTGTTTTTCAGAATACCGGCTATATTGCACGTTCCCGAGGTGATTCGAACACCCGACCTACCGCTTAGGAGATCTCTCCACTGCTGTCAATTACTGTCATCCCAGCCCCCCATGAGTCAAGGAATATCAAGCGTTTCCGCTGTGTTCAAATCTATTCCAGTCAATCGCTGTCAGTCTCTGTAAGCCCCGGATAATCCGGAAATATTAGCTGGATATTTGCTACAGCTAATATCAGGGCTTTGTATCACTGTCAATGACTTACCACAAAATCGGCTATCATACCTGCATGGCAGGAATGATAAACAATATTAAATTGATCAGATTTACTATCTATACTATACCGTGTAATGGTCAGTTTGTCTACGGCTTTTCGACTACATAATCTTTACTCCTCCTCTGATATTTCCCAATGACCATTCGCCCCACGGCCGATATAATTTACATGTTCCATTTCTTTTATATGGCGCTTTATCGTTTTTGAGCTTACTCCCAAAATCATGGCTATTTTCTCAGTACTTATTTTATTGTTCTTTTGAATTAAACTGATAATCTGACTATCAAGTTTATCTTGGGGGACATTCCGAGGGACATTCCGAGGGACATTCCGGGGGACATTCCCAACGGCATCATAATTCAGATTAGGCATCACCACTGTAAACTGATATCTGTCAGAGCGGAACTTCGGCTTTTTGCTTTCATCATAATTTATCTGAAACTCATATCCGCTAATAATTTTTTCAAATCCACTGCCTTTACGCTCCATATATCCTAGCCGGTTCAGCACATCTGCAAGAACCGGATTTCTTCTGGTCGATGGTACTGTGAGCGGATTCCTTTCCTGAATCAGGGAACCGTCCGGCATTCCTCCCGGCGAGTAGATCTCCATCCGGTCATCATAGATATCAATGTGAACCTCGCTTCCATTGATCAGATAGTCACGATGGGCCAGCCCGTTAATGAGTGCTTCGTGGTAACTTCGTTCTACATATTCCGGCATCTCTTCCCTGGAATTATCCGTTTTACGCCACATCACCCGATTATTTCTTTTGATAAAGGCTTCTCCATTTTCAATCAGAGAAATAATACTGCCTGAATATTCAGCATCATCCAAAGCATCCATCATACCGCCGCTCTTGTTTAAACCGTTCCATCTTGTGCAGAATATTCTTGACCATCTGACCGGACTTTCATCGGCAAGCAGGGCCCCCGCATTCGTCAGATATCCCTGCTCATTTGCCAGCCCAAAAGAAATTAGATCTTTATCGTCAAAACTGTTTCCTGTCCATTTTTTATATCTCTCTTTCAATTTAGAAAAAGCATAGTCTTCCACCCTATAAGATGAAACCTGGGAATCAAAGGATGTATTTCTGCCCCGGAGGACAAGTCTTTTTAACTCGGTAGAAGTTGCTTTCACACTTTCATTCCCGACACGGATATATGCTTCCATCACACCATCTCCTGAATAATAATATGGTGTCTCCTCTCCTTTATAAATATTCAGGACAATCAAATTTTTCCCTTCTTCTTCACAAAAGCTGAGATTGAATTCCGGTATCGGATCAAGTCTTGTTTTTATGATCTCACTGATCCTTTCTGCATCTCCTTCAGGATCCGTCAGACCAATAATCTTTCCTTCATCGGAAACACCAAAAATCAATACTCCGCCTGATGTATTGGCAAATGCGCTGACGCTTTTACACCAGCTTTTCGGCTTTTTTATCTCAAGCGCAGCCTTCTTATCATATTCAGTTGTTTCTCCTATTAACCTTGTTATATCCATAAAAACATCTTCTTTCACGATCATTGCGACTGATCAGATTTATTACCTATACTATAACTGTCAAACGTCCGGTTTGTCTATGGGTTTTCGTCGCACACGGTAAACCATGAGTACTGGTTCATTTTTTGACCGCCGTTTCCGGCGGCCGGGTTTACACATTGGTTGTTTTTGACTTGCTCTGGCAGATCTCAGGTAACTGACCTGACCATGGAAGCAGCTTCTCAATAAAGCTGTAATCCGTATCATCCTGATGGTCTTTCAGAACTGTCAGTACATGGTCCAGATAACGGAATGGATTCAGGTTATTCGCCTTTGCTGTTTCCGTTATAAGAAAAACCGGGAATTACTGAAAAAATACATCCGATACCCCTTACATCTTCGTGGATGATAAAGATACAGCACACGCTATGCCATATACCAAAGTGCAATATCGAGTCACGGCGATGATTTACGACAAGGACTTAAGGGATGACAACGGTGAGCTCTTCGGATTCAGCACACATATCTACCGGCATTATTACGGCGTAAAGCTGACAGAAATGCATCTGGATGATTGGACTATCGCCAAGTTGCTGGGACACAGCAGTGTCCGGAATGTAAAATACTATCGCAAGATGAGCAATCAACTACTTGCCGATGAAACCCGAAAGGCACGGCAGAAGCTCTCGGCGATAATATTAAACAACTTAGACGGATGGGAGGATGAATATGAGCAAATACGAAAAGATGGTCGCCTGTAACCGAAAGAGCAGTGCGGACAAGATTGAACTTGCTAAAAAGACAATCTTTAAAATGCTGGATGAGGGAGAGAAAATAACGATTCCGAAGCTGATTGCTAAGACAGGATTGTCGAGAGGATTTTTTTACAAGAACCCCATTGTACGAAGCACACTGGACAAGGCACTTGAACAGCAGGTCGGAATGACTGATCCCCGAAAGAACATTCTCGATATGGCGATGGACAACGAAATCGTTGTATCATTCTTCATATTATGTCCGTAAATCACAGTATGCCGGTCTGAAAAATCTGCGCTGTTGCGGTAGTCCATAAAAATGGTCCCTGCCGTGTTCCAAGAGCCGTCCAGCAGGCGACGAAGGTAGTAGCTGTTATCCTCGCTCTGCGCCACCGGATAGTTTATCTTGGTATCGGGGCAGTGCAGCCATGCGATGATGTCCTTGTTTTCTGTCTGTAAAACCTCAAAATCTACTATGATCGGCGCAGTTTCCTGTACAGATTCTTGTTCCGACTGGTTGCTTTCAGCGTCCTGTGGAAGTTTCATTACTGCTTCCTTCGTAAGTGAATCGTTCAAATTTTGGCTTTCCAGCATTTCCAGCAAATACCCTGAAATTTTATAAATAGATAAAGCCGCAATTATCAGGCATACCGCCACAATTATAATTTTTTTCATTGTTAATAGTTCCATCGCTTAAATTAGCACAAAAAAGACGGTGGCGGTTTTTAAGCCGTCACCGCCTGTAACTGATGTTGTCAATGAGATGAAATCTCAATCATCTGTTATTTAGCATGCAGTTTTTTTCTTTTGCTGTAAACCGCCATACCTATAACACCGCCGCAGGAGGCCAACATTAGACCAATCCACAGCATCATATTGCTGCTGTCTCCGGTCTGGGGGCTTTCTGTTTGCTCAGAAGGCTTGCCCTGCTGTTCGGGTTTGGCTGGGTCGGTTGGGTCAGCCAGGTCAGCGGGGTCTGTCGGGGTGGTCGGGTCAGTCGGCCCAGCCGGATCGGTGGGATCTGTTGGAGTAGTAGGGTCAGTTGGGTCGGTGGGGTCGGTGGGCTTTTCGCTGGTTTCAAACGGTGTGTTGGAGCCAAGGATAGCATACTGGCTCAGATGGGTAGTCTCAAATACCAGGAAGTCACCTTCCACCACTGCATCAAAGCGTTCCAGCGGGTCTCCCAGATATACCGCCTGATAGTATTTGTAGCCCTTAAGCTGATCAGTCATCGGGATTTTAACCGTCATGGGGTTATTCTTAACCTCAACGGTCTTGCCGTCGGCATCTTTAACGGTGATTTGGTAAACAGTAAGTAAGCCGGGAAGCTCCTCTTTTAATCCGGGTTTGCTTTCCAAAACGCTTTCTGTTGCCATAGTGTCGGCATAAAGTTTAGTACCCTCGGGTACGCCGTTGGTCAGGGAGATGGAAACGCCGGTTTCGGAATAGGTCAGATCCTTAATTTTTCCTTCATCACCGGGCGTCGGAGTCGGCTCTACCGGGTCTTTAACGGGCACTGCCTTGATTACATCGTTGGTGCAGAAGTAATCGAATGTACCTGTTTTTTTCATAACCTGGCTGTAGCCCTCGGGGATTGCCTTATGATCCTTGGTAAGATTTCTCATACCCTCAACAGGAGCTGCAATTACAGCTTCTTTTTTATCGCCCCAATAATCCACAATCTCCATCTTGTCGGTAAGTCCCTTGTAAACGGAATACCAAGGTGTTCCTTCTCCGCCTTCAGGAGGATATTCAATCTTATCCGAACCCCAATAGAAGGTTTCGCCGTCTTTTTGAAGTAAGGTCATGGTCTTTATATTTGAAATTTTTGCGTCAACGGTTTTTCCCTCGGGGTCCTTAGTATAGCCCTCGGGCCATGCTACGCCGGCGGTTTGGCTGACAGCTACCGCGAGATATTCATTTCCACTGGCAAGTCCGTCAACCTTTACAAGCTCAAACACATCAGTTTGACCCTCTGAATACTCATTAGCCTCGAAGAAGTAAATGCCGTAGAGTTTGCCGTCATTGTCCTTTGTGGCAAGCTGCCATGTTCTGTTAGCATAACTTTCTTCATCTTCATAAATAACAGTTGCACCCACTGCATATTCGCCTTCCACGCCGGAGTCAGGGGTCATGGTAAGGGCTGCTTCCAGATTGCCTTGGAAGGGAAGGGTTGAGGAGGTAGTAGATAAAAAGGCCGCAGAATAAGTGTTTTCACCTGCGCTCTTATACGCTGTCACAGAAGCGTTTGAGCCGACCTTGAGCAGACCCTGTGTTCCCTCAGCCATAAAGCGGATCGCCGCAGTCTGAGATGTTTTGTTTTCATTGATGGTCAGGGAGCCGTCTCCGGTAATTTCCAGATTGCCGCCCCAGCCGAAGCCCCATACAACCAGTTCGGCGATATGATTGTCACCCACCAGATGAAGCTTCAAATCGTCGCCCATCTCGTTGGTGGCAAGGGTCATTTCCGGGTGGTTGTAGTTTGTCAGGGTGATGGTGTTGGTAGCCTTGTCATAGACAGCGCCCTCCACCGTGTCAGCCTCGCCGCCGTTGCTATAAAGTACATAGCTGCCATCGGGTTCTGCTACACTGCTATCATACAGCTGCACCCATGCGTAGCTCATGTCCCCGGACGAGGGGCCGTTCGCCGCAAACGCCGGCACAGCCATTCCAACAGCCATACAAAGCGTCAGCAGTCCTGCAAGAAGTTTGCGCTTTAGTTTCATAACTGATTTTTCTCCTTTAAAGATAACTTTTATGTGAATATACAGGTTTGATCATTCTTTTTGGTGTGTCACCGCCTTTTTCTCTGTGTTCTATGCCATCCGTTCCCCGGCGCGCCGGTTCAGGCAGCCAGGGCGGAACGAATAACCTTCTTTGCCGCAGTTAAAGTTCTTTATGCTTTGGTGAAGACCAAAGCATAAAGAAGGGATATCCCTTCTGCAAAACAACGCTGGCTACACCGGGGCGGGCTGCGGGATTTGCACGAAGCCCGCCCGCAGGCGCTTTTGCCGGTTTTGTTTTATCTCTCAGTCTTATTTCCCGGCCGCCGCCTTTTTCCGCCTGTAGAACAGCATTCCCAGCACGCCGCCGCAGGAAGCCAGCATCAGGCCGATCCACAGCGCCATATCGCTGCTGTCCCCGGTCTGGGGGCTTTCTATTTGCTCAGAAGGCTTGCCCTGCTGTTCGGGTTTGGCTGGGTCGGTTGGGTCAGCCGGGTCAGCGGGGTCTGTCGGGGTGGTCGGGTCAGTCGGCCCAGCCGGATCGGTGGGATCTGTTGGAGTAGTGGGGTCAGTTGGGTCGGTGGGGTCGGTCGGCTTTTCGCTGGTTTCAAACGGCGTGTTAGAACCAAGGATTGCGTACTGGCTCAAATGGTCGGTTTCAAACACGAGGAAGTCTCCTTCCACCACCGCGTCAA
>DWUU01000024.1 GCA_019120575.1 Candidatus Mediterraneibacter quadrami
AATAAATGGTCGGATAAGAAGATGGATCTGCGCGATCTGAAATCAATCCTGACAAAATGGCAGAAAGGGCTTGATACCATCGCATGGAACAGCCTGTTCTGGGAGAATCACGATCAGCCCCGGTCTGTCTCAAGATTCGGGAATGACGGCGACTATAGGGAAGTGTCCGCCAAAATGCTGGCCACCTGTCTCCACATGATGCAGGGGACGCCTTATATCTATCAGGGCGAGGAGCTGGGCATGACCAATGTGCCCTTTAAAGACATTTCCGACTTTCGCGACCTTGACAGCATCAACGCTTATCATGAACTGGTCGGACAGGGCGTGTTCACGGAAGAAGAAATGATGAGGTATCTCCGGTATAAAAGCCGGGACAACGCCCGCACACCGTTCCAGTGGGATGATACGGAAAACGCAGGCTTTACGACAGGGACGCCGTGGATCATGGTGAATCCGAACTACCGGGAGATCAACGCCAGGGAACAGATGGAAAGAGCGGACTCCGTCTTCCATTATTACCGGAAGCTGATCCGGCTCAGAAAAGAGCATGAGATCATCGTGTACGGAAGTTATGACCTGCTCCTGCCGGATGACAAAGAACTCTATGTATACACCCGTACACTCGGAGACGAGAAACTGCTCGTTGTGTGCAATTTCTATGAAAATACGCGGACAATGGAGCTTCCGGAAGGATGGGCGCAGAAAGGTGCAGAGTTTCTGATCGGAAATTACGGGGATATCTCCCGGGATGAAGCAGGTTGCCTGAGGATCCATCCCTATGAAGCGTTCGTACTGAAAACCTGTGAATGAAAGATTTGCCACGGCGGACGGATTCGTGTATACTAGGCATTGTTTGAATCCAATTTTGATCAGAATCAGGAGTTATTATGCGAAAACTTGCATTAAGCGATGACATTTTATTAAATATTGAAAAGCCTGCCCGCTACATCGGAGGCGAGGTCAATTCTGTAATGAAGGACAAGGACGAAGTGGACATCCGTTTCGCCATGTGCTTCCCGGACGTCTATGAGATCGGCATGTCCCATCTGGGCATCCAGATCCTCTATGACATGTTCAACCGCAGGGAGGATATCTGGTGCGAACGTGTCTATTCTCCATGGCTGGATCTGGACAAAGTGCTGCGCGAAAAGAATATCCCTCTCTTTGCTCTGGAATCCCAGGATCCGGTCCGGGACTTCGATTTTCTCGGCATTACGATCCAGTTCGAGATGTGCTACACGAATATCCTTCAGATTCTGGACTTAAGCCATATCCCGCTCCATGCCGCAGACCGGACGAAGGCGGACCCTATCGTCATCGGCGGCGGGCCCTGCGCGTACAATCCGGAACCGCTGGCGGAATTCTTTGATATCTTCTATATCGGAGAGGGCGAGACGGTTTACGATGAACTTCTCGACACATACAAAGCATGGAAGAAATCCGGCGGCTCAAGGAAAGAATTTCTCAGGCAGGCCGCCCGGATTGAAGGACTCTATGTCCCGCAGTTTTATGATGCGACATACAATGAAGACGGAACGATCGCCTCATTTACACCCAATGATCCGTGTGCGCCTTCGAAAGTGCGCAAGCAGGTGGTCATGGACGTGACGGATGCGCCGTATCCGATGAAGCCGGTCGTTCCTTATATCAAGGCGACCCAGGACCGGGTTGTCCTGGAGATCCAGCGGGGCTGCATCCGCGGCTGTCGGTTCTGTCAGGCCGGGATGATCTACCGCCCGACACGGGAACGGAGCGTGGAGACCCTGAAAGAATATGCCCGCACCATGCTTGAGAATACAGGACATGAAGAGATTTCCTTAAGTTCCTTAAGCTCCAGCGACTACTCGAAACTGAATGAGCTTGTCACATTCCTGATCGAAGAGTTCAAAGACAGAGGGATCAACATTTCCCTTCCTTCCCTTCGTATCGATGCCTTTTCTCTGGATGTCATGAGCAAGGTCCAGGATATCCGCAAGAGCAGCCTGACCTTCGCCCCGGAGGCCGGCTCCCAGCGGATGCGGGATGTAATCAATAAAGGGCTGACGGAAGAAGAGATCCTGGCCGGCGCCGGTCAGGCTTTTGAGGGCGGATGGTCAAAAGTCAAACTCTACTTTATGCTCGGCCTTCCCACAGAGACGGAAGAGGATATGAAAGAGATCGCCCGCCTGTCCGACCGGGTTGCGCGCAGATACTACGAGATCCCGAAGGAAGAACGGCACGGGAAATGCCAGATCACGGCAAGTTCCTCCTTCTTTGTACCCAAACCGTTCACCCCGTTCCAGTGGGCGGCCATGTATCCGGCGGAAGAGTATGACCGTCGGGCCCATCTGGTCAATGAAGAATTCAGGGAGCAGCTGAACCGCAAGAGCCTGAAATATAACTGGCACGACGCCCGGGGCACGGTGCTGGAAGGCGTCATGGCCCGGGGCGACAGACGAGTGGGAAAAGTGATCGAAGAGGCCTACCGCCTGGGCTGCCTGTTTGATTCCTGGACGGAGACCTTCCGCAATGACCTGTGGATGCAGGCCTTTGACAACGCCCGTGTGGATATCGATTTCTACAATCAGCGGGTGCGTGGAAAAGACGAGATCTTTCCCTGGGATTTTATCGATATCGGCGTGAGCCGTTCCTTTCTCCGCCGGGAGTGGGAGCGTGCAATAAATGAAACCGTGACCCCGAACTGCCGGGAGCAGTGTTCCGGCTGCGGAGCCGCATGTTTCGGAGGAGGTGTCTGTGTTGAAGGCAAGAATTAAATTCAGAAAATACGGGGTCCTACGCTTTATCGGACATCTGGATGTGATGCGGTATTTCCAGAAAGTGATGCGCCGGGCTGATATTCCGATCGCATTTACCGGCGGATACAGCCCCCATATGATCATGTCCTTTGCAAGCCCGCTCGGGATCGGGCTGGAAAGCGACGGAGAATATCTGGATATCGAACTGACCGGACCGGTTGAAAGCCGGGAGGCCGTGCGCCGGATGAACGAAGTCGGCGTGGAGGGGATCGAGGTACTTTCTCTCCGGCAGATCGCAGAAGAGAAGAAGATGACCGGTATGACCATCCTTGCCGCAGCAGATTATCTTGTTACCCCTTCCATTGATGCCGGACTGCCTGAAGTCTGGCAGGACCGGTTCGCCGCCTTTATGAATCAGCCGGAGATCCGCGTGCTTAAGCAGACGAAACGGAGCGAGCGGGAGATCAACATCCGTCCCCTCGTCTTTGAATGGGAAGCCCGGGACGGCGGAATCTTCGTGAAACTGGCCGCCGGAAGCACGGAGAACCTGAAGCCGGATCTGGTCATGGATACGTTTCTGAAGGATCTGCATCCGGAAGAAAACATCCGTTCACACCCCTTCATTTACCGGAGGCTTGAGATGTATGCCGATATGGGCGAAGAGGGGAACCGGAAACTTGTAACCCTGGAATCACTTGGAGAAGAGATTTGAAGCGCAAAATACTGATTGAAAAAACAGACGGACGGATCCGGACCTATTTTCTGGAAGACGATGACATCGTTGAGATCCACAGCACCTCCATCTCCGGAAATTCAGACGACCGGCACCGTCTGGGAGATATTTATATCGGAAAAGTGAGCAATATCGTTCCAAATATCGGCGCGGCCTTTATTGAGATTGAGAAAGGCGTCAACTGCTACTATGACATGAAAGACGCAGATCACGCCATATTCACCCGCAAATCCGGGAAGAAAGCCCTCTGCATCGGCGACGAACTGGTGGTGCAGATCAGCCGGGAGGCAGTCAAAAGCAAGGCGCCGACCGTGACCGGGAACTTAAGCTTCACCGGCCGGTATGCGGTCCTCACCCACGGGAACACCCGCATCGGCGTTTCGTCCAAGATCCCGAAAGCCATGCGGGAGACATTTAAAAAGGAGTTTTCCGGTCTGGAAAATGACGCTTACGGGATCATCATACGGACCAATGCAAAGGATGCCCGGCCGGAGGAAGTGCGTGCGGAGATCCGCGCACTGCAGAATGAATACGAAGATCTTGTACGCAGGGCCGGAACGCGTACCTGCTTTACATGTCTGAAATCCGCGCCGCCCGCCTACATCGCCGACCTGAAAAACGTCTACATGGAAGGCATGGAATCCATCATTGTGGGGGATCCGGATCTCTATAAACGCATCCGGCTTTATTTTCAGTCGGAACTGCCCGAGAAGCTGGATCTGCTGAAATTATACGATAATCCGTTATTCCCGCTTGATAAGCTGTACAGCACCCGGACCGCGCTTGATAAAGCGTTGAGCGAGAAGGCCTGGCTGAAGACCGGCGGGTATCTCATCATCCAGCCCACAGAAGCCCTGACTGTGATCGACGTCAATTCCGGCAAGACCGCCGCAAAAGCCCGCTCAAAGGCGGATGTTGAAGCCGGCGCACTGAAAGTCAATCTGGAAGCGGCAAGAGAGGCCGCCCGGCAGATCCGCCTCCGCAATCTGTCCGGCATCATCCTGATCGATTTCATTAATCTTTCAGACGCTGAAAGTACAGCCAGGCTCCTCAGTGAATTCCGCAGCCATCTGGCAAAAGATCCGATCCAGGCCACGCTGGTGGACATGACGGCGCTGGGGCTTGTGGAGGTCACACGCAAAAAGGTGAGACGACCGCTGCACGAAGAAGAAAAAAACTGATTTTTCCGTTTACAATCCGCTTACATCGGGGTATAATGAACATTCGAAGCATACATTTGGAGGAATAGATAGAATGAAGAAAGTAGTGAAGTTCGGAGGAAGCTCTCTGGCGAACGCAGAACAGTTCAAGAAAGTCGGCGCCATTATCAGGGCGGAAGAGTCAAGACGCTATGTCGTTCCGTCTGCACCGGGGAAACGGTTCTCCGGCGATACAAAAGTAACGGACATGCTCTATGCATGTTATGAGACCGCCGTCAGCGGACAAGACTTTTCAGACCAGCTTGTACAGATCCATGAGCGTTACCAGGAGATCATCGACGGACTGAACCTCCGCTTTTCTCTCGATAAAGATTTTGAGAAGATCCGTGAAGATTTTGCAAACAGGGCCGGCGTAGACTACGCCGCGTCCCGGGGCGAATTCCTGAACGGCAAGATCATGGCCGCATATCTGGCGTTTGATTTCATTGACGCTGCGGAAGTGGTCCGCTTCAATGACGACGGATCTTTTAATGCAGAGGAGACAAACCGGTTGCTCGCGGACCGGCTGAAAGACAAGCCGAACGCCGTGATCCCCGGATTCTACGGTGCAAAGGAAAGCGGCGAAGTCGTGACTTTTTCCCGCGGCGGATCCGACATTACAGGATCTCTTGTTGCTCTGGCCGTACGGGCTGACCTGTATGAGAACTGGACGGATGTATCCGGCTTCCTGATCGCCGACCCGAGGATTGTCAGGAAGCCGAAGTCCATCGAGACGATCACTTATAAAGAGCTCCGCGAGCTCTCCTATATGGGCGCAAGCGTCCTTCACGAAGACGCCATTTTCCCGGTGCGCAAAGCAGGGATCCCGATCAATATCCGCAACACAAACCGCCCGGAGGACAGCGGCACACTGATCGTGGAGAGCACCTGCCGCCAGCCGAAATACACCATCACCGGCATCGCCGGAACAGACGGTTTCGTAGCGGTAACCGTTGAAAAAGCAATGATGAACTCTGAGGTCGGATTCTGCCGGAAAGTCCTTCAGATCTTTGAGGACAACGGCGTATCCATCGAACACATGCCTTCAGGCATCGATACCATGTCCATCCTTGTGAATAAGGATGCGTTCGAAGAAAAAGAGCAGAAGATCCTGGCCGAGATCAACGATACCGTTCATCCGGACCATGTGGAACTGGATTCCGGCCTGGCGCTGATCGCAGTCGTAGGGCGGGGGATGAAGTCCACACGGGGAACGGCCGGCAGGATTTTCTCCGCGCTTGCCCATGCGCATATCAACGTCAAGATGATCGACCAGGGTTCCAGCGAGCTCAATATCATCATCGGCGTGCGCCATGAAGATTTCAAAGACGCCATCCGCGCCCTGTATGAAATCTTTGTGCTGACACAGATCTGACAGACATGAGAGCGAAAGGAAAAGAAGCATGAATATCCTGTTCTTTTTGAAACCGAAGAGCGAAGTTGCCTACGTCCATGACTACGGCACGCTCCGGCAGGTCCTTGAGACCATGGAATATCACAAATATGCATGCATCCCGATGCTGAACCGGGCAGGGGAGTACGTGGGCACGATCACCGAGGGCGACCTGCTCTGGGGGATCAAACAGTATGCTGATTTCGATATGAAAAAAGCCGAAAATATATTCATCCGTGATTTTCCGAGAAAGATCGATTATGCTCCGGTATATATCAGTTCCAATATGGAAGATCTTTTGCAGAAATCCATGAATCAGAACTTTGTTCCGGTGGTGGATGATGACCGGAAATTCATCGGCATTGTAACCAGAAAGAGCATTATTGAATACTGTTATGAAAAATTAAAAAATATCCCTGAAAACAGTTGACGGGATAAAAATCCATATGCTATACTACACTAGTATGCCGCACAGCGAGGTTTTTTAAGTCCTGCACAGATCAGGCAGGCACCGAAGCTGGCGAGTAATGTTTATAGGAGGTGCTATATGTACGCGATTATAGCAACAGGTGGCAAACAGTACAAAGTAGCTGAAGGCGATGTCATCAGAGTAGAGAAACTCGGTGTCGAAGCAGGCGGAACTTACACATTTGATCAGGTTCTTGCAGTGAACAACGACAAACTGGTCATCGGTAACCCGACTGTTGACGGAGCTACAGTTACCGCATCTGTGATCGGCGACGGAAAAGCAAAGAAAGTTGTCGTTTACAAGTACAAGAGAAAAACTGGCTACCACAAGAAAAACGGACACAGACAGCAGTACACGGCTGTTAAGATCGAAAAGATCAACGCTTAATCCGGCAGATGATTAAAGTTACGATCTATAAGACCTGCGGGCACGAATATACAGGATTTGATCTGGCAGGACATGCCGGGTTTGATGAATCGGGCAGGGATATCGTCTGCGCGGCGGTTTCCGCACTGGTCATCACCACGATCAATTCCATTGAACGTTTTACAGATGATGAGACGAGCTGTATTTCCGATGAGGAGACTGGCAGGATTGAATTCCGGTTCAGCCGGATCCCGTCGCACGATGCCTCGCTTTTGCTGGATTCCATGGTTCTTGGTCTGGAACAGATAGAAGACAGCAGTGAATACGAACCATACATTGACATGATTTTCAAGGAGGTGTAAGAACCATGATGAAAATGAATCTTCAGTTCTTTGCTCACAAAAAGGGAGTTGGTTCTACAAAGAACGGACGTGATTCCGAGTCTAAGAGACTGGGCGCGAAAAGAGCAGACGGACAGTTTGTAAAAGCCGGAAATATCCTCTACAGACAGCGCGGCACAAAGATCCATCCGGGTGTGAATGTCGGACGCGGCGGAGATGATACTCTGTTTGCACTTGTGGACGGCGTTGTAAGATATGAGAGAAAAGGAAGAGACAAGAAACAGGTTTCTATCTATCCGGCAGCTGAGTAAGCTTTAAAAGATGAGGCCCCAGACCTTTATGGTCCGGGGCTTTTGTAACATTATAAATCACGGGCTGTTTCACAGTCCTTTATCAGAAAAGGAGACATTATGTTCGCTGACAGAGCAAAGATATATATCCGGTCCGGCAAAGGCGGCGACGGCCACTGCAGTTTCCGGCGGGAGCTGTATGTTCCGAACGGCGGTCCGGACGGCGGCGACGGCGGCCGGGGCGGCGACCTGATCTTCGAGGTGGACAAAGGCCTGAACACCCTGTCCGACTACCGTCACAGGCGCAAATACGCGGCAGGAGACGGGGAACCGGGCGGCAAACGCCGCTGCCACGGGAAGGACGGCACAGATCTTGTGCTCCATGTACCGGAAGGAACGGTGATCAAAGAAGCCTCATCCAGCAAAGTCATCGCGGATATGTCCGGTGACAACCGCCGGCAGGTCGTATTAAAGGGCGGAAAAGGCGGGCTTGGCAACCAGCATTTTGCCACAGCCACCATGCAGGTCCCGAAATACGCACAGCCCGGACAGCCGGCCCGCGAGCTGGAAGTCTGTCTGGAGCTGAAGGTAATCGCCGACGTGGGACTGATCGGATTCCCGAATGTAGGAAAATCAACCCTTCTTTCAAGAGTGACCAATGCTGATCCGAAGATCGCAAATTACCACTTCACCACACTTACCCCGAACCTGGGCGTGGTAGACCTGGACGGCGCGAAAGGATTTGTCATGGCTGACATCCCCGGTCTGATCGAGGGTGCCTCCGAAGGCGTCGGGCTGGGCCACGAATTTCTCCGCCATATCGAGCGGACCAAGCTGATGATCCACGTTGTGGATGCAGCCGGAAGCGAAGGGCGGGACCCCATCGAAGATATTTACAAGATCAACGCCGAGCTTGAGGCATACAATCCGGAGATTGCCAAACGGCCGCAGGTCATCGCCGCAAACAAAACAGATCTCATCTATGATCCTGAGGATGATCCGGTTGAGCGGCTGAAAAAAGAATTTGAGCCGAAAGGGATCCGCGTATTTCCTATATCCGGCGCCACCGGGAAAGGCGTGTCTGAACTGCTTTATTATGTAAGTGCGCAGCTTGAGAAAATGGATCAGGCACCGGTTGTATTCGAACAGGAATATTTTCCGGAGGACGAACTCATTTACGAAGAACTTCCGTACACTGTTGAAGTGGAAGACGGCATGTATGTGGTGGAAGGTCCTAAGATCGAAAAAATGCTGGGCTACACGAATCTGGATTCTGAAAAGGGCTTTGCATTCTTCCAGAAATTCCTGAAAGAGACCGGCATTCTTGACGAACTGGAGAGCAAAGGCATCCAGGAAGGCGATACCGTCAAAATGTACGGCCTGCAGTTTGATTATTACAAGTAGGAACTATGAACCTTAACAGAAGGAGAGAACTATGACAACCAAACAGAGAGCTTATTTAAAAAGCCTGGCCATGACGATGGATCCGATCTTCCAGGTCGGAAAATCCAGCATGACGCCCGGACTGACCGAAGCGATCTCGGAGGCGCTTGCCGCGCGTGAGCTCATTAAGATCAGCGTCCTTAACAACTGCGCGGATGATCCCCGGGAACTGGCGGAGATCATCGCAGAGCGCACCCGTTCACAGGTCGTCCAGGTGATCGGCAAAAAGATCGTCCTCTACCGCGAGGGAAAGGATGACGGGAAGAAGATTATGCTCCCGCTCTGAGGGCAGAATGGAGTTTACAATGAAGATCGGTATCATGGGAGGTACGTTTGACCCGATCCATATCGGGCATCTGCTCCTCGGTGAATTCGCCTATGAAAATTTCAGCCTGGACGAGATCTGGTTCCTGCCAAACGGGAATCCGCCCCATAAGTCCACCGATGAGAGCGGGGTGTCTCTGGCAGACCGCATCGAGATGGTGCGCCTTGCCACAGAGGATATCCCGTATTTCAAAGTGAATCTCTATGAGGCCTCGGCACAGAAGCATTCCTATACCTTCAGCACAATGAAGGCGCTCCGCGGGCTCTATCCGGATCACGAGTTTTATTTTATCCTGGGGGGGGACTCACTGTTCTCCATCGAACAGTGGAAGAACTTCCGGGAGATCTTCCCTTCATGCACGATCCTTGCGGCCATGCGCGACGACAAGGATGCCAAAAGCATGAAAGAACAGATCCGGTACCTGAATGAAAAATACGGTTCAGACATCCGGCTCCTTCAGGCTCCGCTCGTTGAGATTTCCTCGACAACGATACGGGAACGGACGGAAAAAGGCCGGAGCATCCGTTACATGGTGCCCGACATCGTGGCCGGATATATACAGGAGAATCATCTTTACGGCACGGACCGCACCGCAGGTCCGGCCGGACGAACCGGAAGGAGAGAGGAACCATGACAGAGGAACTGCTTGAGATACGCAAAAAACTGTCCAAAAAGCTGAAAAAGGACCGTTTCGAGCACACCATCGGCGTAATGTACACCGCAGCCTCACTGGCCATGTGCTACGGCGAGGATGTGGAAAAGGCGCTCACGGCCGGACTGCTTCACGACTGTGCAAAATACTGTTCGTCGGAAGACCAGATCGTCCTGTGCAGAAAGCACGGCATTGAACTGACCGAGTCCGAGCTGGAG
The DNA here is from genome assembly GCA_019120575.1 of Candidatus Mediterraneibacter quadrami. Classification (GTDB taxonomy): domain Bacteria; phylum Bacillota; class Clostridia; order Lachnospirales; family Lachnospiraceae; genus Mediterraneibacter; species Mediterraneibacter quadrami. The sequence continues at coordinate 10,165 of DWUU01000024.1, forward strand.
ATGCCTGCGCTGATCCATGCAAAGCTCGGCGCATACCTGGCCCGCCACAAATATAAGATCAAGGATCCGGATATCCTGGACGCCATCACATACCACACGACCGGACGTCCCGGGATGACCATGCTTGAAAAGATCATCTACATCGCGGATTATATCGAACCGAACCGGAAGATCATCCCCGGGCTGCAGGAAATACGCGGACTGGTATTTCAGGATATCGACCGCGCCGTATATCTGTCCGCACAGCGGACCGTACGCTACCTGAAGGACGGCGGAAGAGCAGTGGATCCCATGACCGTCAGCACATGTGAATACTATAAATAACAGCTTCAAAAAGGAGATACGCATATGAATCAGTCAAAAGAAATGGCACGCATTGCCTGGCAGGCGCTCAGCGATAAAAAGGGCGAAGACATCAAGATCATTGACATCACAGGCGTCTCCGTGCTTGCAGATTACTTCATCATCGCCAGTGGAAACAGCGAAAGCCAGATCAGCGCGCTGGTAGACAATGTGGAGGAAGAACTCCACAAAGCCGGATACCATTTAAAGCAGCGTGAAGGACGTTCCGGCGCAAGCTGGATCCTGCTTGATTTCGGCGATATCATCGTTCATGTATTCGATAAAGAAAACCGCCTTTTCTACGATCTGGAGAGAATCTGGAAAGATGGAAAGGATATCGCTCCGGAACAGCTTGCAGAATGATAAATAAATTATGGCATTAAAAAACCTGCCGGAAGATTTTATTCTTCCGGCAGGTTTTGATCTTATCTGAACAGACGGATCACACCGATCACTTTGCCGAGAATGGAGACATCCTTTACAATGATCGGATCCATGAAATCATTCTCAGGCTGAAGGCGGTAAACGCCCTCCTCTTTATAAAAAGTCTTTACCGTAGCGCTGTCATCCACAAGCGCAACGACCATATCTCCGTTGGAAGCCGTATGTTCTTCCTGGACAAGCACCATATCCCCGTCAAGGATCCCGGCATTGATCATGCTTTCCCCTTTAACTTTCAACATGAATGTCTGACTGTTCGGCATATGCTCAACAGGGATCGGGAAGTAGTCCTCGATATTCTCCTGCGCCAGGATCGGCTGCCCGGCAGCCACCTGCCCGACAATCGGAACGTTCACCATCTCACGCCGTGTAAGGTTGAAGCTGTCATCCAGGATCTCAATGGCTCTCGGCTTTGTAGGATCTCTTCTGATATATCCGTTCTTCTCAAGGGTCTCGAGATGAGAGTGGACAGAAGATGTGGACTTCAGATTGACCGCCTCGCAGATCTCACGCACAGCAGGCGGAAATCCGCGTTCAAGAATCTGACTCTTGATATATTCCAGAATTTCCTCTTGTTTTTTACTTATTTTTCCCTTTGACATGATAAAAACCCGTATTTCCTTCCTCTTTAAGTGCTTTATAGAAGTATCATAGCACAGCGCATTTGAAAAAGCAAACATTTGTTACGAAAATATGTTCGATTTTATATTGACAAACATTTGTTCTGGTTATATAATGTCAAATATAGAACATCTGTTCCATGAACATTTATTCGAAACACGTTATACATGTATACAATTTTACTTTTCGGTTTTGTCCGGTCGATCCGGACGGATTTTTACTAAAAAGGAGCGTATTATACTATGAACAGGAGATCATCCAGAACAACAAAGCGCAGAAAGATATCAAAAAGAGCAAAACGTGCAAAAAGGTTATTCACCGGATTCATCTGTGCATTGATCATCTGTGTATCCGGAAGTGCATTTCTTGTATCTGCACAGGGCTTATCAGATTATGACACACATACATATTATAAAAGCATTGAGATTCAGAAGGGCGACACCCTGTGGGATATCGCCAGACAGACAAAGCCTGCGGACTGCGGATCAACCGCTGAATACGTTCAGGTACTTAAAGACATGAACCGGCTCGGATCCGATGACATCCAGAGCGGCCGGCATCTGATCGTTGCCTGTAATATGTGATCTGTATACTTTATATTCAGGTATCAATATACATCCCCATGTATTGATATATTAACCCCATCAAAAGCCGGTACGGCCGTTATTCCCGGACATCTGTGGAACAGCAGCTGTAGCGGCTCTCCTTTACACATTTCAATCTATACGACAAATACTGATTTTTCCAAAAGATATGGACAAAAACGCAGGATTCAGTTATAATATACAGGTGGTACGGCGTACAGCCCGCAGCAACGCCAAATTCATGTTTAAAGGGGTTATAAATAATAAAATGGAATCAACGGTTAATCAGAAAGATACAAAAACGTATCATGAACAGAAATATGTAGACAATACATTGCGTTTACGGTCGATCCTGAAGACGCTGCCGGCATTCGCACGTGATTATTTCCGCGCCGTCGAGCCGACAACATCCGCACGGACACGGATCTCGTATGCATATGACATCCGCGTTTTCTTTCATTTTTTAATGGAAAATAATCCGTTCTATAAGGATTATTCCATCGATCAGTTTACCCTTCAGGACCTGGAGCGCCTGGAGCCTGTTGATATCGAGGAATACCAGGAATACCTGAAGGTCTATGAAAATGATGATAAAAAGCAGATCACAAATACCGAAAAAGGGCTTGCGCGCAAAATGTCAGCGTTAAGGAGTTTCTATGGATATTATTACAAACGTCAGGCGATCTCCAAAAATCCGACTTTGCTCGTGGATATGCCGAAACTCCATGAAAAAGCCATTATCCGGCTTGACACCGATGAAGTTGCAAAGCTTCTGGACTACGTGGATCACGGCGCGGATCATCTGACCGGCCAGCGCAGAGCCTATTATGAGAAAACAAAGAACCGGGACCTGGCCATCCTGACCCTTCTTCTCGGCACCGGCATCCGTGTTTCAGAATGTGTCGGGCTTGACCTGCAGGACGTAGACTTTAAAAACAACGGTATCAAAGTCACGCGCAAGGGCGGCAACGAAATGGTTGTATACTTCGGCGATGAAGTGGCTGAAGCGCTGAAAACCTATATGTACACGACGAGAAAGGCCACTCTTCCGCTCCCGGGCCATGAGAACGCCCTTTTCCTCTCTACCCAGCGGAAACGCATGGGCGTGCAGGCAGTCGAAAACATGGTCAAAAAATACGCCCGTGAAGTGACGCCGAATAAAAAGATCACTCCCCACAAGCTCCGGAGCACCTACGGCACGGCCCTGTACCGGGAAACCGGCGATATCTACCTGGTGGCGGATGTCCTGGGCCACAAGGATGTCAATACAACGAAAAAGCATTATGCCGCCATCGATGAAAACCGCCGGAGGAAAGCCGCCGGTGCGGTAAAACTGCGGGAAGTATAGAAATAAGACTGAAAAACCATAAAATATGAAAGGAATTTATAAACATGCAGCTGCAGCGTTTACTCAGTTATACACGGAAAGCCGTGGATGAATATGAAATGATACAGGAAGGCGACCACATCGCGGTCGGCATATCCGGCGGAAAGGACAGCCTGACCCTTCTGTACGCCCTCCACGGCCTCAGAAGATTCTATCCGAAGCATTTCGAGCTCAGCGCCATCACCGTGGACCTGGGCTTCGAGGATTTCGACCTGACCGGGATCCGGGAACTGTGCCGGGAGCTGGATGTCCCCTATAAGATCGTAAAATCCGATATATACGACATTCTGTTTAACATACGGAAAGAGTCCAATCCCTGCTCTCTGTGCGCTAAAATGCGCAAAGGGGCGCTGAATCAGGCGATCAAGGAAATGGGCTGCAATAAGGTCGCTTACGCCCATCACAAGGACGATATCATTGAGACCATGCTTCTCTCCCTGATCTTCGAAGGACGGTTCCACTCATTCTCCCCGCGCACCTACCTGGACCGGATGGACCTGACTGTGATCCGTCCCCTCATGTATGTGGATGAGATGGATGTGATCGGATTCAAAAACAAGTACGACCTGCCGGTCGTGAAAAGCAAATGCCCGGTGGACGGATACACCAAACGCCAGTATGCCAAGGAGCTTCTCCGGCAGATCAACCTGGAGCATCCGGGCGCCCGCGAGCGCATGTTCCACGCGATCCTGAACGGCAATATCAGCGGATGGCCGGACCGGATCATCCGGGTGCCGAATCCGCCGCGCAAAGGCAAAAAAATTCTTCCGGAATAAATCCGGAAGATTTTTTTCCTGTTTTTAGATGACCCGCTTGTCACGGGCGATGCTCTCTTTTGCCTGTACATAATTGATAATCGCCTGTGCGGTCCCGTCGATCCCGAGCTCTGAACTTGTCAGGCACAGCTCGTAGCTGTCTGCATTGGACCACTTTTTATTTGTATAGTAATTATAATAACTTGCACGGCTCTTATCCGTCTTAACGATCCGTTCCTTCGCCTTTGCGTCCGTCAGATCGTAAATTCTGGCGATCCTGCGGATCCTGGCGCTCATATCCGCATGGATAAACACGCTGACCACATTCTTGTAAGACTCCAGCGCATAGTCCGCGCAGCGTCCTACCAGGATGCACGGCCCTTCGTCCGCGATCTTCTTGATCGCATCAAACTGGGCCAGAAATACTTTGTGATTGATCGGCATGTCTGTATACGTATTTCCCGAATATCCCATGGAATACGTGTCCATTACAAGGGAATAAAGGAAACTGTTCGTCGGTTTCTCATCATGCGTCTCAAAAATCTCCTCGCAGATGCCGCTTTCCTTCGCGGCGCGGGAAAGCATTTCCTTGTCATACAACTTGATGCCAAACGCATCGGCAACCTTATAACCGATCTCCCTTCCTGCACTTCCATATTCACGTCCGATTGTAATGATCGTATTTGTCTTCATTATAAGCCACTCTCCTTTGCGTAAAAACCATATGACTATTATAACGAATTGCTTATACAATTACAATGATTCTGCGAAAATTAATTCATTTTTTCCGAAGCACATCAAGAAGCTTCACAAAATACTCCGGAAGCGGCGCGTCAAACTCCATATACGCCCCTGTGGAAGGATGAGTGATCCCGAGGATCTTCGCATGAAGCGTCTGTCCCTGAAGCTTATACGGGCACCGGGCCGGACCGTATACCGGATCCCCCAGGATCGGATGGCCGATGGAGGACATGTGTACGCGGATCTGATGCGTCCGCCCGGTCTCCAGTTCGCACTCAATATACGTATAATCCCCGAACCGCTCCAGAACGCTGTAATGGGTCACAGCGCTGCGCGCATTGGGCGCTTTCGTGCTCATTTTCTTCCGGTCGGTTGGATGACGCCCGATCGCTGCATTGATCGTGCCATGATCGTCCTTCAGGTTCCCATGGACGATCGCGTGATAACGCCGGGTGATCGAATGTTCCTTCAGCTGTTCTGCAAGGATCCGGTGCGCCTGGTCATTCTTGCAGATGAGGAGCGATCCGGTCGTATCCATATCGATCCGGTGCACGATCCCGGGACGCATGACCCCGTTGATGCCGGACAGCTGATCCCCGCAGTGATACATAATCGCATTGACAAGCGTATGCTCATAATGTCCCGGCGCCGGATGGACGACCATTCCCTTCGGCTTATTGACCACAAGGATGTCGTCGTCTTCATAAAGGATATCCAGCGGGATATTTTCCGGACGGATGTCCGGAACTTCCGGTTCGGGAACAAGGACGCAGATCTCCTCGCCGGCGGACAGCTTGTAATTCGCTTTGACAATGCGCCCGTCAACACGGATATTTCCGTCTTTTACAAGTTTCTGTATATAAGAACGGGAAAGATCCTCCAGACATCCGCTTAAATATCTGTCAATCCTCTCCCCGTCCTGTACAGCTCTGAATGTGAGCGTTTCCATATCGGTATTATCCTCTCCTGCGTTTCAGAAAATCGAAATCTTCCTCATCTCTGTAATAAAACAGGATGAGCACGGCGAACAAGAAGCACGCCACAACAACATAACAGTCCGCCACATTAAAAACCGGGAAATCGATCAGGAAGAAATCAAAGAAATCCACAACATAATCCAGCCGAAGCCGGTCGATCATATTTCCGGCCGCCCCGGACCAGATCAGCACCGCGCAAAAACGCAGCGGATTATATTTTGCTTCACAGGGCATCTTCACACAGAGGTAAAGGACGGCCAGTGTGATGACAACCGTACACACAACGAAAAACATCTGTCGGCCCTGCATGATCCCGAACGCCGCGCCGCGGTTCTCAATATAATTCAGCTGGAACACCCCGTCGATCAGCGGCACCGCAGGCTGTCCTTTTAAGTGGAGGACCGCCAGATGTTTTGTCCACTGATCTGCAAGGAGCATCCCCGCCACGGCGATCAGAGAAACGATCCATATTTGTGCTGTTTTATTCCTGTTTTTACCTGTTGAGTTCTGAGTCATTTTTTAATCCTGTCTGATCCTAAATGTATTTGCTGACAGCAACCGTCAGCCGGTTCTTTCTGCTCCGGCCGGTACAACCGTCGTACCGGAATTTCCCCATTCCACGGACGGAAATGATATTGCCTTCTTCAGGCTGATATCCGTTGCTTGTGATGAGCCGTCCGTTCACGTAGACTTTCGCCCCCTCGATAAGGCCGGACAGCTTCGATCTCGAGCCCGTGAATGCAAGGGCGAGAAGGCTGTCCAGACGGACGGAAGCGACCGTGCCGCGGATCTCATCATACCGCGGGACATAGCGGATATCACAAAGGGGCACACGTTCCGTTTTTACAGACGTGTGGCGGATCCTGGTCAGTTCGTTCAGGATCAGCTCCGCAATGTCATTATGAACAAAGATCATCGCTTCCTTTTCATCCGGGATGATATCCCCTGTACGCGAACGCTCCACTCCGAGGTTCAGCACAGCCCCGAGATAATCCCGGTGCGTAAGCTGTTCGGAAAACCGGATGTTTACAGGACAGATCCTTACTGCGCAGAAGGGGTAGCCGGTCTCATCCGGAGAAAGGTCTTTTTTTCCGTAACGCAAATAAAGAGCCTCAGGGATGAATGCCGTCATCTGACGCTCTGCTGTTTCATAGCCGCCAAAAGATATGAACTGCGTATACAGCATATCCTTCGGCAGCGTATGTAATATATTCTGTTCGTTCAAATTCAGGAAATCCGTATATGTAATAATCTCACGCTGATATGCCGTCCTTGACAGTTCAGCAAAACGCTTTTCAAGATTCCGAACTTCCTTCTCCTGACTCTGCATCTGCATAGGAGATTAATATCTTCCTCTTACGCTCGGCGTCTCCATGGAACCTCCGAGAAGATCCTGCAGATCGCCTGAAATATCTACGTTGGTAGGTGTCACAAGGAAAATATAATTGGAAATCTTCTGAAGATTGCCGCTGATCGCAAATGTTGCACCGGAAATAAAATCGATGATGCGCTGTGCGATCTCCAGATCCATCCCCTCAAGATTCAGGATAACGGTTCTTCCTGCAAGCAGGGTCTCCGTGATCTCTCTTGAATCATCTACAGAAGACGGTTTTACAACACAGACTTCCATGTTGCCGCTTTTTCTTGCAGCCGGATGTCTCATCGGTGTCACTTTGCTGCTCAGAGATGTACGTGCTGCCGGCTTCTCTTCTTCCATATCGAAATCGTCGAAATTCTCTTCCCTGGTATTTTTCTTTCCGAACAATGAATGACGGCGCGGTTTCTGATCATAATCATCATCGTAGAATTCTTCGTCATCATCGTAGAATTCATCATCATCATAATCATCATCATTCAGTTTCATGATGTCCAGAAATTTATCAAATACGCCCATCTTTACACTCCTATCTTGTACAGACACTGCTGTACGGTTTTATTGTTCCATACTTTCACAACCAGAAATATCTCAGTGGACACTGTAACTCCTGGCACCAAAGATTCCTGTACCGATGCGGACCATGGTTGCGCCCTCTTCAATCGCCACTTCGTAATCATTGGTCATCCCCATCGAAAGTATGCTCACAGTACCATTATCAATGTTTTTTTCTTTAATGTCAACATATAATTTATGTAAATCCGCAAAAACCGGACGATTTTTCTCCGGATCATCCACGAATGGTGCAATTGTCATAAGTCCGCGGATTTTTATGTGGTCTAATTGTGCGATCTGCTCAAAAACCGGGAGTACTTCTACGGTTTTCAGCCCAAATTTACTGGTTTCTTCAGCAACATTGACTTCAAGCAGAATATCCACCGTGCGGTCATGTTTTTCCGCCTCTTTTTCGATTGCCTGCGCCAGTTTCAGGGAGTCCACCGAATGAATCAGCTTCACTTTGTCCACGATATATTTTACTTTATTGGTCTGAAGATGACCGATCATATGCCATTCCGTATCCTCCGGCATCAGAGGATATTTGTCACGGATTTCCTGCACCTTGTTCTCTCCGAAAACACGTACGCCCAGATCATAGGCTTCCCGGAGCATCTCTACAGGCTTTGTTTTACTGACTGCAATAAGCGTGACGTCGCCGCGCCGTCTGCCGGCTCTCTGACAGGCGGCGCAGATCCGTTCCTCAACCTGTTCCAGATTTGTTTTTAACATTTCATACGCACTTCCCTTCATATATTTGTTCCGTTCAATCCGGTCTGCAGATTACTGGAATACAACCTCGTCCGCATTAACGGTTTTACCGTTCTGAACAATATGATCAAAATTGGACAGGCTGTAATCTTCTCCCTCACGGACAATATAGTACTCATCATTTTCACACAGGATCTTTACTTTTTTGAATACAGCATATCCCTTGTTTATATTGTAAACGCCCTGGAGCGTTTTTGTCTTTCCGATCACACAGGTTTCCGCGGAATCAGGCTTCAGAATGACGGTGCCCTCTCTGATTTCATCCCGGCTGATACATACCTCTCCTTCATCACTGACGTCATATATGTCAACCGGAACAAACTCAATGTCTCCATTTGATTTCTGAACCATCACCCCGTCAGAAGAACTGTTGCCGCCGGTCGTTATAAATTCCCGAGGGATAGCATAGAATTTCTGATCTACTACCGCAGATCTTGGAATCTTTAATCCGCTCTCATCTTCAAGTATCAGTTCCACGTTCAGGAAACGGTCCTCGGCATAGCGGATCATGGAATCATCAAAATCCAGACATCCGTAACAGGTTCCGTCTTTTTCGATCAGCGTCAGATCCGCCCACATGGATTCACTGTCTTTATCGATCCGCACCCGTATACTGGATACCTCATCCTCAATCAGTGTATCGGCGGTGGCCTCATCCAGCGGAACGATGACAGACCAGTTTTCGCTTGTAATCAGCCGGTATACCGGGTCGCCCGAACGGATCTTCATCTGATCTGATAATGTAGTGCTCTCATATTCTGTCAGATCAAAATGCTCCGGTGTGAAAGAGTCTTTTGTTACGTTCTCATATCCGTCGACTGTATATGCAACGATTCCGTCCCTTGAAGCTTTGCAGGACTGCACTTCGATCCCGCTCTCTTTTATGACGGCATCGAGCTGCTGGGTGCGGGTAAGGCTGTATGTATCCTGAAGAGACGTGTTGATCGTATTTTTCAGCGAATAAACTTTAGAGAAATCATTTGCGTTATAGTTTTCATTGTAACTCTGGATCTGCAGTACAATTCCTGTCTGAAGATCCGGATTCAGTGATATTCCGTCTGCTGTATCGCTGTTTTCGGAATCCGTGTTGACCGGCTCCTTCGACAGTGCGTAAACATTGGTTCCGGTCCGGACTTTGCTGTTTTCATTCTGATAATAACTTACATATCCTTCATCCTCCGCAGTGACGGCGGTTTCTTCGCGGATCACCAGTCCGGTATATGTATTGTCGCGGACGATGCTTCCCCTGCGCACTTCATAGACGGATATATTATCCCGGCTGAAGTAACTTATCACTGTAACAAGAAGGTAGATAAGTACGACTGCAAAAAGAATAATCCCGAGATTCAGGTCCAGTCTTCCTCTGTATTTTTTTATGCTGACAGCCCTGTTTTTCCTGCTGTTTTTCTTTTTACTCAATCCAGAGTGCACCTCCCGTAAATTATTCAGGTTCCCTAACTTATACAGTATATCATGTAAATGTGTATATTTCCAGTTTTAATGGAAATACTGAAAATATTGAGGCGATAAAGGAGGAACTAACATGAAATGGTTTGATTACACAGCTCTGACGCTTGTGATCATCGGCGCGGTAAACTGGCTGCTGATCGGGATCTTCAGATTTGATCTGGTCGCGTTTTTATTCGGGAATATGAGCTGGCTTTCAAGGATCGTTTATACTCTTGTCGGTCTGTGCGGCTTATATTTGCTGAGCCTGTACGGAAGAATCAGAGGCATGTCCGAATAGGAAAGCAATTTACTGTGATATAAAAAAGCTTTCGCATCCGTTTACACTGGATGCGGAAGCTTTTTATCCGTTTATGCCGCTGATCATCATCTGATCCATCTGTGCATAGAGCACGTCACGGCTCGGGGCTCCCATAACAACTGATATGTACGGGTATCCTTCACTGCTTTCGTCGTAAATGATCAGACAGTTTCCGGCAAGTTTTGTTGTCCCGGTCTTGCCGCCCAGTACCCGGATCCCGTCCGGCATCGGGTGCCTGTCGCTGTTGTACAGATTTGTAGGCTCCCAGGTCTCTGTACGCCTAACGCCGTCTGCCCCTGTCAGCGTACCGGTATATGAATCCATCGTAATAATGTCTACGAATCGCTGATCTTTTATGCATGCATTAAAGATAAGATACAGATCGTAGGCCGTTGTATAATGGTTGTCATCATGAAGTCCGTGGGGGTTGACAAAATGAGATCCTGTGGCTCCGAGAGACGCCGCCTCCTGATTCATCAGCTCCGCAAATTTCTCAATGCTGCCCGAGATATGCTCAGCGATGGCCGCGCCGCAGTCGTTGCCGGAATGCAGGATCAGTCCGCACAGCAGATCGTACAGCGTCACGGTGTCTCCCGCGCGAAGCCCGCATGTCACTTCATCCCACTTGAAATCCACGGCGTTCTCACTCACGGTTACCACATCATCCAGGTTCCCGTACTTAAGCGCAACATATGCCGTCATAACTTTTGTTGTACTGGCCGGATATACTTTGTCAAAAAGCCTGTATCCGCACAGTACGCTGTTATTTCCAATATCAAAAAGTCCTGCGGAATGGATTTCCGGATCTGCCTCAAATCCGTCGAGCTCTACATCGGATCCGGCAAAACATATGTCGGATGAGAATGGATTTCCCATCCAGAATCCGCTGTTATAATGTTCGTATTCATATTCAGCTGTATAATTGTGCAGACGGTCCAGAATTAAAGTTCCGGCCGCTGTCCCTGCACCAAGAAGCAGGACCAGACAGATCAGGGCGGACGCAATTGCGCGCTGCCGTCTTCTCCTTCTGCGGATCATCTGCGCCCGTCGGTTTCTGCTGTGTATATTTCGGTTATTTGTACATCTCACGCCAGTCTAAATCTCCTCTGTCAAGTGCCAGGATCAGCGCTTCCGCCGTGGCAATGTTGGTCGCGATTGGAATATTATACATATCGCAAAGCTTTACAATATCGTTGACGTCCGGTTCATGCGGACGCGGAGCAAGCGGATCACGGAAGAAAATAATCAGATCGATATTGTTATTCTCGATCTGGGAACCCAGCTGCTGCTTTCCGCCCAGATGTCCGGCAAGAAATTTGTGGATGTTCAGGTTTGTCACACTTTCTACAAGATAGCCTGTCGTGCCTGTCGCGTACAGATCATGCTTGCTTAGTATTCCCCTGTATGCAATACAGAAATTCTGCATGAGCTTTTTTTTCGCATCGTGTGCGATCAGTCCGATATTCATAATCGTCACTCCTTATTGATATTTATTGGGCTGTAAACCGACATTCAATACAAAACCGATCCCCATAAAAAAGCACACAACGGAAGTCAGTCCGTAACTTACAAAGGGCAGTGACAAACCTGTATTCGGAAGAATCATCGTAGCCACACTGATGTTGATAAAACTCTGTATCCCGATCAGTGCGGCAACCCCGCCGCAGATGATCCGCCCTCCTGTATCTTTCGCCTTCAAGCCGGTCATTATACATTTCATTACAATTAATAATAACAAAAATATAACCGCGCAACAACCCACAAATCCCAATTCTTCTCCAATAATTGCAAAAATAAAATCGGTCTGTGGTTCTGCCACATAATTTCCGTTCTTTACAGATGTTGTGGCATCATTATTATATCCTTTTCCGGAAAGCTGACCGGAACCGATCGCCATGATCGAATTCAGCTGCTGATATGATTCGTCCGATGAATATTTTTCGGGCTCCAGCCATGCCAGGATGCGGTTCTGCTGATAATCATGCAGAAAGGGCTGATTCGGCTGTACTGCGACTGCAAGAAAGATTACAACCGTAGGGACGGCGATCGCCAGTACGGTACCGACGAATTTGTAGCTCAGTCCGCCGAGAAACATCAGCGCACAGAAAAGCGCCGCCACGCAGAGAGTCGTAGACAGATTCGGCTGCTTGTAAATCATGGCAAGTGACGGAAGGATCAGGCCGATGGCCTGAAGGATCACTTTCGGACGGTTGATTGATTTTTCCCTGTCTGAGAGAAATCTGGCGAAAAACAGGATCATCAGGATCTTCGTCAGGTCAGAGGGCTGAAACTGAAATCCGATGTTCAGCCAGCGCCGGGCGCCGTTCGCCTCCACGCCGAGGCCCGGAATCCAGATGGCGGCCAGCAGAACGATATTTAAAAAATAAAGCGGCCAGTACAGATTCAGGATCCACCTATAGTCGATCAGAGATATCACGATCATGGCCACAATGCCGAGCAGTACGCCGAGCACCTGACGGCTCATCAGATCCGGACGTGCGCTGTAAACCATGAATACACCGAAAACGGCCAGCACAACAACCGGTATCACCAGTCCGAATTTATAATCTTTGATATTGTAATGTAAATTCAGTTTTTTAAGAAAAGCGTTCAATGATTTTCTCCCATGTACTTTATATGTATATCTGTGCGGGTGATCTGGATCTCGATCTTTCCCGGCTCAACCTCCATATACTTGGAGACCGTCTGATACAGTTCTTTCGTCAGTCTTTCCACGGCATCCGGCGTACACTGCACCCGGTCGGACACAAGCAGATTCTTCAGCCGTTCTCTGGCAATCTGTACAGACTGTACGCTCATCCGGCTCCCTCCTGATTCCGTCGGAAGAAGCCTGATATCTTCTCCAGAATTCCTTCATGCTTCATGTAGTCTTCGATCGGTATATCTTCGCCCGTCAGTCTCCTGCAGATGTTCATATAGGAGCGTCCGGCCGTCGAATCGCCTCCGGCGACCATTTCGCCCTGATTGGTTGCGATCACGACCTGTTCATCATCCGGGATCACGCCGATCAGATCAACGGCAAGAATTTCCGTCACATCGTCCACGGACATCATGTCTCCCCGTTTCACCATGTCGATCCGCAGCCGGTTGATGATCAGCTCGTTTCTGCGGATGCCGGATGCCTCCAGAAGTCCGATGATCCGGTCTGCGTCCCGGATGGCAGACACTTCAGGGGTCGTTACAACGATCGCCCGGTCCGCGCCTGCGATGGCATTCTGAAATCCCTGTTCAATCCCGGCCGGGCAGTCCAGAAGAATATAATCATAATCATCCCGGATCTCGCTGATCAGCTTCTTCATCTGTTCCGGAGAGACGCTTGACTTGTCCCTTGTCTGTGCGGACGGAAGCAGACAGAGCTGCGGATAACGTTTATCCCGGATCAGCGCCTGCTTCAGTCTGCAGTTTCCTTCTATAACATCCACTATGTTATATACGATACGGTTCTCAAGTCCCAGCACTACATCAAGATTGCGAAGTCCGAGATCTGTATCGATCACCATGACATTTTTACCGAGTCCGGAAAGGCCGGCCCCGATATTCGCTGTCGTGGTCGTCTTGCCGACGCCGCCTTTTCCTGATGTAATGACGATCACTTCACCCATAATCTGTTCCTCCTGTTTAAGAGCTGTCATTTGATCTTCACCGCAGACATCAGTCTCCCGACATTCCGCTTCCAATCGCCGCCGCATGACCTGTGATCAGTTCGTCTTTCAGATCCGGATCAAAATAAATTCTCAGAACATCCCGTGCAACTTCGGATGCATAGCCCGAATTATAGCCGTAGGCAATGCGGACGGCAATGGAAACCTCCGGGGAGTCTGTCGGTGCATAGCCGACAAACAGCGCATGATTCGCATGAAGTTCGTTATGCTGCGCCGTACCGGTTTTTCCTGCCATGGAGAATTCAAGGTCTGAAAATGTAGAATAATGGCTTGTCACCATCTTCTCCATACCTTCCTGGAGCATATCCCATGTGGAAGAATCGAATTCATCGATGGTCCGTACTACTTCCGCTTCGTTGTCTCTGAGAAGACTGCCGTTCGCATCGGCCGTCCGGTCTATCAGCGTCAGATCATACACGGTTCCCCGGTTTGCGATCGTCGTGACATAGCGGTTGAGCTGGCTCACCGTAAAGTTGTGATTGCCCTGTCCGATGGCGGACTGGATGGAGTACTCATTGGAAATATCCGGGGATGCCTCATCGATCTCCAGTCCGGATTTTTCCCCCAGTCCGAACAGTTCTGCATATTTCCCAAGACGGTCTGTACCGAGCGTGCTGTCGTAGTTTCCGTCGTCATCAATGCTGAGGTTGTACCCTACATTGTAGAAAAATACGTTGCAGGAATTCTCAATTGCTCCGACAACATCCAGCGAACCGTGTCCGTTCGGATAAACCCAGCATTTCGGACTCGGCGTCACCTTTGAGAACTCGCCGTCACAATAAAATCCGGTATTCCCGTCGATGATTCCTTCCTCGAGTCCGGCTGCCGAAGATACCATTTTAAACGTTGAACCCGGCGCTGTCTTCTCCTGTGTGGCACGGTTGTAAAATGTCCGTGCCGTCCCGGTAACCAGCTGATTATAATATGCCGAATCCATTGTATTGGAGAGCCGGTTGTTGTCATATCCCGGATAGGATACACAGGCCAGCACGTCTCCCGTATCAGGATCCGTTACGACAAGTCCGCCGGAACACGGCTCCATGCCAAGCTCGCCCGGCGTGATCTGCAGTGATTCGATTTTGTTGTACAGCCATCCGAATGAACTGACAGATCCGTCCATCAGGCCGTTATACTTGTCCTCTTCCATCGGAAGCACACCCTGCTCATATACGATCGCACATATCTGTCTGCCGGTGATACCTCCTGATTTTATAAGATATTCATAGAGAAGTTTGTCGAAATCACTGTCCGTACTCAAATAATCTTTCAGATATTTTACCAGTTCCTCATATATCTCTTCTGAACTGGAATAGGCGCTGTCTCCCAGGATGGATGTATCGATCCAGTTCTGGGAAATGGCATAGTTCAGAAATGTACAGAGGCTGATCGTCTCATCCTGTGTCCATGCCAGCAGGGTCTTGTCCGTCACGTCGACCGCGTCGGAGATAACAATGCCGGTTTTCTCAATGAGTACCTGCCGGTAAATATAGGTCATGTATGCCTGCATTTCTTCGGAAAGATCACGGTATGCCGGCGCGTCCGGATCCGAAAGCTGGTCTGTAAGCTCTCCGATCACAGATTCCTGTTTTTCACGGAAAGCAGAATAGACGGCTTTTTCTGCCGCCCCTGCGTCATCGGCTGAAAAGTGTCCCATATCGAGCAGCCCGTTTGCGATAAGTGCATGATAGGCGTCGCTGACGGGGATCAGAATGCTGCTTGCATCCTTTGCATCCGCAGGGTCATAGTTCAGCGTATCCGTAAGCTTGCTGAGCAGGATGCCGGCGATCTTTTCCTCCAGGAGTTTATAAGCGCTGATCTGGAGATTCTTGTCAATCGTCAGATAGACATCATTGCCCGCCTTCGGATCCGTTGAACTGATCGTATCAATCACACGTCCCCGGTTATCCACATAATAGACGGACTCTCCTTTTTCTCCCTGGAGCGTACTGTCGCACACCTGTTCTATTCCCCATTTCCCGACAATATCCGAGCGGGAGTATTTTTCTTTATCCTCTTCATCAAGCGCATCATATTCATCCTGCGACATTGGGCCGGTATAGCCGATGACAGATGAAAAATAAATGCCGTCCGGATAATGGCGGAGCGATATTTCCTCTACGTCAACCCCGGTCAGTTCGTCCTGATTCTCCATGATCGCCGCAGCTGTCTCATCACTCACGTCTGAAGCCAGAGTTGTCGACCGGTACTGCTGATATCCGTTCAGACCCATGGCATAACGCATATTGACCATTTTAAGGATATAGGCCGGGTCATAATCCGGATCATCCTTATCGTCGTTCAGACCGTACCGCTTCTCGCAGAGATAGTGGATCAGCTCTGCGGCAGACTGATTCCGCTCGTCTTCCTCCAGGTCATCCACATAGGCCTCGCCGTATACGTCCGCAATAAAACGGAGTTTCCGCGTTTCGTTTGTCTCGACATATTCATATTCCCCGGATGAATTCAGCATAATCCCGAAGCTGTCGATCACAGAATCCCCGTTTTTTTCCACCAGCTCAAGGACCCTGTCCAGCGTACTGTTCAGAATCTCATTTTTTTCGTCTGCATCCGTATCCGTCGGAACAGTATCCTTAATCGTAACAGAATAAGCAAGTTCGTTGCTTGCGAGAATATTCCCGTTCCGGTCATAAATATTTCCCCGCGTTGCAGCAGTTGAATCCGTCTTTCTGATCTGCAGTTCGTAATTCTCCAGATAATCTTCACCCCGGACAATCTGAAGATAAAACAGCCTTCCGATCAGAACGGCGGATGTCATACAGAACACAATAACCAGGACCATCAGTCTTGATTTCATCACATATTCAACAGCTTCTTTGAGCCGGTCTGCAATCTCTCTAAACAAATCTGCCAGCACTCCTTTTTTCTGCCTCTTCCAGACATTGATTAATATACAGAAGAAGAGGATATACAATAAGCGTTATCACGATCGTATAAATCGTCTCCGGAATAATGATCCGGTTCATATAATACAGGAAATTAAAATCACTTCTGAGCAGGAATGACAGGAAATAGATCGTCATGCCGTACAGAAGATCCGAGCCTGCAATAAGGAACAGCGGAAGTTTAATATCTTCATCAAAATAAATCTGTTCAAATATACCGTTCAGATATCCGGCAGCCAGATAAATGAGCGCATAATAACCGATCATATCCCCTGACTGAATATCAATCATAAGTCCGGATACGAATCCGACCAGCATGCCCTCTCTGGATCCCCTCATAAATCCGAAAGAGGCCGTCACGATCAGCATAAAATTCGGTTTTACGCCCGCAATCTCCAGTGCGGGAAACATAGCCGTCTGAAGCAGATAGGCGGCAAGAAGGATCACCGCCGTTACGATGATCCGTCTGATCTTCATGGATTTCATAGATTACTCTTCTCCCGTTTCATTTTCTCCGGTCAGTTCCGCCTTCGTCGTCGTGATCACAAGAACCTCCTGAATGTTCCTGAAATCAACGGCCGGCGTAATATAGCCTGATCTGGTCAGGTTGTTGGAATCAACATTTATCTCACTGATGGAGCCGATCAGGATCCCCTGGAGATATTTGTCACTGATGTATGAGGTTACGATCTGATCTCCCACTGCCACCACATGATCATTGTTTTCCATCTGGTCAAATGCGATCTGGCCGGTGCTCATCAGGGAAAGATCCCCGCTTATGATGCAGGTGTCTGATGTAGACAGAACCATGCCGCTCACATTCGTAGAATCATCAATGATGGACCGGACTTTTGCCCATGTCGGTCCGACTTCCGTAACAATCCCGACCAGACCGCTTCCGGCAAGAACATTCATATCCGGTCTGATCCCGTCTGTCCGCCCTTTATCGATTGTGAAAGTGCTGAACCAGTTGCCGGAATCTCTTCCGATGACATGCGCCGCCGTCTTCTCATATTCCGCATAGTTCTGATCCAGTTCATAGAGTTCCTGAAGGCGCTCATATTCATGGCTTTCCTCCAGAAGATAATTATTCTCCGTCGTAAGTGCGTCAACCTGTTCCTGAAGGCGTTGATTTTCATCCTGAAGCTGCTGGAGCGTCGCAAAATTGTCTTTCATATCCCCGAGCCAGCCGCCGATATGGTTGAGTCCCTGCTGCAGCGGCACAACCGTTACATTTGCAAGCACCCGGAACGGGCCGGCCGCCCGGTCGGAAAATGACGAAAGGACCATCATAAAAGCGCAGAAAACTGCGAGACCGATCAATATATATCTGTTTGTCCGGGTCGTCTGATTTTTCTTCTTCATCTTAACCACCTGTATTTTTCACCATCCATTGAATAGGTGAGCTGTTTATAATAGTTTTTTTCGGAAATAATCTTCCGGAGCCCTCTGACTGCGCAAAACTGAGGCCTGTCCGCTGTTGTTACCGGAAGTCCGGTATGCTTCCGGAAATATTCGTCAATCCCGCGCATGGCGGACATTCCTCCGGTCAGGAAGATTCCCCTGTCTTCAATCACTTTGCGGACATCCGGGGGCGTCCGTTCCAGCATGGCGCGGACAGCTCTGACATACATGCGCAGCGTCCCCTTCATTGCGGCGCGGACAAGGCCGGCGGGAATCTCTTTCTGGGACGGCACGCCGGTGATCAGATCCCGGCCTGATACGCGGATCTCGCGGCTGCCTCTGTAACCGGACAGCCCGAAGGTTCTGCGCATCATTTCAGCTGTTGTATTGCCGATCAGAAATTCCGCTTTCCGGCGGACCAGCAGAACAATGGCCATGTCAAAATCATGACCTCCGGTTTTCAGAAGCCGGCTCATAACCATCCCGCCCCTGGAGAGAACAGACAGTTCTGTTGTGTCTCCGCCGAGATTGACGATAAACACGCCCTTTTCTTCCATGACATCAATTCCGCAGCCAATGGCGTCGGCCAGTCCTCTTTCAACGATGCGCACGGATCTTGCACGGGCTTCCGAATGAACCACAAGATCATAGAATGCTTTCTTCTCCACTTCCGTGACATCAGTCGGGACCGCGATCACATACCGCGCGCCTCCGATCAGAGGACGCCCTGATCCGAGGAGGCTCCCGAGCAGATGCTGCATGTCGCCGAACCGTGCGATGACGCCGTCCTGCATCGGGAATACGACCTCTATGTCCGCCGGCTCCTTCTCATATATATCATATGCTTTGTTTCCGGCCGCAAAAAACTGTGTCTTATCTTTCAGGGCGACGGCATTTTTTTCGCGCCATATTTTATTTTTCTTTTTATCATAAATCTTAATCTCATACGTACCGAGATCAAGGCCATAAACATTTCCCGCCATCAGAAATCTCCCCTCTGTCTTTCAGGCTTACAAAACAATGATCCCCTATTATAATATGATCCAGCAGTTCAATGCCGATCAGCATCCCCGCCTCATAGATCCGCTGTGTGATCCGGATGTCCTCCCCGCTCGGTTCCGGATCGCCGCTCGGATGATTATGGAGCAGGATCATGGACGATGCGCCCCTGCGGAACGCTTCAACGAACAGTTCCCTGGGTGATACAAGGGCCATATCAATCGTTCCGACCGATACATTACTCTCAGAAATAAGCCTTGACCTGGTATTCAGCAGAAGGAGTTTCAGGATTTCACGCTTCTTGTGCCGCATGTCCTCCATATAGTACTCTGCGATCTTCTCAGGGGAAGAAAAATCAAGGCCCTGTGCGGCAGTCTCCTTTGCCATGCGTCTGGCAAGCTCTGCAATGCAGAGGATCTGGACCGCCTTTACGCGTCCGATGCCACGGACTCCGACAAGTCTTTCAAGCGTCCAGCCGTGGAGCGAGAGAAGCCCGTCGCATCCGAAATCGGGATGCAGGATCTTCCCTGCCAGATCCAGAGAATTTTCCCCTTTTGTGCCCGTCCTGAGAATAACGGCCAGAAGTTCGGCATCCGTCAGATTCTCTGCGCCAAACCGCTGACATTTCTCGTACGGCCTTTCATCCTGGTACAGTTCTTTCATTGTGCAGTTGTTTTTCATATTATTACACCGGCTATTGCCGCGATGATACGATACAATGATTTATTTTAGCACACTTTAAAATCCATGTATAGAGATTACACATTAAATTTCTGTGAACCGGCGGATCAGCGCTTCCGCGACTTTCAGGCCGTCCATGGCGGCCGATGTGATGCCTCCGGCATATCCTGCGCCCTCGCCGCAGGGGTAGATCCAGGGCACAGAAGAGACGAACGCCGCGTCCCTCGGGATCCGGACCGGCGACGATGTCCGGCTCTCCACCCCCGAAAGGAGGACGTCATCACCGGCAAATCCCCGGATCTTCCGGTCCATCCTGCTGATTCCCTCCTGAATGGACGCCGCCAGCTCGCCGAGAAAGATCCGTCTCACATTCCCGAAGCGGTATGCGCCTTTCATATTGGGCCGGACCGCACCGAAATGGTCCGATATCCGGTCCCCGCAGTAATCTGCGAACCGCTGGACAGGGATCCTCCCCTTTCCCTCTTCCCAGGCGCGTCGTTCCAGCTCCCTCTGGAACCTTACGCCTGCCAGCGGATGATCCCCGCCGTAGTCTTCCGGCGAGACGGTGACGATCACGGCGCTGTTGGCATTCTCTCCCGCCCTTCCGTGATAGCTCATTCCGTTGACGGCGAGCATGCCCGGCTCGGACGATGCATTCACCACGTATCCGCCCGGGCACATGCAGAACGTATAAACGCCCCGGCCGTTCTCCAGCTTCTCTGTCAGCTTATATGCAGCCGCGGGAAGCGCGCCCCGGTCCGTCCTGCCGTACGCGTTCCCGTCGATCAGCGACTGCGGGTGCTCTACACGGACGCCCACCGCAAACGACTTGGCTTCCATGGCCACGCCTCTTTCATTCAACATCTGGAAGGTGTCTCTCGCGCTGTGTCCGGGTGCGAACACGGCCGCGTCCGTTCGGATCCGTTCTCCGTTATCCAGGACCAGGCAGCCCGCCGCCGGGATCACATCCGCCACCTTTGTGTGGAAGCGGAATTCCCCGCCCGCACGGATAATGGATTCCCGCATATTCTCCACCACGTCCATAAGGATATCCGTCCCGATGTGCGGTTTCTGCTCCCACAGGATGTCCTCCGGCGCGCCGAAGCGGACAAATGTCTCCAGCACAAAACGGTTCCGCCCGCAGCTGTCTTTCACAAGCGTGTTCAGCTTCCCGTCAGAAAACGTTCCGGCGCCGCCTTCGCCGAACTGGACGTTGGACTCCGGATCCAGGCATCCCTGTTCCCAGAAGCGCTCCACATCTTCTTTCCGCTCCCGGACCGGGGCTCCCCGCTCGACAATGAGCGGGCGGTACCCTTCGGACGCCAGGAGAAAGGCGCAGAAAAGCCCTGCCGGGCCGCAGCCCACCACCACCGGCCGGGTGTTCATCTTTTCAGAGCCGTGGGCGGGCGCCGCATAGGTTATTTCCTTCACCCGCTGCACTTTCCCCCGCAGCCGTTTCAGGAGCCGCTCCTCATCCGCCGCCGTGAAGTCGATGGTATATACATAGTAAAGCTCCGGTTTCTTCCGTGCATCGAGGGAGCGTTTCCTTACGGTATATTGTTTTAATTCCTTTTCCCTCATACGCAGGGTCTGCAGCAGTTTCTCCCGAAGCTGGTCCGGCGTATGACTGACCGGAAGTTTTAACTGGTTGATCCGAAGCATATTAACCTGCCTTTCTGTCCGATTTATTCTGCAGCCGACCGGCCGGCGATATACCCGCTTGCCCAGGCGAATGTCAGGTTGTATCCCCCGCACATCCCGTCCACATCCAGGAGTTCGCCGGCGAAATAAAGGCCCGGAACATACCGTGAGCCCATTGTACACGGATCAACTTCCGCTGTATCAACGCCGCCGCAGCATACCTGTGCCTGGTCATAAGAATTCGTTCCGGTCACAGATACGGTAAAATTCTTTATAAGCGAGATGAGACGCTCCATTTCTTCTTCATTTAACGATCCGGCCGCTTTCTCCCGCGGGATCCCGGCAAGCCTGATCCACAGATCGGAAAGTTTCTTATGGAAAAGTCCGATGAGGAACTGTTCTGCTTTTTTCTGCGGTCTCGCATCCGCCCGCCCGCGCAGGAAATCCAGCATCTGCCCCGGGGTAAAATCCGGCATAAAATCAAGGACCGCCCGGACCTCTCTCTTTTCATACAAAAGCCTTGAAGCGTAGCGGCTCACCTGAAATACCGGGATGCCGGATATGCCGTAATTGGTGAGCTGGATCTCGCCCCTGTCCGAAGCGATGCACTTTCCGTCCGTCCGGATCGATACAGTCCCTTCGGCGCGGATGCCGGCGATGCTTTTGAAAAACGTCTCCCCGCAGCGAAGCTGGACAAGCGCCGGGAGCACCGGTACGATCCGGTGGCCGAGCTGTTTCGCAAGCGTATAGCCCGAGCCGTCCGATCCGGTGGCCGGAGCCGCCTTCGATCCGGTGCACAGGATCACCTGGTCCGTCCGGATTGTCCCCCGGTCTGTCAGGAGTGCAAACCCCTTCCTGCCCGGACGGATCTCCCTGCATTCTGCACCGGTCCGGACATCGATCCCAAGCCGCTCCACTTCCATGCGGAGCGCATCGAGGACCGCAGACGCCTGATCCGAATTCGGATAGATATAGCCGTTCCGGTTTTTGGAATAAACCCCCAGCTGAAGGAAAAACGAAATAATGGACCGGGCGTCAAACTGTTCGACCACCTTCCAGGGGAATTCCGGATCATCTGAATGATAACACGCCGGTTCCTGACGGATATTCGTAAAATTGCACCGCCCGTTCCCCGTAGACAGGATCTTCTTTCCAAGCCGGTCCTTATGCTCCAGCAGGATCACGTCCGCACCGTTCTGTGCAGCCGTGACCGCCGCCATCATCCCGGCTGCGCCGCCGCCGATCACCGCAACTGTTCTCATAATCTCCTCCTATAACATGCGCTTCAGTTTCTCAACCGGCACCACTCCGTCGTCGATCAGGCTCTGAAGGGATTTCAGGATGCCGAGTTTCGCATGATTCCATGTAAGGCCGCCCTGGAAATATACCGCGTAGGGCGGTTTGATGGGTCCGTCCGCCGAAAGTTCGATGGACGAGCCCTGCACAAAGGCGCCGGCCGCCATGATCACATCACTGTCATAACCGGGCATGGCCCACGGCTCCGGCGTCACATAACTGTCCACCGGCGCAGCGGCCTGGATTCCTTTACAGAAGGCGATCACCCCTTCCGGGCTTCCAGGCGTCACCGCCTGGATAATATCATGGCGGGACTCGCTGCTGTCCGGTACAACCGGGAATCCCAGGTTCTCATAAACCCCGGCTGCAAAAACCGCGCCTTTTAACGCGCCGCACACGACCGTCGGTGCCAGGAAAAAGCCCTGGTAGAAAGACTGCATCACGCCCAGGGAGGCGCCTACTTCTTTCCCCAGTCCAGGGGAAGTCAGACGGACCGCGCAGTTCTCGATCAGATCCGCCCGCCCGGCGATATAGCCGCCGATGGGTGCCAGCCCGCCGCCCGGATTCTTGATCAGGGATCCGACGATCAGATCCGCTCCTACATCGCTGGGCTCGATCCGCTCTACGAATTCCCCGTAGCAGTTGTCTACCATGCAGATCACATCCGGCCGCCGCGCTTTGATAAACGCGATCAGCTCCCCGATCTTCTCCACGGAATAGCTGGGCCGCGTCTGATAGCCTTTGGACCGCTGGATCGTCACCAGTTTTGTCCGGTCATTCAACGCTTCTTCAATGGCCGGATAATCAAAATATCCATCCTCCAGAAGTTCCACCTGACGGTAGGTGACCCCGTATTCGGCAAGGGATCCCCGGGAAGGCCGGATGCCGATCACTTCCTCCAGCGTATCGTATGGTTTGCCCACCGGTGAAAGGAGCTCGTCCCCCGGTCTCAGATTCGCGGAAAGCGCCAGCGCCAGCGCGTGGGTCCCGCAGGTGATCTGAGGCCGCACAAGGGCTGATTCCGTATGGAACGTGGATGCATAGACCCCTTCCAGGGTATCTCTTCCCATATCATTATAGCCGTAGCCGCTCACATAATTGAAGCAGGCTTCGCTTACCCGGTTTTCCTGCATGGCGCGGATCACTTTGAGCTGGTTATACTCTGCAGTCTCGTCGAACTCGCGGAACCGGTCTTTTAAGCCTTCCTCGATCTTCTGCCCGTATGCCCATACTTCTTCTGAGATCCCGAGCTGCTCATACATCGTTTTTGTTTCTGTTGCGTTCATTTTATCTCTCTGTCTTCCTTTATTTCTTAATTTATTATTACAGGATATGTTTCGCGCGCAGATGCTCCGTCACCGCTTCTGCCAGCCGCTCTTCGTCCTGTCCGTACGCCGACCGGTCGAGCCAGATCACATCCCGCTCCCGCTTGAACCAGGTGAGCTGCCGCTTTGCAAAATGCCGCGTGTCCCGTTTGATGATGCGGACCGCCTCGCTGAGGGGATATTCGCCCTCCAGATAAGCGTAGAGCTCTTTATAGCCCAGCCCCTGCATGGAGGTCGCCCCGCGCGGGACGCCGGACTCCCGGAGCGCCTTCACCTCATCGAGAAGCCCCTGCTCCATCATCTGGTCCACCCGGCGGTCGATCCGCTCATAGAGCCTGCTCCGTTCATCCGTCAGGACAAAATACGCATAATTGTATGGCGATTCTTTCTGCCGCTCCGCCTCGTTGTGATCCGATATCTTTCTTCCGGTCTGATGGTGGAATTCCAGCGCCCGGATCACCCGTTTGATATTATGGGGATGAATCTGCTCCGCCGCCTGCGGGTCGCAGGCCTGAAGCATCCGGTGCAGCTCCTCCCCTTCTCCGGCGGCCGCCCTGTGCTCAAGCATCTCCCGGAAAGACGTATCGCCGTCATTTTCCGTAAAATCAATATCATAGAGCAGCGCCTGGATATAGAATCCCGTGCCGCCCACCACCATGGGGATCTTTCCGTTTGCACGGATCCGCTCCATGGCTTCCCGGGCCAGTGTCTGGAACCGGACCACATTAAAATCCTCTTCCGGATCCAGGACATCCAGCAGATAGTGCGGGACCCCCTGCATCTCTTCCGGCATGATCTTCGCCGAGCCGATATCCATGCGGCGGTAGACCTGCATGGAATCCGCCGAGATGATCTCCGCTCCGATCTGCGCCGCAAGCCGGACGGACAGTCCGGTCTTCCCGACTGCCGTGGGGCCTGTCAGTATGATAAGTGGTTTCTTCTCCATATCAGACGATCCTCTTGAATTTCTTTTCCAGTTCTTTTTTCGTCATCGCGATGATCGTCGGACGGCCGTGGGGACAGTGATACGGATTGTCCAGGGTGAGCAGTTCGCCGATCAGCGCGTCCACTTCCTGAGCGGACAGCCTGCTGTTTCCTTTGACAGCCGCTTTGCACGACATGGACGCCACCTTCTCGTCTATGAGCTCCGGCGTCATGGACGTGCTGATCCCGTCCGCCAGGTCGTCGATCATCTCCATCAGCAGTTCTTTTTTCGCGATACTGAACAGATTGTCCGGGACCGCCCGGACAGCGTATTCTTCCCCGCCGAACGGCTCGATCTCAAATCCGATGCGCGCGAAGCGGTCCATATTTTCCCGCAATAGTTCCGCCTCCTGCATGGTCAGGGACAGAATAATGGGCGGGCTCAGATACTGGGACGTGAACACCCGATCCTTCATCCCTTTCAGCGTGCGCTCATAGAGCACCCGTTCATGGGCCGCATGTTGGTCGATGATATACAGGCTGTCCTGATACTGGACCAGCCAGTAGGTGTCAAACACCTGGCCGATCAGTTTATATTCCGCCCGGACTTCCCGCTTCAGAAAATGTTCCTCAAAGAGATCCAGCTGTTCCGGCTTTGACTCCGCCGCATATTTGACAGATTCCCGGATCCGCTCTTCCTGCTTCTCCGGGCGGTAGATCCGGTCTGCGCCACTTACTTCCGCAGAGGAAGACCGCTCGTGATAGGCCATGACCCGCTCCCGCATCTTCCGGATAAAATAATCTTCATCGTGCGCTTCCTGCGAATCCGGGGCTTCCGCAGCCGGTGACCCAGCCGGCTCCGGCTTCACAGCAGATTTCGGTTTCAGCAGGAAGGGGCTTTCCCCCGGCTTCACCCGTTCCTCCGGTTTTTTCTCCGGGGCGGAAGCTTCCGGGACCGGCACGGGATCCGGCACTTCGGCCTTCTGGATCAGTTCCGGCTCCAGCAGCCGCCGGTGGACCCCCTCAAACACTGTATTGTAGACTTCCTGCTGTCTCTGGAAGCGCAGTTCCATCTTGGTCGGGTGTACATTGACGTCGATCTCCTCGCCGTCCACATGGAAATGCAGTACAGCGAACGGGAATTTATGCTGCATGGTAAAATCCCGGTAGGCGTCTTCCAGCGATTTGGAGATCATGGGGCTTTTCACGTAGCGTCCGTTCACAAAAAAGTTCTCAAAATTCCGGTTGCCCCGCGTGATCACCGGCTTCCCGAGATAGCCGCTGATGCGCAGGCCCCCTTTTTCATAGTCAATATCAAGCAGGTTTGCAGCCACGTCGCGGCCATACACCTGATAGATCACATCTTTGAGCCTGCCGCTTCCCGACGTGCGTAGCTTCTCCTGGCCGTTGCTGATGAACAGGAATGAAACTTCCGGATGGGACAGGGTCAGATGGATCAGCAGATCCTGGATGTGTCCGGCCTCTGTCACCGGCGTCTTCAGGAACTTCCGCCTGGCCGGTACATTGTAGAAGAGCTGGCGTACAAGGAAGGTGGTGCCGTTCGGCGCGCCGGTCTCTTCAAGCGTGATCTCTTTCCCGCCCTCGATCACATAGCGGGTGCCCAGTTCGGCATCCGGCGTTTTCGTGATCAGTTCGGTCTGCGTCACGGCCACGATGCTTGAGAGAGCCTCGCCCCGGAATCCCAGTGAGCGGATGTGAGCAATATCCTCCACGGTCCGGATCTTGCTTGTGGAATGCCGGAGGAAGGCGCTCCTCACCTCGTCATGTTCGATCCCGCATCCGTTGTCCATGATCCGGATCAGGGAGATCCCGCCATCTTTGATCTCCACCGTCACGGATGTGGCTCCGGCGTCGATGGCATTTTCAACCAGTTCTTTCACGACCGAGGCCGGCCGTTCGATCACTTCTCCGGCGGCGATCTTGTCGATCGTCACCTGGTCCAGTACCTGTATATGCGGCATAGCCGTCTCCTTTCTTTCCGACCGGCCTGTTCTACCATCTGTTCTTCAGCTTGTTCTGGAGCCTGTAGATGGTGTTCAGCGCGTCGATCGGCGTCATATTTCCGACGTCGAGGTTTTTCAGTTCCTCCAGCACGTCATCGTCTTTGACTGTATCAAAGAGCGACATCTGGGCAATGTCCACCTCGTCGTATTTCTTCGCTTTCGGTTTCTTTCTGGAAACCCGGTCCCGCTCCGCGATCTCGCTGACGCGGGTGGTGATATCCTCGTCGCTCAATTCCTCCACGATCTCTTTCGCCCGGCTGATCACCAGGTCCGGCACGCCCGCAAGCTTCGCCACCTGGATGCCGTAGCTCTTATCCGCGCCGCCTTTGACGATCTTCCGGAGGAATACGATGTCATCACCTTTTTCTTTCACGGCGATGCAGTAATTATTCACATTGTCGATCTTGCCTTCCAGCTCGGTCAGTTCATGATAGTGGGTGGCGAAAAGCGTCTTGGCCCCGAGCAGCCGGCTGTCGCTTATATATTCCACCACCGCCCATGCGATGGAAAGGCCGTCAAAGGTACTTGTCCCCCGCCCAATCTCGTCCAGAATGAGCAGGCTTTTCGATGTGGCGTTCCGGAGGATGTTCGCCACTTCCGTCATCTCCACCATGAAGGTGCTCTGGCCGGACGCCAGATCATCCGACGCCCCGACCCTGGTAAAGATCCGGTCAGACAGGGCGATATTGGCGCTCTGCGCCGGGACAAAGGAGCCCACCTGGGCCATCAGGGCGATCAGGGCCGTCTGCCTCATATAAGTGGATTTACCTGCCATATTCGGTCCGGTGATAATAGAGATCCGGTGCTTCTTATCATCCAGGTATGTATCGTTGGAGATAAACATGTCATTGGGGATCATCTGCTCCACCACCGGGTGGCGGCCTTCCTTAATATCGATGACGCCCTTTTCATTGATCTTCGGCCGGGTGTAATTATTCCGCTCGGCCGTCAGCGCCAGGGAGGCGAATACATCCAGCGCCGCCACAGCCCGGGCCGTCTTCTGGATCCGCTCCACCTGGGCGGCCACCGTCTCGCGGACTTCCGTATAGATCTCATACTCCAGCGCATAAAGCTTATCTTCCGCCCCCAGGATCATGTCTTCCAGTTCTTTAAGTTCCGGCGTGATATAGCGCTCGGCGTTGGCTAGGGTCTGTTTTCTCGTATAATAATCCGGCACCATATCTTTATAGGAATTGGTCACTTCCAGATAGTAACCGAATACTTTGTTGTATTTGATCCGCAGGTTCTTGATGCCCGTCTTTTCCCGCTCTTCATTCTCCAGCTTCGCCAGCCAGTCTTTGCCGTCGGATTTGGCGCGCCGGAGCTTGTCCACCTCTTCGTTGTACCCGTCCCGGATGATATTGCCTTCTTTCATGGCGATGGGCGGATCCTCCCGGATCGCATCCGTGATCAGGCTGCAGAGGTCTTCCAGCGGATCCAGGTCCTCACAGATCTCTCCCAGCAGGCTGCATCTCATATCCTGAAGGATGAGGCGGATGGGCGGCAGCATCTCCAGAGACGTCCGGAATGCCGTCAGATCACGGGGATTGGCCGTCCCGTAGGAGATCCGGGTGATCAGGCGCTCCAGGTCATAGACCGGCCCCATATATTCCCGCAGCTCCTCCCGGGATATGGCCTGCTCTTTCAGTTCCTGCACCGCATCCAGCCGGCGCTCGATCTCCGCTTTCTCGATCAGCGGCTGCTCCACATATTTGCGGAGCGTCCGGGCGCCCATTGCCGTCTTCGTCTTGTCCAGCACCCAGAGGAGGGAGCCCCTCTTCTGCTTTTCCCGGAGCGTCTCGCACAGCTCCAGGTTCCGCCGGGTCGAACTGTCCAGCATCATGTATTTCCCGGCCGCATAGGGCGTGATGTGGGTCAGGTTTGAGAGTTCATTCTTCTGCGTCTCCAGCAGATACTGGAGGAGCGCCCCCGCGCTGATAACGCCGCAGTCGTAGTCTGCAAGCCCCAGGCCGGCAAAAGATGAAACTTTAAAATGATCCAGCAGCTTCTGCCGGCACACCGCATCGTCAAAATACCAGGCGTCCAGAGAATAGATCGTAATGCCGAGCCGGTCTTTCATGCCGTCCAGATCCATGCCGCTCATGTAAAAGGCTTCGTTGCAGATGATCTCAGACGGCGCGAAACGGCAGATCTCGTCCATCAGTTTCCCGCTGTCCGTGAACTCGGTCACAAAATAGTCCCCGGTGGTGATATCCGCCACGGAAACGCCGTAGCGGTCCGCGATATAGACGATGCACATGATATAATTGTTCCGGGACTCATCAAGCGCCTGGGTGTCCAGGTTCGTCCCCGGCGTCACGATCCGCACAACCTCGCGCTTCACGATCCCTTTGGCTGTCTTCGGGTCTTCCACCTGCTCACAGATGGCCACCTTATAGCCTTTGGACACCAGACGGTTCAGATATCCTTCCACAGCGTGATAAGGGACGCCGCACATGGGCGCCCGCTCTTCCTGTCCGCAGTTTTTCCCGGTAAGGGTGATCTCCAGTTCCCGGGACGCCGTCAGCGCGTCGTCGAAGAACATCTCATAAAAATCACCCAGCCTGTAAAAAAGGATGCAGTCCCGGTACTGGGACTTGGTCTCCATATATTGTTTCATCATTGGTGTTAACTCAGCCACGTCTGTACTCCTTTATGTTCAGGACCCGCTCGCACAGTTCATGCGCGGGTCTTCATTTTCCGCGGAAGTATTATAGCATTTCTGAAAGTGGACTTCAACCGCCGGAACAAAAAAGCGATCCGCTCCGGTCCCCCTACAATACATGGAACCGTGGCATCTTTTCCCCGTACAGGAAATGGAGCAGATAGCCGCTCAGCAGGATCCCGAATGCGCACAGCCCGGAAAATATGACCGTAAACGGCAGGCAGATCTGCCCCATGAGCTGAAAGGGCTGGTCCGTATAGTCCCATACCTGCCAGGCCATGAATTTATTGACGATGATCCCTGTGATAAATTCGCAGGCCGTTACAAAGACCACGCACCATCCCACCTGTTTCCAGAGCGGTTCTTCCCAGTCCGTCCAGAGCCCCTGCTGGGCGAAAAACACAAAGCAGATCCCGCCCAGCAGGAACATGGACCAGTGGGAAAATCCCCGGAACAGCATTTCAAAAGTATAATAAAGGGCGCCGCCCAGTGTTCCAAGAAATAAATATTCACTCAGTCGTTTCACGATCCGCAACCTCTCTTACAAGCATTCACAGATAGTCTGGACATAATTGAAACGATCTATTCCTCTCGGAATTTTTTAATCTCCTCAAGCCGTTTTGCCGTCTCCTTCTCCTCGCCTTCCTGTGTCGGATGATAATAGACCCGGTCTTTTAAACTGTCCGGCATACACTGCATATGAGTCAGTTTTTCTTCCGTATCATGGGCGTACTCATACCCTTTCCCGTAGCCCTGTTCCCGCATCAGGCCGGTCACGCCGTTTCGGATCTGCAGGGGGACCGGCTCCGCGCGGAGCGTGCGCACATCCTTCTTCACCGCTTCACAGGCGGTATAGAGCGCATTTGATTTCGGCGCCATGGACAGGTAGACCACCGCATGGGTCAGATGCACATCGCATTCAGGCATCCCAAGAAAATGGCAGGCCTGATAGGCCGCAACGGCCACCTGGAGCGCCCGGCTGTCCGCCATGCCAACATCCTCGCTGGCAAAACGGATCAGACGCCTTGCGATATAGAGGGGATTCTCGCCCCCTTCCAGCATCCGCATCATCCAGTAGACCGCCGCGTCCGGATCGCTGTTGCGCATGGACTTGTGCAGAGCCGAGATGAGGTTGTAATGCTCCTCCCCCGATTTGTCGTAGAGAAGGGATTTCCGGCTGATGCACTGGGACAGGCCTTCCGTCGTGATCCGGATCCCGCCGGCGCTGATCTCGCCGTTTAGCACCGCCATTTCCAGCGTATTGAGCGCGGTGCGGGCGTCGCCGTTTGCAAAGGCCGCAATGGCCCTTAAGTTTTCAGGGGATATCTCCACATTCTGGCTTCCGAATCCGGCCGGATTCTTCAGTGCATTTTCAAGAAGTCTGACCAGGTCGTCCTCCTCCAGCGCCTTCAGCACGAAGACGCGGCATCTGGAAAGGAGCGCGGCGTTGATCTCAAAAGACGGATTTTCGGTTGTGGCGCCGATCAGGATGATGCTCCCTTTCTCCACATACGGAAGAAAGGCGTCCTGCTGTGCTTTATTGAAACGATGGATCTCGTCCACAAAAAGCACGGTGCGCATCCCCACTCTGCGGCTCATTTCCGCCCGGTTCATGACTTCCTTTATCTCTTTGATCCCGCTGGTGACCGCGCTGAAATTAATAAATTCCGACTTTGTCCTGCCCGCGATGATGCTGGCCAGCGTCGTCTTGCCCACACCCGGCGGCCCCCAGAAGATCATGGAGGATATCTGATCCCGTTCG
Source organism: Candidatus Mediterraneibacter quadrami (assembly GCA_019120575.1). Taxonomy (GTDB): domain Bacteria; phylum Bacillota; class Clostridia; order Lachnospirales; family Lachnospiraceae; genus Mediterraneibacter; species Mediterraneibacter quadrami. Next base: position 41,789 of record DWUU01000024.1, read on the forward strand.
ATCAGCTGGCGCAGGATCTTTCCCTCGCCGACCAGATGCTGCTGGCCCACAAAATCATCCAGGGAATCCGGCCTCAGACGGCTTGCCAGAGGCGACATTGTTCTGTTGCTCCCGAATAACGTCATCTGTTCCATGGCTCTCTCCTTTCCGCTTGTCCGGAACATTCCTGCATCCCGGACGGATAAAAACAGACGTGCGGAAGTGCCCTTCTTAAGCAGCACCGCCACACGTCCTTTCTGGTTCGCTTTATGTCTTATTCAGCCACGTCGCGGATGCTGAAGCTGAATCTTCCCATCTTGTCTTTTCCGAGGCATACGGCTTTCACAACATCGCCGAGCGCAAGAACGTCTTCTACTTTGTTGACTCTCTGCTTCGCGATCTTGGAAATGTGTACAAGCCCCTCCTTGCCCGGTGCGAACTCAAGGAATGCACCGAACTCTTTAATGCTTACAACCTTGCCTTCAAATACCTGTCCGGCCTCAAAATCCGTAACGATCGTATGGATCAGCTTCGCCGCCTTGTCCATACCCTCTTTGTCCGTACCGCAGATGGATACGAATCCGTCGTCCTCGATATCGATCTGGACGCCGGTCTGCTCGATGATGGCGTTGATCGTCTTGCCTCTCTGGCCGACCACATCGCCGATCTTCTGCGGATCGATCTGCATCTGGATGATCTTCGGCGCATACGGTCCGACTTCCGGTCTCGGCTCGGCGATGGCTTTGTTCATCACATCATCAATGATATGCAGTCTTGCCTTTCTTGTTGCGGCAATGGCCTCCTCGATGATCGGTCTTGTCAGGCCGTGGATCTTGATATCCATCTGGATCGCCGTGATACCCTTGTGCGTACCTGCAACCTTGAAGTCCATATCTCCGAAGAAGTCTTCCAGGCCCTGGATATCGGTGAGCACCAGATAATCGTCATCCGTCTCGCCTGTCACAAGTCCGCAGGAAATACCTGCCACGGCAGCCCTGATCGGCACGCCGGCGGTCATCAGCGACATACTGGATGCGCAGACGCTGGCCTGTGAGGTGGAGCCGTTGGATTCAAAGGTCTCGGATACCGTACGGATCGCGTACGGGAATTCGGTCTCGCTCGGGAGCACCGGAATGAGCGCCCTCTCCGCAAGCGCCCCGTGTCCGATCTCGCGGCGTCCCGGTCCTCTGGACGGCTTCGTCTCGCCTACAGAATAGGACGGGAAATTGTAGTGGTGCATGTATCTCTTGGACGTAGCCGCCTCATCAAGGCCGTCCAGTCTCTGTGCCTCAGAAAGCGGCGCCAGCGTGGTCACCGTACAGATCTGGGTCTGTCCGCGGGTGAACATGGCGGATCCGTGCACTCTCGGGATCAGGTCAACCTCTGCGGCCAGCGGACGGATCTGGTCGATGGCACGGCCGTCCGGACGCTTGTGGTCTTTCAGGATCATCTTTCTGACCGTCTTCTTCTGGTACTGGTATACCGCCTCGCCCAGCTTGTCCAGCCACTCTTCATTGTCGGCGAAAGCCTCGGCCAGCTTGTCGGTCAGCACGCGGATATTCTCTTCTCTCGTCTGTTTGTCATCGGTAAATACCGCCTCTTCCATCTCGGCCGGCGGCACGATCTTCTGGATCTCATCAAACAGTTCCCGGGGAACGGCAAAGCTCTGGTACTCGTGTTTCTCCTTGCCGCACTCTGCCACGATCGTATCGAAAAATGCGATCACCTTCTGGTTCAGCTCGTGAGCCGCGAAGATGGCCTCGATCATCCGGTCTTCCGGGACCTCATTGGCGCCGGCCTCGATCATGATCACTTTCTCTTTTGTAGACGCAACCGTCAGCGCCAGATCGGAAGCCGCTCTCTGCGCTGCTGTCGGGTTAAATACAAACTCTCCGTCCACAAGGCCCACCTGTGTCGTGGAGATCGGGCCGTCGAACGGGATATCGGAAATGCTGGTCGCGATGGAAGCGCCGAGCATGGCGGTCAGCTCCGGGCTGCAGTCCTGATCCACAGCCATGACCAGATTCTCCAGTGTCACGTCATTTCTGTAATCCTTCGGGAAAAGCGGACGCATCGGGCGGTCGATGACACGGTCTGTCAGGATCGCATTCTCAGACGCCTTGCCCTCTCTCTTATTGAATCCGCCCGGGATCTTTCCTACAGAATACATTCTTTCATTGTATTCTACGCTTAAGGGGAAGAAATCGATCCCCTCTCTCGGTTTCTCTGATGCGGTCGCACAGCAGAGCACTGTTGTGTCGCCATAGTGCATCAGGACGGCGCCGTTGGCCTGTTTTGCAACTCTTCCGACGTCCACGCGAAGCGTTCTGCCGGCCAGTTCCATTTCATACTTCCTGTACATATTGCTCTCCTTTTTGTATTTCTCTTTGTCCTGCAGACAGATGTCTCCGAAACTACTGAAAAACATACCGTAAAAAGAGCCTGTGTGCTTTTCAGTGGTCTCGGTTACGTTTAGCTGTCCGCAATCTTAAATATTATACCACAGCGTTCGGTGTATAGCAATTATTAAATAGTAAACGGGGCAGATTTCTCTGCCCCGCCTTTTCCTTTTTTCAGACCTGATCCTCTGACTATTTTCTCAGTCCGAGTCTCTCGATCAGTGAACGGTATCTCTCGATATCGATCTTTCTCAGGTATGCAAGAAGACCTCTTCTCTGACCTACCATCTTAAGAAGACCTCTTCTGGAGTGGTGATCCTTCGGATTCGCCTTGAAGTGATCTGTAAGCTCGTTGATCCTTGCTGTAAGGATTGCGATCTGTACCTCCGGAGATCCTGTGTCTCCCTCTGTTCTTCCATACTCTTTGATGATTGCCTGTTTCTTCTCTTTTGCGATCATTTTCGCGTCCTCCTTATAAAACTTCTGATAAACGCCTGGCATTAAGCAACGGTCGGAGTGATCCGGTCACCGAACGCCGGCTTTTTTGTAACCTTGCACAGTATAGCATACGGTTCGCGGAATGTAAAGCTGTTTTTTTTGCGGATCCCGTCGGATTTTACAGACCGAAATACCGTTCCCCGTAACGCATGTCCCGCATCACATTCTCCTTCAGCTCCTCCACGGAACCGAACTTGGTCTCCGGCCGCTCAAAATCACAGAACTGCGCGGTGATCTCTTTGCCGTACGCGTCCCCCTCATAGCCGTAGACATACACTTCCAGGAGGCGCCGCTGCTCATCCGTCACCGTGGGCTTGATCCCTGCATTTCCGACCGCATTGTACCAGGTCCCGTCGATCTTCACCCGGCAGGCATAGACGCCGAACCGGGGCAGGATCTTGTGCTCCTCCGGCTCAATATTCATGGTCGGAAAGCCCAGGGTGCGACCCAGCTGCTTCCCGTGCCGGACGACGCCGGTGAGTTCATACGGATAGCCGAGCAGCGCCTCTGCCAGCTTCACATCGCCCTGGGCCAGCGCATCCTTGATATAGGTGCTGCTGATCACCGTGCCGAGATACCGTTCCTTATCCACCACGTCGACGGTATAACCGTACCGGTCCGCAAATGATTCCAGCATCCGGGCATTTCCCCGTCTTCCCCGTCCGAAATTAAAGTCCGTTCCCACTACAAGATGTGCGGCATGGAGTTTTTTATACAGGACTTCTTCAATAAATGCTTCCGCTTCCATGGACATAAAGTCCCCGCTTAACGGCTGCTCGATCAGCCAGTCCGTCTTTCCGGAAAGATGCGCCCGACGTTCCCTGACGGTCATCAGAGAATCCCGGTGCATGTCAAAGGCGCAGACAACTGACTCGCAGCCGTCCCCGCTGTAGGAAAAAACCTTCTCCAGCAGTTTCTGATGCCCCCGGTGAAGTCCGTCAAACTTCCCGAGCGTGACCGCCGTCTTCCTGTTTCCGTCATATGCTTCGATCCCGCTGATCACTTTCATGCTGTCAACTCCTCGCTTCTCATTTGTCCGGCTGATCCGGATCATAGAACATTTTCTCCGGTCTGAACCGTTTTCCGGCCGGCTCATACCGGTATACGCCGACAAAGATCCCCCGGCTGTCATACAGGCGGACCTTTTCATTTTCTTCAAAAGCCGGACCTTCGACGCCGGCTGTGCCGGCATCCGTTCCCCGAAACTCCACCGGACTCCCGTTATGTGCGAGCCGGTCATACGTTTCACAGATCTTAACCTCACGCATCCGGTCAAATACCCGGTCCGTGGGGATCAGGATCTCATTAAGCCGGCCGGAACGGACCCGTTCTTCCACCCCGTCAAGCTTCCGGCTGTCCGCCAGGACAAAACCGCCGACCCGGGTTCGCAGGAGGGATTCCATGCATCCGCCGCATCCGAGCTTCTCCCCGATGTCATGACACAGGGTGCGGATGTAGGTTCCTTTGGAACATTCCACCTCCATGCGGATGCGCGGCAGGTCGATCGAGATGATCCGGATTTTCCGGATCGACACCTTCCGGCTCTTCCGCTCTACCGTCTTTCCCTCGCGGGCCAGTTCGTACAGCTTCTTCCCGTTTACTTTCAGGGCGGAATACATGGGCGGAACCTGGTCATACTCTCCCTCAAAACTCATCACACAGGCGCCCGCCGCCTCCGGCGTAATCGCCCGGCCGTCCGATATCAGCGGCCGTTCGGAGAGAACCTGTCCGGTCACATCCTGGGTGTCCGTAGTCCTGCCGAGAAGAAGGACGGCTTCATACGTTTTGTCTTTGTCCGTAAGCAGATCGCAGACCTTTGTGGCCCGTCCGAGACAGACAGGGAGCACCCCCTCCGCGTCCGGATCAAGGGTGCCCGTATGTCCGATCTTTTTCTGCCCCACGATCCCCCGCAGCTTTGCCACGACGTCGTGGGACGTATAACCTTTTTCTTTATAAATATTCAGGATTCCGCTGATCATTCTTCTGCATCCTGTTCTTCTGCTTTTTTGAACTGCAGTGCGATCCGTGCCGTAATATTATTGATCACGTCATAGCTGGTTCCTTCCATGGTCACACCGGCCGCGCGGACGTGGCCGCCGCCGCCGAAATACCGGGCGATCTCGCTCACATCCACAATCTTTTTCGACCGCAGGCTTACTTTGAACCGCTGGGGTGCCAGCTCATGAAGGAAAATAGCCACTTCCACTCCTTTCGTCTGCCTGAGCTGGCTGACGATTCCTTCCAGATCGGCCGGTTCCGCCTGGAAAAAGTTCATGGAACGCTGGCGGATCACCGAAACAATGCACCGCTTATCCATGATCAGCATGCTTTCCAGAAGCGCGCGGCCCAGCATCTGATTCTGGATATAGGTTTTCTCAAAATATGTCTTCTCAATGATCTCGCTCTGGTCAATGCCTTTGCGCATCAGTTTTGCCGCGATCTCCATCGTCTCCGGCGATGTACAGGAATACTGGAATACGCCCGTATCGTGGGCGATCCCCATATACAGCGCCTCTGCGGACGCCCGGCTTATTTTCTCCTCATCAAGCAGTGTGAATACCAGTTCTGAAGAAGAACTTGCGTCGGGCACGATATAGTTGTGATCGGCAAAGGCTTCATTGCTGATATGATGATCGATGCAGACCGTCTCCTTCGCATGCTCAAACAGGGGCTGCGAAAAGCCGAGCCGCTCTGTATCCCCGCAGTCAAGGCAGATAAAAAGATCGTAAACGTCATCTTCCCTGACTGTGGTCTTCACGTCTTCCGTCCCCTGAATGATCCGGTAGGCATCCGGCACGGATTCCAGGTAGACATCTGTCTGTACGGACGGGAACTGCTCCTTCAGATACAGGTACAGCCCCATGCATGAACCGATGCAGTCGCCGTCCGGACGGACATGGCCGCCCAGTGCGACGCTTCGCTTTCCTTTCATAACTTCATTTAAGACAATTTTATTCATTAATTCTCAGCTCCGTTATATGAATCTCGGTTTACTTCATCTATTTTTCTGCTGATATTTACGCCATATTCAATGGACTGGTCCGCAATAAACCGGATCTCCGGCGTATTGCGCATATTTACGGTCCGCGCAAGTTCACGGCGGATATACCCTTCTGCGCTCTGCAGACCCTTAAGCGTATCCTGCCGTGCCTTCTCATCCCCCAGAACACTGATGTAGGCTTTGCACGTCTTCAGATCCGGAGCAACTTCCACCGCCACGACGGATGTCATCGGCGCGACTCTCGGATCCTTGATCCCGTTCTGAAGGATATTGCTCAGTTCTCTCTGCACTTCCGCATTGATCCGTGTGTTTTTGATACTGTTTTTTCTCATTGCCGCTCCTTTATATTTGTCTGCGTCAGGTTTATCTGCGCTCGATCTCAACCATCTTGTACGCCTCTACCTGATCGCCTTCTTTGATGTCATTGTAGTTTTCAAATACAAATCCGCACTCGTATCCGGATCTTACTTCCTTCACGTCGTCCTTGAAACGCTTCAGAGATGCAAGCGGTCCGTCGAATACGACGATTCCGTCGCGGATCAGACGGCAGGAACAGTTCCGTTCGAAAATACCGTCCTGAACGTAAGCGCCCGCGATGGTTCCCACGCCGGAAGCCTTGAATGTCTGACGGACTTCGGCGTGTCCGAGGATCTTCTCCTCGAATACCGGATCCAGCATGCCTTTCATGGCCGCCTCCACGTCTTCGATGGCATTGTAGATCACGCGGTAAAGCCGCACATCCACGCCCTCGCGCTCGGCGATATCTTTTGCGGTTGCATCCGGACGCACGTTGAATCCGATGATGATGGCATTGGAGGCGGACGCAAGGATCACGTCAGACTCATTGATGGCGCCGACGCCGCCGTGGATCACCTTGATCACCACTTCATCATTGGAAAGCTTCAGAAGACTCTGCTTCAACGCTTCCACAGATCCCTGAACATCAGCCTTCACAACGATATCCAGTTCTTTTAAGCTGCCTTCCTGGATCTGGCTGAACAGGTCGTCAAGGGACATCCTGGACTTCGTCTCATCAAGCAGCTTCACTTTGTTCTGTGCGATAAAGGTCTCCGCAAAGCTTCTTGCCTCTTTCTCGTTCTCGCATCCCACGAACACTTCACCTGCGTTCGGCACCTCATTGAGACCGAGAATCTCTACCGGCTGGGACGGTCCTGCTTCTCTGACGCGTCTTCCTTTGTCGTCCATCATCGCGCGGACACGTCCGTGTGCGCTTCCGGCCGCGATGGCGTCGCCCACATGAAGCGTACCTTTCTGTACAAGAACGGTCGCCACAGAACCTTTTCCTTTATCCAGCTCCGCCTCGATCACAAGGCCTCTTGCGGCACGGTCCGGGTTCGCTTTCAGTTCCATGACCTCCGCCGTGAGGAGGATCATCTCCAGAAGTTCCGGGATGCCTTCTTTGGTGTGTGCGGAAACCGGTACGAAGATCGTACTTCCGCCCCAGTCTTCAGGGATCAGCTCATACTCGGTCAGTTCCTGTTTCACACGCTCGATGTTTGCGCCCGGTTTATCAATCTTGTTGATGGCAACAATGATCTCGACGCCTGCCGCTCTGGCGTGGTTGATGGCCTCCACGGTCTGGGGCATCACGCCGTCGTCGGCAGCGACCACGAGGATGGCGATGTCCGTAGAGCTTGCGCCTCTCATACGCATGGCTGTGAACGCCTCATGTCCCGGTGTGTCAAGGAACGTGATCTTCTCTCCGTTTACCTCTACCATATATGCGCCGATATGCTGGGTAATTCCTCCGGCCTCGCGGTCGGTGACATTTGTATGGCGGATGGCATCAAGAAGGGAGGTTTTACCGTGGTCTACGTGACCCATTACACATACGACCGGCGGACGTTTCACCATCAGGCTTTCGTCCTCTTCATCCTCTTTCAGCAGTTCTTCGATCACATCCACGACTTCCTCTTTCTCGCAGAGAACGTCAAATTCCAGTGCGATCTCTTCCGCCGTCTCGTAATCCACTTCCTGGTTCACCGTATAAACTTTGCCCTGAAGGAACAGTTTTTTAATGATTACGGACGGAACGACTTTCATCTTATCCGCCAGTTCCTGGATCGTAAGAACCTCGGGGATCGTGATCTGTTTGATCTTCTCCTCCTTCTTTTCCTGCTTCGGCTGCGGTTTCTTCACATCAGCAGTCTGCTTCTGTTTGCGGTTCTTTCTGCCTTTTCCCTCAAACGCTTCATCTCTGTATTCTTTCTTTTTGTTGTCACGCTCTTTGTCTTTTGCCTTGTTCCGCTGGTTCTTCTGCTGATCCATCATTGGAGCAGCCACCTCATCCCTGCGGGAATCCCTCCGGTCATTTCTTCCTCCCGGAGCGCCGGAACGCTGATCGCGGCCGCCTCTCTCCTGACTGCCTGACCGCTCTGCGTTAAACGGCCGGCTGCCTCTTGCCGGTCTGTCTTCGCCGTTCCGGCGGGCCGGGCGTTGATCCTGTCTGGGCTGTCTGGACTCTGCACCCCGGTTCTCGCCGGACGGTCTGCCCTCTCCGGACGGACGTACCGGACGATCCTCCGCCGGACGTGCCGGACGATCTCCTGCCGGGCGTGCCGAACGGTCCCCTGCGGAACGTGCCGGGCGGTCTCCTGCCGGACGCGCCGGACGGTCTCCTGCCGGACGCGCCGGACGGTCCCCTGCCGGGCGTACCGGACGTTCTCCTGCCGGGCGTGCCGGGCGTGCCGGGCGTTCTCCTGCCGGACGTGCCGGACGCTCTCCTGCCGGACGTGCCGGACGCTGCTGGGGACGGGAGCCCTGGATCCGGCTGCTGTTCCTGGAGTTCTGGGGACGGATCACGAAGGCCAGGTTTTTCTTCTTCGGCGCGGCATTCTCCTTTGCCCCTTCCGCCTCAGCCGGCTTATCCGCCGCCCCGGCTTCTGATTTCTTCACCTCATGCTTCGAAGACATTTCACTGCGGATCTCATCGGCAACGCTGTCCTCCACCGCGCTCATGTGGTTCTTAACCTCCACATTTTTCTTCTGAAGCATTTCCACCAGTTCTTTATTCTCAATCCCCAGCTCTTTCGCCAGTTCATGTACCCTCATTTTCGTCATACAAACTACCTCCTTATGCAATCTGATTATTAAGCTCTTTCTGAATCCCGTCTGCAAAACCTTCGTCCAATATCGCCAGAGATGCACGGAATTCTTTTCCCATTGCATGCCCTAAGGTATCTTTATCTCCGTATATATAGATTGGAACTCTGTAAAATTTACACATATCCCGAAATTTCTTTTTCGTATTGTCTGAAGCATCCGACGCCACGATCACCAGTCTGGCGCGGCCTGATTTAACCTCACTCTCGGTCATCATCTCGCCGCTTGCGCACCGGCCGGCTTTCATGGCCAGACTGATCAGAGACAGCGCTTTATCACGTTTATTCAATCCCGTCCATCTCCTTTTCCAGTCTGTCGTACACCTCTTCCGGTATCTGCTGTCTGAATGAGCGCTCCAGCCCTCTGGACTTTACCGCTTTGCGGAAGCATTCCACCGAGCGGCAGATATAGGCGCCGCGCCCGTTCTTCTTCCCGTCTGCATCCACCAGGAACTCACCGGTCTCCGTCTTCAGTATACGCATCAGGTCTTTTTTCGGCTTCATTTCACCGCACCCTACGCATTTTCTCATTGGGATTTTCTTCTTTACTGCCAAATAATCCTCTCCTTCAGTCAGACATTGCTGTCCTCGTAGTTCTCTTCATAATCGTCGTAGTATTCATCATCATACGCTTCATCATAATCCCCGGTATAGCCTTCTTCACTCGTGATGCCGAGCTGCTCCATATAATTCTCCGGGAGATCTCCTGCCTCGATGGCCTGCGTCTCGCTCTTAATATCAATCTTGTAACCGGTAAGTTTTGCTGCAAGGCGGGCGTTCTGTCCTTCCTTGCCGATGGCGAGCGACAGCTGGTAGTCCGGCACGATGACATTGGCGATCTTCTCTTCCGGATCCGCCATGACAGAGATCACTTTCGCCGGGCTCAGCGCATTTTCAATCAGCAGCGCCGGGTTTTCATCCCAGTTGATGATATCGATCTTCTCGCCGCGGAGTTCCTGAACAACCGCATTTACCCTTGCCCCGTTAAGGCCTACGCACGCGCCCACCGGATCCACGTTCGGATCATTGGACCAGACAGCCATCTTCGTACGGGAGCCGGCCTCGCGGGCAATGCTCTTGATCTCCACGGTTCCGTCCCGCACCTCGGCAACCTCCGCCTCAAAGAGACGCTTTACAAGTTCCGGATGGGTGCGTGACACGAGGATCTTCGGTCCGCGGGGCGTGTTTTTCACTTCAACCACATACAGCTTGATGCGGTCGGTCGGTTTGAACGTCTCGCCTTTGACCTGCTCGTTTTCCGTCAGCATGGCATCCGCTCTTCCGAGATTGATGCTGATATTCTTTCCGACATAACGCTGAACGATACCGGTCACAATATCTTTCTCTTTCTCAAAGTACTGATCAAATACGACTTTGCGCTCCTCCTCGCGAATCTTCTGGAGGATCAGGTTTTTCGCGTTCTGGGTCGCGATCCGGCCGAACTCTTTGGACTGAACCGGGATCTGCGCCACATCGCCGACCTGAAGGGCCGGATCGATCTTCTCCGCGTCTTCCAGTGAGATCTCCAGCGCCGGGTTCTCCACTTCCTCCACTACATTTTTCTCCGCATATACAGCATAGTCGCATGTGTCGCGGTCCATGACAACTTTAATGTTGTCCGCGGTGCCGAAATGGTTCTTGCAGGCGCTCAGAAGCGAATTTTCAATCGCATCCATCATAACGTCCCTGCTGATGTTTTTCTCCTTCTCGAGAATTGTCAATGCCTCCATTAACTCTGTGTTCATTCCTTGCTTCCTCCTGATATAAATTAAAAATCCAAAGCCAGACGGATCAGCGCGATTTCGCTGCGCTCAAAAGTCTGTTCTGTATCATCTTCATAGGTGATCGTAACCGTGTTCTCATCATATGCCTTCAGAAGTCCGACAAATTCTTTCTGGTGGCTGATGGCACGGTACGTGCGTATCTCAACTTCCCTGCCGATGCTCCGGGCGAAATCCTTCTCCTTCTTCAGCGGCCGGCCAAGCCCCGGGGAGCTCACCTCAAATACGTAGGCATCCTCGATATAGTCTTTCTCATCCAGGATATCCGAGAAACGTCTGCTGACCGCCTCGCAGTCATCCACCGTAATCCCGCCGGGCTTATCGATGTACGTCCTCAGATACCAGGTGCCGCCCTCTTTGACATACTCCACATCCACGAGCTCGAAGCCGAGTTCTGTGACGACCGGCTCGATCAGCCGTTCGGTCGTCTGTTCATATTCCTCTCTTCTGGACACTTTGCAACTTCCTTTCCGCGGTATTTTGCCGCACCAACAAAGAAGAGTGAACTTTCGTTCACTCTTCTGCCGGAATCTATTATGTAACTGTGGTTAGTATAGCACCGGCTTCCGGTAAATGCAAGGGGTTATTTCAAAAAAACTGCGATTATCCGCGGTATTTCGTCCCCGCACCGTCCCGTTTCGCCTGCTTAAGCCGGTTCAGCGTCACTTCTTTATCATTATAGCTGATCTTTGTCTCCGTTCCCTCTTCAAACAGATAGACATGTTCCAGCTCATCTTTTTTCTGGAGCCGGATCCCCCGGACGCCCAGGGCGCCTTTCTTTTTCACCGGGATCTCGGAGGCCGGGAACCGGAGGAAATAGCCGTTCGCCGTCTGGAGCACCGCATTCTGGGTGTCATTTACGACTTTCACCTCGATCAGTCGGTCCTCATCCTGCAGCTTCGTGGCTGCGATAGTCCGTTTTGTAACCTGGAATTCCGCGCCTTCAACTTTCTTGATCATGCCTTTTGCCGTGGCAAAGAGGAGCCATGAGAACCGCATCTGCTCCGCATCGCACACCATGACGATCTGCTCGCTGGCCGTATCGTAGTTGCTGATATTGTCGAGCGGCGTACCCTTGTCCCGGAATTTTCCATAAGGAACATCCAGCACTTTCACCTGGTGCATCTTTCCGGTGTCCGTGAAGACGCAGAGCCTTCCGGTGTTCATGCAGTGCACGATATACCGGTTCTCGCTGTCCGCCGCCTCCCTGTTCCGTTCATAGACCGACGTATCGATCGTTCTCGCATACCCGAAGCGGTCCATCAGGAATACCACTTCCTGCTCCTCGATCTTATTTTCTTCAAAGACCGCCTCCCCGGCATTTTCGATCACCGTGCGGCGCTTCCGGCCGTATTCTTTCTTATATGAATCCAGTTCATCCATGATCACGCCGGCCATGGAGTCATAATTATTCAGGATATCCTCGTACCGGGCGATGTTTTTCAGCGTCTGCTCGTGCTCCGCGCGCAGGGCCTGGATCTCAAGCCCGATCAGGCGGTACAGGCGCATCTCCAGGATGGCTGTCGCCTGACGCTCCGTAAAGCGAAGCATGGACGCCATCTTTTTCGAGATATTGGATTTGAATTTAATATTGTCGGTCACACCGTTCACAAGACATGCCCGGGCGTCTTTGACCGATTTACTTCCCCGGAGGATCTCGATCACCAGATCGATCACATCACAGGCTTTGATCAGGCCTTCCTGAACCTCGCTCTTCTCCCGCTCCTTTGCAAGCAGGGTCTGATATTTCCGCGTCGCCAGTTCAAACTGGAAGTCCACATGATATTCAATGATCTTCTTCAGTCCCAGCGTCTCCGGGCGCCCGTCCGCCACGGCCAGCATATTGACGCCGAAGGTGTCTTCCAGGCGGGTCTTCTTGTAGAGCATATTTTTCAGATTCTCCACATCCGCCCCGCGCTTCAGCTCCAGAACGATGCGGATCCCCTCTTTGGAAGACTGATTGGATATGTCAACGATATCCGTGGTCTTCTTCGATTCGACCAGAGAAGCCACGTCATTGAGGAACTTGCTGATGCCGCTTCCGATCATCGTGTAGGGGATCTCACTGATCACCAGTTGTTTCTTCCCGCCTTTTAATTCTTCAACCTCCACTTTTCCGCGAATCCTGATCTTGCCCTGCCCGGTCTCATAGATCCCTGGAAGGTCGTCTTTGTTGACTACAATTCCGCCGGTCGGGAAATCCGGTCCTTTGATATATTTCATCAGCTGCCGGGTGCTGATGGCGTCATTCTTCATATAGGCCTTGACCGCATCCACAACCTCTGCAAGATTATGGGTCGGGATGCTGGTCGCCATGCCGACGGCGATCCCCTCGGCCCCGTTTACGAGCAGGTTCGGGATCCGCATCGGAAGAACCAGCGGCTCCTTCTCCGTCTCGTCAAAGTTGGGCCCGAAGTCAATCACATTTTTATCCAGATCGGCCAGGCATACTTCCTGGGTAAACTTTGTCAGTCTGGCCTCCGTGTAACGCATGGCCGCGGCGCCGTCCCCCTCGATCGAACCGAAGTTTCCGTGGCCGTCCACCAGGATCTGCCCTTTCTTGAAATCCTGGGCCATGACAACCAGCGCTTCGTAGATCGAGCTGTCCCCGTGCGGATGGTATTTACCCATAGTGTCTCCAACGATGCGGGCGCATTTCCGATATGGTTTGTCATAGCGGATGCCCAGCTCGTACATATCGTAAAGGGTTCGCCGCTGTACCGGTTTGAGACCGTCGCGCACGTCCGGGAGGGCACGGGATATAATCACGCTCATGGCGTAATCAATATATGATTTTTTCATAAGGTCGGAATATTCGGTCCTTATGATCTGTGTCTCGCTGTTCATTCTATCTCTCCTTCATCCTCTGAGTCATTCCCGTCAGAGCCCTTTGCTCAGACATCCAGTTCCGCCTCTGTCGCATTTTCATAGATAAACGCGCGCCTCGGCGGGACCTCTGTGCCCATGAGCATCTCTGTCACGCTGGAGGCCATTCTGGCATCCTCGATCTCAACCAGCTTCAGAAGCCGGCGCTCCGGATCCAGCGTAGTCTCCCAGAGCTGCTCTGCATCCATCTCGCCCAGACCTTTATAGCGCTGAAGCGTGAACGGCCCGGTATGATTCTTCCGGTAGCGTTCCAGCGCCTTATCGTCATAGAGGTACTCTTCCTCTCCGTTCTTCGGCATGGCCTTATAGAGCGGCGGCATGGCGATATAGACATGTCCCTCATAGATCAGCTCCGGCATAAACCGGTAGAACAGGGTCAGGAGCAGGGTGGAAATGTGGGCGCCGTCCACGTCCGCATCCGCCATGATAATGATCTTGTCGTAGCGGAGCTTCGTGATGTCGAAATCATTGCCGTATCCTTCGGAAAATCCGCATCCAAATGCATTGATCATCGTCTTGATCTCTGCGTTTGCAAGGATTTTGTCGATGCTTGCCTTCTCCACATTGAGGATCTTTCCGCGGATTGGAAGGATCGCCTGATAGTTCCGGTCCCGCGCCGTCTTGGCCGAACCGCCGGCGGAGTCACCCTCTACAATGAAGATCTCGCATTTCTTCGGATCGCGGCTCTCACAGTTGGCCAGTTTGCCGTTGCTGTCGAAGGAATATTTCTGCTTCGTCAGCAGATTGGTCTTCGCCTTCTCTTCCGTCTTCCGGATCTTCGCCGCTTTCTCCGCACTGGAGAGCACCGTCTTCAGCGTGTCCAGATTCCGGTCGAAATACCGGACGATTTCATCGCCGGACACTTTGCCAACCGCCTTCGCCGCGTCCGGGTTGTCCAGCTTGGTCTTCGTCTGCCCCTCAAACCGGGGATCCGGATGTTTGATCGAGATAATCGCAGTCATTCCGTTCCGGATATCCGCGCCGGTGAAATTTGCATCCTTTTCCTTCAGGATGCCAAGTTCCCGGGCATACTGGTTCATTACCGTTGTAAATGTGGTCTTGAATCCGGTCAGATGCGTGCCGCCCTCAGCGTTGTAGATATTGTTGCAGAAGCCGAGGACGTTCTCGTGGAATTCATTGACATACTGGAACGCCGCTTCCACTTCGATACCGTCTGCCGTGCCTTTAAAATAGACCGGCTCGTGCAGCGTATCTTTCTTCTTATTCAAATCTCTGATAAATCCCAGGATCCCATCCGGCTCATGGTACTCGATATGCTCCGGCTGTTCCAGGCGCTTATCGTCAAAAACGATCTTCAGCTCCGGATTCAGGTACGCCGTCTCGTGCAGCCGGCTCTTCACTTCCTCCGCACGGAACTTCGTTTTCTCAAAGATCGTATCGTCTGGGAGGAAGTTGATCGTCGTCCCGGTCTTTTTCGTTTTCCCGATCGTGGGCAGCAGACCCTTTTCCAGTTCAACCACCGGAATCCCCCGCTCATACCGGTCATGATGGATGTATCCTTCCCGGCTGATCCGGACGTCCATATAAGCGGACAGCGCATTCACCACAGAGGAACCAACGCCGTGAAGTCCGCCGCTTGTCTTATAGGCTGCATCATCGAACTTTCCGCCTGCATGGAGTGTGGTAAATACAAGTCTGGCAGCTGACACTCCTTTTTCATGCATGCCCACCGGCACCCCGCGCCCGTTGTCAGAAACCGTTGCAGACCCGTCTTTTTCAAGCGTCACATGGATCTCCGAACAATAACCGGCCAGATGCTCATCCACCGCATTATCCACGATCTCATAGATCAGATGGTTCAGTCCTTTTGTGGAAACGCTTCCGATATACATTCCCGGACGTTTCCGGACGGCTTCCAGCCCTTCCAGCACCGTGATGCTTCCGGCATCATATGTATTCTTCCCTGCCATTTACATTCTTCCTTTCGTTCTTCTACAAGTCCTGCCTGCAGAAATGCAGAACAATCCATCTGATACTATACCACAAGCAGTTGTGGTTTTTCAACTTGAAATAAGTACATCATACAGCAGTTCGGCAAGCGGCTCCATGGCATTTTTCATCTCTTCCACCGTATTCGTCTGCGCCCCTGCCTCCACCAGAAGCGTCTTCGGCAGAAGATGCATATTGTAACGGTAGGCTTTCAGATAAATATGCCGTGTAAATCCCGGATAGTACTTCTCCGCGGCAAGCTGCATCTGCAGCGAAAAGGCAAGATTATCCTGAATATACGGATTTTTAAGATAGTCGATATCCCCGTTTGTCCTGGATCTGCTCAGTCCGTTGAAAAACATGATCTTTGCCGTCGGCTTACTGTTAATCTCCGTGACCAGATGCGTACCCCTGGCAACCCCGTCCCGGTGAAGGTCGATCAGTACTTCAACGGACGGATGATCCTCCAGGATCTTTTCCACAGCCTCCCCCGCATATTCATAGGCCTTGCTCCGGTCAAGCTTTCCGCCGATCATATCATATACGCCTGTATCATGGATGGTTTCAATCCCTTTTTCATTCAGAAGTTCTGCCAGGTACGCCCCCACGCCCACAATACTTTCCGACGGATCTCTGGATTTTGAATCCGCAAACGTCTCCTGCGAATGGGTATGATAGATCAGAACCTTCGGGCCTTCTGTTTCTGTATCAATCTTCATACTCCTGCCAAGCAGGTCATCTGCATCAAGCTGGTCCGGACCGGTCACGGTGGAACTGTCCACCGTATAAAAATGCTCCAGAAGGTATTCATAATCCCGCAGTTTTTCAATGGAAATATCTGTTCCTGATACAGCCGGGGCGTCTGTTTTGTCCGAATGTTCTTCTTCCGGGATCTCGTCCGCCGCTTCGCCTTCTGAGCCCTGACCGTCCGCGGATACCTGTGCGTCCAGGATCCATGCCACCGTGTCTTCATCTTCCAGGACGGACTCCTGCCGGCTGTGCGTTTCAGCATAATCTACAAGGGGGATCCATTCAAGCGCCCGGTCCCGGACCCAGCTTCCCGGGTTCTCTTCGCCGGATCGTTCCGCCCGTTCCAGCACCGGAAGATACAGCTGCAGGGCCTGCTCCTGTAGCCATCCGTGCAGCCTGTACACCCGGCCCTCTCCGCCCGCCGCCAGACAGGTCCACAGAATCAGCAGCGCGGCGGATACTGCCGCCGCAGCCGCTTTCGTCTGTCTGGTGTTTGTCCTTATTGCATGCTTCATACAGCGGCAGCATCCCCTTCCCGCATATTCTCTGATATTGTATGCGGCGGATCCCGGGATTATGCCTCAGCCGCATCCGTCTCCCGCCCGGCGGCAGAGAAAACCCGGTTCAGCGCCTCCGCTATCGTATGGCTGATCTGATGAATCATCTCGTCCACGTCTTTGGGCGCAACAAACATTCCGTTGAGATGCGGCGCGATGTGTTCTTTTACAAATTCATACTTTTCAGCCGGACTGTAGGAACGGAGGACTTCACCTGCGCCTTTTAAAGAATCCGAGGATTCCAGTGCGGAGATAAAATTTTCCATTGTGTCATTTACGATTGTCGCCGCATCGACCACTGTCGGCACGCCGATGCCGATTACCGGGACCCCCAGTGTCTTTTCCGTAAGACCACACCGGTGGTTCCCCACGCCGGAACCTGGATGGATCCCTGTATCCGCAATCTGCACGGTGCGGTTCAGCCTTCTGCAGCTGCGGGCGGCCAGAGCGTCTATTGCGATGACAAGATCCGGGTGTGTCTCATTTACAATCCCCCTTACGATCTCCGTACTCTCCATTCCTGTCTGTCCCATGACTCCCGGAACAATAGCGCTGACCACATTTACATGGTCTTCCCCCATCGCATACTTCCCGTACTCTCTGATAATATGTCTTGTCACATTCAGATGACCGGCCACACACGGGCCAAGTGCATCCGGCGTCACCGCCCGGTTTCCGAGTCCTGCCACAAGAACCGAAAGATCCTTCTCATTTCTCCCCGTATTCCGACGGATCAGTTCCCGGATATAACCACTCAGTCTGTCTGCAATATCCTGCTGCATCGCTTCGTCCGGCAGCGCCAGATTCGGGGTTTCAAGCGTCAGATAGCATCCCGCGGGCTTTCCCATCGCTTTCGCACCGTTCTCCGTCCGGATCTCCACCCGCGTGACCCGGATCTCTTTTTCTTCATCATACTCTTCTTTCAGCACCACGCCCTGGATCTCCACATTATCTGCTTCGAACCTCTCCCGCTCTTCAAGCGCCAGATCCGTCCGCACGCTGTAATTTCTAATCATCGTCAATCCTCCCGCTCATCGTTTCATACAGTGCTATTTTTTGCAGGATTTCTCAAATTATGTATTGACATCACCAGAGCATTGTCATAAAATGAATGAGTATGTTCCAGCGGAGCGTCCGTGTCCGAATCTGCCGGAACACATGAACACTATTTGAAAATTCATGTCATATTTGGAGGTGTACAGATTGGCTAACATTAAGTCTGCTAAGAAAAGAATTTTAGTAAACGAGACAAAGGCTGCAAGAAATAAAGCAATCAAGTCTAAAGTGAAAACTGCCG
Source organism: Candidatus Mediterraneibacter quadrami (assembly GCA_019120575.1). GTDB lineage: Bacteria > Bacillota > Clostridia > Lachnospirales > Lachnospiraceae > Mediterraneibacter > Mediterraneibacter quadrami. Next base: position 60,009 of record DWUU01000024.1, read on the forward strand.
TAAAGAAAGTTGACGCAGCAATCGCGGCAAAAGACGCTGAGGCAGCTAAGACTGCTCTTCATGCAGCGATCGTGGAGATTTCAAAAGCCGGAACAAAAGGTGTTTACCACAAGAGAACGGTTTCCAGAAAGATCTCCCGTCTGTCCAAAGCTGTAAACAGCATTGCTTAATCATAGAAGATCATATAAAAAATACAGAGGCATCCGCACCGTCAGGCGGATGCCTCTTTTAATGCCGGCCACACCGTGAACATCATGGTTACAAAGCAGGCCGTTCCTCCGATCACATTGGACACCGGCTCCGCCCAGAACACGCCGTCCGTTCCCAGATTTCCGATCAGCGGCAGAAGAACCGTCAGAGGCACTACAATAATGACTTTCCTGAACAGGGAGAAAAATACCGCCTGCTTCGGCCGGTTCAGCGCCACATAGGTGGACTGGCCCACAAACTGCAGGGCCATCATAAAGAATCCGCAGAAATAGATCTGCATGGCAGGGATCCCCCCTGTGATCAGCTCCTGTTCCTGCGTAAACAGATGCAGGAAAAACCGTGGTTCCACAAAGACAACCGCCCACACGACCAGGGAAAACCCGATCCCGACCGCTGTGATGAAGCGGATCGCGGTCCGCACTCTTCTGTAGCACCCGGCGCCGTAATTATAGCCCATGACCGGCTGCGCTCCGGAAGTCAGTCCGTTCAGAGGGAGGCTGGCAATCTCCCGCACGGAATTGATCACAGTCATAATCCCCACATAAATATCCCCGCCAATTCTGGCAAGAACCGCATTGCACACGATCTGCACAGTTCCGTTTGTAACCGACATCACGAATCCGGAAGTCCCGAGAAAGGTAATCTCTTTCACCAGCGAAAGCCTGATCTTCATAGATTCCCGGGTCAGTTTAAACAGCGCCTTCTTCCCGGTAAGGAAACAGAACACCCACACTGCGGACGCTCCCTGGGAGATGACCGTGGCGATGGCAGCCCCCTGCACGCCCATATCGAATCCGAAGATCAGAACCGGATCAAGAATGATATTCATGACTGCGCCGAGCAGCACTGTCATCATTCCCATTTTCCCGAAGCCCTGTGCATTGATAAAATTGTTCATTCCAAGACTCGTCATGACAAAAACCGTTCCAAGCAGATAAATCGTCAGATATGCATCTGCATAGCGGAATGTCGCCTCACTCGCGCCGAACAGATAGAGAACCGGCTCTTTGAAGAACAGGAACAGAACCATCAGGGTCGCGCCGGTCAGCAGAAGCATGGAAAATGAATTGCCCATTACTTTCTGCGCACGGTCGTCCCGGTGCCCGCCCCGTGCAATGGAACAGAGCGGCGCCCCGCCCATTCCGAACAGATTGGCGAAAGCGGAAATAATCGTGATGACCGGAAGGCACAGGCCGATGCCGGTAAGGGCCTGGGCCGACGCGTGGGGCAGATGTCCGATATAGATCCGGTCCACTACGCTGTAGAGCACATTGATAAGCTGTGCCAGCGTCATGGGCGCGGCCAGGCTCAGTATATGCCGCACCACGCTGCCTTTGCTGAAATCATTTCTTTCTTCTGTCTCTGCACTCATTTCCCGATCTCCTTCCCCGCTTTGCCGGACGCTGACAGTCCGGACGGATGACGAAACGCCCGGCAGAAATCTGCCGGGCGTTCCGCCGCTTACCTATTGTATGACGAATATTAGTTATTGATCAGTTTATCTTCATCACTCCAGCTGTAGAGTTTCCGGATCTCCTCACCGATCTTCTCAGCCGGATGCTCGGAAGCAAGCTTTCTCATCGCACGGAAGTGCGCCTGGCCGCCTGCCTCTGACATGTCGAGCAGGAAGTCTTTCGCAAAAGTACCATCCTGGATATCGGAAAGAATCTTCTTCATCGCTTTCTTCGTATCCTCTGTGATGATCTTCGGACCTGTGATGTAGTCGCCGTACTCCGCTGTATTGGAGATGGAATATCTCATTCCGGCGAATCCTGACTGGTAGATCAGGTCAACGATCAGCTTCATCTCGTGGATGCACTCGAAGTATGCGTTTCTCGGATCATATCCCGCCTCAACCAGCGTCTCGAATCCTGCCTGCATCAGCGCACATACGCCGCCGCAGAGAACAGCCTGCTCGCCGAAGAGGTCTGTCTCGGTCTCTGTACGGAATGTAGTCTCAAGGATGCCTGCTCTCGCACCGCCGATGGCAAGTCCGTATGCCAGCGCCTTGTCAAGAGCTTTGCCTGTGTAGTCCTGATGTACAGCCACCAGACACGGCGTTCCTTTGCCTGCCTGATACTCGCTTCTTACTGTATGGCCCGGAGCCTTCGGAGCGATCATTGTAACATCCACATTCTTCGGCGGTACGATCTGTCCGAAATGGATATTGAATCCGTGAGCAAACATCAGCATGTTGCCCTCTTCCAAGTTCGGCTCGATATCATTCTTATATAATGCAGCCTGTTTCTCATCGTTGATCAGGATCATGATGATATCGGCTTTCTTCGCCGCCTCAGCGGATGTATATACCTCAAATCCCTGAGCCTCGGCCTTTGCCCATGAACGGCTTCCCTCGTACAGACCAATTATAACATTACATCCGGATTCTTTCAAGTTCAAAGCGTGCGCATGTCCCTGGCTTCCGTAACCGATGATCGCGATTGTCTTTCCTTCCAGAAGTGAAAGGTTACAATCTTCCTGATAATAAATTTTTGCTGCCATTTTGCATTCCTCCTAAAAATTTAAAAATATGCTACATCCTTGCTTCCTCTGGAAAGACCTGTGATGCCGGTCCTTGCCAGCTCCAGTATCTCATATCCTTTCAGAAGATTCAGGAATGCTTCAAGTTTGTTCTGTGTACCGGTAAGCTCAACGATCAGGGAATCCTCCTCCACGTCAACGATCTTCGCACGGAACACATCCGCCACAGAGATGATCTCTCCCCGCTGAGATGCATTTGCACGGAGCTTGACCATGATCAGCTCGCGGCATACAGATTCTTCGTCCTTAAGCACCTTGATCGCCACCACATCCTCCAGCTTGCGGACCTGCTTCTCGATCTGCGAGAGGATCAGCTCGTCTCCGGAAGAAACAACGGTGATGCGGGTGAATCTCGGGTCTGCCGTCATACCCGCCGTGATACTGTCAATGCTGTATCCGCGGCGGCTGAACAGTCCCGCGATCCGGCTCAGGACTCCGGGATTATTGTCTACAAGTAAGGAAAACACCTGTTTTCTCATTCTATATTACTCCTTCCCGTCCTCAAAAACAGATTGCGCTCTGTTTTTGTCTTATTTATATTACCAATTAGGAGGGCCTTTGTCAATACCTTTTCCTCCGCCCTTTTCATTCCGTCCGCTCAAAATGCCTGCCAACCCCGGCCAGAAGACGTGCAAAATAAAAACAAAGTTCCGGATCTGCGCCCGGATGCTCTTTCCGGATGTCATAATGCTGAACACCGATAAACATCCTGTGGGAAGCCGTCCAGTCTCTTTCCAGAACAGGAAAGAGATCCTCCCCGTCTTCGCTTCCTACATAAAAATAGATCTCAATATTATTTTTCATCGCGTCGAAACAATGATAAAAATATGGAAGGCTGTCCCCTTCCACTCCCCGGATAAACGCTGTCAGACGTTCAAGCTCACCCCGTAATTCCTGCAGTTCCTCTTTTTCCATTTTCATTTTCTTTTTCCTCCGGCCCGTGCAGGAAACACCACATTGTAATGAGAAAGTATATCATACCATGACCGCCGCATATGAAAATGACAGATATCATTGCATTTTTCTCTTGACAATTCATAAATTGTTGGTGTATATTAATGCTTGCGTGTTAAAGCATACGCAATAAGCTGTCTTGGCGCAGTCGGTAGCGCGTCGCCTTGGTAAGGCGGAGGCCGGGGGTTCAAGTCCCCTAGACAGCTTTATTTTTTTGTCCTTTTACAACTGATCCGAATCAAGAATGATGGTAAAAGGGCCGTCATTTACAAGGCACACAGCCATATCCGCCCCAAACACACCAGTCTGTACCTCAGGTACAGACTTTTTGCATTCCCGGATCACATACTCATAAAGCGCTTCCGCTTTCTCCGGGGAGCCGGCCTCGATAAAACTGGGCCGGTTTCCCTTTTTACAGTTTGCATATAAAGTAAACTGGGACACAAGGAGCAGGCTTCCGTTTACATCCGCAAGGGACAGATTGGTCTTCCCGTTCTCATCTTCAAAGATACGAAGCCCTGTCATTTTCCGGATCATTTTGTCAGCAACCTGTTCCGTATCGTTCTCAGAGACGCCGATCAGTACAAGAAACCCTTTTTCGATCTCTCCCGTTACATTTTCCTCTACTGTTACGGATGCATGTTTTACCCGCTGGATCACAAATCTCATGGTTCATTCCTCTCTTCTGTGTGTTCGACGTTTCTCTTCTCTCCGACCCCGTAATGAATCAGTACCAGCAGTATCGCGGTAAGCGGGACGCAGCCGTAGATCAGCATCATCTGGACGATCTCCGGAAGGATCATTGACTCAAGTTCCACGCCGAGCGTGCCGAAGAAATTAAACAATGCATGGACCATAACCGGAATGACCAGACTGCTGTAGCGCTCCGCCAGATAGCCGAGCAGGACGCCGATGCAGAATGCATAGATTCCCTGGACCAGATTGCCGTGATAGATCCCGAACAGAACCGCCTGGATCAGATTGGCCGCCCAGAACCGTGCACCGCCCTTTTTCAGATAGTGAAGAATCAGGCCGCGGAACACCGTCTCTTCAACCAGCGGCGGAAGGATCACTACCGCGAAGACCCATGTAAGAGAATAATCCGTTAATCCGGCGGATTCCACCATCTCCTCGTATGCCGCTACAGTTTCCGGAAGCATGAAGGCCAGAAATCCGATAATAATCGAAACGGCATGCTGTACTGCATAGGCTAGAACGAGCGTCCACAGAATCCCTGCAGGCGTGATCTTCTTTGTCTGGGCTCTGGCAAAGGAAGCCGCGCCGTCTCTTCTGACCACTTCAAGCCAGTACCACAGGATAAAGGCAACAGCCGGAACCGTATATATGACACAGGAAACCAGATTCATATGATCAAGCAGGAACCAGTAGCCTGCCGAAAGACCTTCGCCCCCTCTTAGAAACAGGCCGAACAGGCTGACCACCGCCGCCAGCACGATCGAGCCGCCGTAAAGCAGTATCAGCATCAGTACGAAAACCGATGCAGCCAACAGGTAATTTACATGTTTTTTCATCTTCTCATCTCCCGGTATTTTAATCCGCATTCCGGATCATTTTCTCTGCTTTATTGCGGATCCGCTGGATCGCATTGTCGATCGATTTCGGCGGCTTTTCCAGTATTTCCGCGATCTTTCTGTAATCGGTCCCCATAAGATGGAGATACAGTACATGGTTCTCCAGCGGACTGAGCTTCTCTTTCAGCTGTTCGATAAAGATCTCTGTGTATTCCCTGCTGAAATAAAGCGCCGCCGGATCGGATTCCTTCTCGGTTCCGATGGTGTCAATCAGAGGAAGCTTCTTCCCGTCCCGGCGGACTTCGCTCTCCTCATAGAGCGACACATAGGAGTTCAGCGGAATATGCTTTTTCCTCTTTGACGCTTCGATGGCGCTGTACATCTGACGGGACACGCACAGCTGGGCGAAACTGCTGAAAGAATTGCCGGCGGACGGGTCATAGTCCCGCACCGCCTTGATCAGTCCGATCATCCCCTCCTGGATCAGGTCTTCCGTCTCGCCGCCGAAGAGATACATGGCGCGGGCTTTCTTCCGGACCATGGATTTGTATTTATCCATAATATAGTCCGTCACCGCGGTATCGCCCTTTTTCAGTTCACGGATGAGCTGTTCATCCGTCATTGAATCATATTTACTCATCTTATTTCTGAATCCTCTGTCTCACGATCTCATAGGCCAGCACACCGCCCGCCACCGAGGCGTTTAACGATGTGATCTCGCCTTTCATCGGGATCGACGCGATATAGTCGCATTTTTCTTTTACCAGCCTGCTCACGCCCTGTCCCTCGCTTCCGACCACCAGTCCGATCGGGCCGGTCAGGTTCAGGTCGTACATCTGCGCTCCGTCCATATCCGCACAGACAAACCAGAGTCCCTTTTCTTTCAGTTCATCAATCGTTTTCGCCAGGTTCGTCACTTTGGCGACCGGTGTATAATTGAGCGCGCCGGCGGATGCCTTGGCAACCGTGGCCGTCAGTCCCGATGCGCGCCGCTTCGGGATGATCACGCCGTGCGCTCCTGCCGTATTAGCGGTACGGATGATGGCGCCCAGATTATGCGGATCCTCGATCCCGTCCAGAAGAATCAGGAACGGATCTTCATTCTTCTGCGCAGCCGCTTCCAGCATATCTGATACCTCCGCATAAGAATAGGCTGCCGCCCAGGCGATCACGCCCTGATGGCGTCCGGTCTCGCTCAGCTGATTCAGACGTTCCTTTTCCACAAAGGTCAGGACTGCGCCATGCTTTTTGGCTTCCCGCACGATTGTGCGGACCGGGCCGTCCTGGCATCCGTCAAGGACGAATACCTTATCGATGGTCCGTCCGGAACGGAACGCCTCGATCACCGCATTCCGGCCTTCGATCACCAGCGTGTGTCCGCTTTCACTCAGATTTTCCGTCTGCTCTCTCTCTGTCTCACGCATGATTTCCATCCTCTTCTGCTTCCTTCTGTTCCATACTGTTAAGTCCCACCGTCACAAGCTCTGTCAGCCGCTCATATCTGCCGGTCAGATACAGATACCCGATCAGCGCCTCGAAACCGGTCGCCCTGCGGTAGTCCGTGATGGACTGGTTCTTGGCAGGCGACACGCTCCGTGCGTTCCGGCCCCGGCGGTAGACCCCGTGTTCCTCTTCGTCAAGCTGTTCCTGGATGCTTCGCATCATGTAGGACTGGGCCGACGCCTGCACATACCTGCTGGTTTCCTCATGGAGCTTGTGCACCTGGCGGTTCCCTTTTCCCGTTACCATCAGTTTGATGATCAGGTCAAACACACAGTCCCCGATATACGCAAGCACGAGCGATGAACTCATCTTCGGGTCCACCGCATTCATGCCGGGAATTGATCTTATATAATGTTCCAGTCCGTATTCTATGCTTTTTTCCATTTTACTCCTTCTCGTGTATCCTCCAGGATAATGCCTCTGGCCAGCAGTTCATCCCTGATCTGGTCTGCAAGAGCGAAATCCCGTTCTTTTCTCGCCGCCTGACGCTTCTCGATCATCGCCTCGATCTCTTCGTCAAGCATCTCCTCTTTCTTCTCGATAATGATGCCCAGCACGTCCGTCAGGCTTTCAAGCCTCTTATAAAGGCTGTCCAGATATTCTTTTGAGCGGGTCCCGTCTGCCGTCGTATTGATATATTTCACAAGTTCGAATACCGCGGCGATGGCGTCCGCCGTATTAAAGTCATCATCCATTGCGCGCTCGAAACTATTGGCATACTCCTGCGTCTTCAGGAACAGTTCTTTTTCTTCATCCGTCATACGCTCTGCAGACGCATTGCCTGCGAGGAACTTCAGATTGTCCGCCGCGGTAAGGATGCGCTCCAGTCCGTTCTTCGCCGCCTCCATCAGCTCCGCGCTGAAGTTAAGCGGACTTCTGTAATGTGCGCTGAGCATGAAGAACCGGAGGACCTGAAGATCATATTTCTCGCTGATCTCGCGGACTGTAAAGAAGTTGCCCAGTGATTTTGACATTTTCCGGTTGTCAATGTTCAGGAAGCCGTTATGCATCCAGTAGCGGGCGAACTCCTTGCCGTTGGCCGCCTCGCTCTGCGCGATCTCATTTTCATGATGCGGGAAAATAAGGTCCTCGCCGCCTGCATGAATGTCGATCTGCTCGCCCAGATATTTCTTGGACATCTCGGAGCACTCGATATGCCAGCCCGGACGGCCTTCGCTCCACGGGGACTCCCATGCCGGCTCCCCCTCTTTCTTCGGCTTCCAGAGCACGAAATCCAGGGGATCTTCCTTCTCATCCTCGCCGGTTACAAGAAGGGTGCGTCCGCCGGACTGCAGGTCATCCAGGTTCTTGTGGGAAAGCTTGCCGTAATCCCTGAACTTCCGGGTGCGGTAGTAAACCGTTCCGTTCTTCTCATAAGCATAGCCTTTATCAATCAGTGTCCGGATCATATCCACCATGCCGCAGATCTCCTCCGTCGCCAGAGGATTCTTTGTCGCCGGTTTGATATTCATGGCATCCATGTCTTTTTTGCATTCCTCGATGTAGCGTTTGGAGATCACTTCAGCGGTCGTGCCTTCCTCGATCGCCTTTTTAATAATCTTATCATCCACATCTGTAAAATTAGACACGAAATTCACATCATATCCTTTGTACTCAAAATATCTGCGCACCGTATCAAATACGATCATCGGACGCGCATTACCGATGTGGATCAGGTTGTACACGGTGGGGCCGCATACGTACATCTTTACCTTTCCCTCCTCGAGCGGTGTGAACTCTTCTTTTCGTTTTGACATTGTATTATAAATCTTCATCGTCTTCTCCTTTCTTCTCTATACAGCGCATCTCCCGCATCATACTCTTTAACTTGCTGTGCAACCGGAGATTCTCCTCATGCAGCCGCCGGATGTCTTCCAGCACCGGGTCGGGCAGATGCACCTGGTCCATGTCGAACCGGGGGATTTTCCGGTTGTCCATCCGGACGATCCGCCCGGGAACGCCGACAACCGTACAGTTGGGCGGAACTTCCTCCAGCACCACGGATCCCGCCCCGATCTTCGAATTTTCGCCAATGGTAAAAGATCCGAGGATCTTTGCCCCGGCACTTACCATTACATTGTCTTCAAGGGTCGGGTGGCGTTTGCCCTGTTCTTTGCCGGTTCCGCCAAGAGTGACTCCCTGATACAGCGTCACATTGTCGCCGATGACCGTGGTCTCACCGATGATGACGCCGCTCCCGTGATCGATAAAAAGACCTTTTCCGATGGTTGCTCCGGGGTGGATCTCAATGCCGGTCTTACGGGCCCCGCGCTGGGAAATCCATCTGGCCCAGAAATAATGTCCCTTAAGATACAGTTTGTGGGCGACCCGGTACCGGAGGATCACCCGGAAGCTCGGATAAAGGAATACTTCCATATTTGATTTGATAGCCGGATCCCGTTCGCGAATCACCTGTATTTCTTCTCTTATATATGATATTATACCCATTCTGCTCTCCTGTGGATGTCTTCGTTTTTATACAATCTCATTCAGAAACACCTTTGTAAGACGGGTGATTTTATCAAGCTCTTCCGCAAGATGTTCCGAAAGGATCACGCCTTCCTGTCCGGACAGCCCGCCTGCGTCAGTCCGGCCGAAAAGAAATTCTGTCAGGGCGCTGATAGGAATCACGCCCTCCGAATCCTCCGTCTCGCGCACATGGATCTCCTGCTCATCTTCAGCGCTTGAGATCTGCCATACACGGCTGTTCCCATGGATCAGCGGATCTATCACTGCAAAACTGCACCGCATGGCAATGCCCTGCGGAACAGTCATGACCTGCAGCAGCTCTTCCAGCCGGATGATCCGCGCCATAATGACCGGTTTCTTTTTAACCGCATCCTCCTCACCGCAGGCGTATACGACCGCTTCACTGCAGTCCGGACTGCCTTCATCAGTAGTCTTATGCGGCTGTGCCTTAAGCAGCTCCCGGACCGATCTCCGATATGCCGCTTCGTATCCCGGAAGATACAGCGGCTCGCGTATCTCAAGTCGTCCTTCTGACGCGTAGGCGTACATGCCCTTCATGGAGCCGTTTTCCCGGATCAGCCGCACGCCGCCCCGCTCGCTCATCTGCTCCATGATCATCGTCTGGTAGTACGCCCCGTCTCTTTCGGCGTACACCTGCCATTTTACCGCAAAATGCCCGTTAAAGAAAGAGGCCATTTCTTCGGCATCCCAGAGCATGGCATCGGTGAATGTGCAGTCATCACTCTGACGCCCGTCCGCATCCGGCTCATTTTCCAGGGAAACCCTTCCGATATTCTGCGTATAGATAAAGCGGAAATCATAGGGCGTGTAGATTGCTTCTGCGGCAGGCATCAGAAAGGTAAACGGCATTTTCTTCGCATACATGTCGTTCAGCGCCCTGCGAAGAAGCGCCCCCATATACCCCCGTCCTCTGTACGGCTCCCGGGTTGCCACCGCGATGATATAGGCGCCCGGAAAGGAAGCATTTTCGATTTTCAGTGTGTATGGATTAAGCTGAAGCATGGAGCAGATCTGCCCGTCTTCCTCCACCGTGTAGATCTCATTGTCCCGCGTCTTGATATAGTAATAATAATCAAGAAAAGTCTTTGTGTCATCCGCAAAGACTTCTTCCCACAACGGGCGCGTATTTCCATGCTCTTCCTGAGTAAGTTTACGAAGGATCATTTCTCCGCCCTTCCCCTTTATATCTGTTCCAGAAGGCACACCGCATGGGCGGATATGCCAGCTCCGCTTCCTGTAAATCCAAGCCCCTCTTCCGTCGTCGCCTTCACGCCGACCTGGTCCGGACGGATCTTCAGCGCACTTGCAATATTTTCCCGCATCTGATCAATGTGGGGCCGCATCTTCGGTTTCTGCGCGATGATCGTCGCGTCAATATTGCCGATTGCATATCCGCTGTCAGCGAGAAGCTTTCCGACATGCTCCAGCAGACGGATGCTGGAGATTCCCTCATAGGCCGGATCCGTATCCGGGAAATGACTCCCGATGTCTCCTAGCGCAGCCGCGCCGAGAAGCGCGTCCATGATCGCATGCACCAGGACGTCCGCATCCGAATGTCCCAGAAGCCCCTTTTCATATGGAATATCCACACCGCCCATGATCAGTTTCCTTCCGGCTGACAGCCGGTGCACATCATAGCCCATTCCGATCCGCATACTTATTTCTCCTCATAATCATTTTCAATCTCATCCGCGTGGTCGTCTTTCTCTTCCTCTGTCACTTCAAGGATTTCGATATTCAAAGCGCCGGCTCTGAGTTTCTCTTTTTCTGCAGCTTCTGACATTTCTGCAGCGGCGTCCGATTCAGCTGCATCGGTTTCTGCATGATCAGCATGCTCATCCGCCTCATCTGCATTCTTTTCCGGAATATCCGCATCGTCTTCCGGTTCGGCCGAATCGCTTTCCGGAGCTGCCGGACCATCTTCTGACTCTGCAGCCGCGTCCTTAGGAGCGTCCGATTCATCCGCTCCCGCTTTCTGAACTTCGGCGTCGACTGCTGGCTCATCCGCTTCATTTCCCGAAGCAGCCGGGGCATTTTCAGATTCAGATGATTCATCCTCCGCCGGGCTGTTCTCTTCCGGAGCAGTCAGTGCCACAGGCTGTACATTGCTGTCACCTGGAACAAATTGCTGAATTTCCGGTTCATCCAGTTCTTCCGCTTTTTCCGCCTTTTTCATTTTAAAATTTCTGAACAGACCGGGCATGCGGATGCCCAGAATTTTCAACAGACTGTGTATCGCACAGACCGCGCCGACGATCACAAATATGACCGCGATCACGCTTATGAGCACCATATTGCTCGGTCTCTCTTTATACATCTGGTACAGCAGGCTGACACCTAGATAAGTAAGCCAGCCGCCAAGCACCAGACGGAATGCGTAACTTGATTTCTGATTCATGACTTTATCCTCCGTAACAATTCTGTGGACTATTCTATCATAACTTGAATTGTAATTCCAGTTTATAGCGGTTAAGGTTCGTTAATTTTAAGAGCTTTGAAGCTTTTCATTGTATACGGATATTGTCTTGCCCTTCCGGAATTCGTGGAGAAGCTGAAGTTTTATATTATAGATTTCAGCAATTACCGCCGCTTTCCATTCCGGAATACCAATTTCTGCATATAATTCTCTGACTTCCGCCCGAGACGGCAGCAGGTCTTCTCTCACAATATTTCGGTTTTTTACTTTTTTCAGAAGTTTTTCTTCCCGGCTGTATAAGCTTGTGATTTCTCTGTCAAGTATGTCAGCTCTTGTATAGGGTGTTTTTCTGTTTTCATTGTAAAACATACTGTTTCCGGAATCATAGATAGGGGCAGGGCCGATAATCTTCATTGTATCCGGATCTCTGAGTATGCCGAAATTCTGAAGATGTTCATCGGTATTGCTGATTATGAAATATTATTTACGAATTATAACATACTTGTAAGACGAAGAAAAGCTGTCACATAGTGTGGCAGCATTAAAAAAATCGCATTCCTATTTTTCTATTTCTATCCAGTCAAATTTCAGTCCTTCCCTGCGTGGGTGCTTTGTGTCTTCCGCTTCCAGCCACTGTGCCTGTGCATTACCATCCGCACTGTCACTTTCATAATTAGTGTACGAGCATCTCTGTCTCCCGCGCATGCGCTGCTGTTCCGATGCGTTCCCCCATCCTTACCAGCGTCTCCACCTGTTCTCTGCTGTTCTTGATAATATCAGCATCGAGACGGATCCTGTCTTTTTCAAATCCAAGTATTACTGTAGATCCGCCGAACTCAAAATATCCTTTTTCCTCACCCCGGGATACGAGTGTCTCGCCGTGGCGGTTGCATATCTTACCCACCAGCATCGCGCCGACTTCCATCATCAGCACCGTGCCAAACCCGGCAGTTTCCAGAACGCTGTATTCTCTTGTATTCTCCCTGTAAACCGGCACTTCATCAACTGCGAATGGATTAACGCTGTGAAATACGCCTTTAATATGGACGTTTTTTGATTTCCTGCCATCCGCTATGTAACAGTAATGGTGGTAGTCATCAACCGTCAGCCGGAAGACAAGCAGCATACCGCCCTCGTATTTCTCAGCAAGCTTTCCATTTCTGAGAAGGCTCCGCAATGTATAAACGCTGTGTTTAATGCGGAATCGGCTGCCTTCCCTGACCGGAATGCATAGAAGTTTGGCGTCGCACGGGCTGATCAGGATTTCTTTTCCGGCACATACCGGCCGTTTTCCGGGAAGCAGCTTTCTGCGAAAGAATGCATTGTACGATGAAAAATACCTTTCCTCATAATCAGACAGGTCGATCCGGTATTTTTTTACTGCCGCCCCTGCCAGAAAGGATGACAGTTTCGTGTTCAAAAAACGTCCGGCTATTCCGGAGACAACCGGCTGAACAAGGGGCTTCATCAGAAGCCGTCCGGCCAGTGTACCGTACAAAAGCCGCAAAATCCGGTCCTGCTTTTCATTTCCTGTTATTTCGTTGCCCCTTCGGTCCCTGTATCTCATGATTGTCTTTTCATCCTTTTCTAAATTCCTGCAGATATACAGATCAGCAGAGCAATGATGTCTGTGAGCATCAGTCCTCCCGCCACAGCCGGATGGGTTTTCGGAAGCGGAAAGTCAATGATATAGAAAATTCCGGTTATGACCAGCATTGCCCCGAGCGCTGTCACAAAGACTGTGCCGGAAGTCCAGAGCCGGAGAAAATATACAAGGGGCAGGATCGCAGACATAAATGTGACCGGCAGACCGTGGTAATATCGCTTTTTGTCTTTCTCCGCTCCTCTGCATTCTTCCAGCATATTAAACCATGCCAGACGGATCACTGCACAAAAGCAATAGAAAATCAGGATCCCCGTCCCTATCATTCCCCTGACGCCAAGTGAATAGCACAAAACAGCAGGAAAGACTCCGAAACTCACGACATCACAGAGTGAATCCAGCTGGATCCCGAAATGATGTTCTTCCGCAGTCCTGTCTTTCTTGGTCCGTGCGACGATCCCGTCCACACAGTCACAGAATCCAGCAAACATCAGACACGCGACCGCGATCGTGGGCTCTCCTTCCAGCGAAAATGTTATCCCTGTAACGGCAGACGCCATACCAAGACAGGTCAGCCATATCGTATAATTATAGTAGCCTAACATTGTTCATTCCTTTCTCTGTTATCAGATCACATATCTCAAAAAGGTCGCCACCTCACCCAGCACATAGTGGATAATGCACAGGCCCCAGATATTGCGCTGTCTGTTGTACAGCATTCCGAGCGCCCCCAGCAGGATCGATGCTGCCAGCATATACGGCAGTCCATAGTGGATATGCATGACGCCGAATGCCAGGGAAGATACAAATACAGACATGCCCATGGCGTGTTTCCCGCTGAACACCCGGTTCAGGTTTTCCTGCATAACCCCCCTTGCCAGAAATTCCTGCAGGACTGCCGTTGCGGGATAGAAAATATCGGCAACGGTTCCTGCGCTCCAGTCCCAGAAAGGCGCACCCTCCGGGAAGAATCCAGGCGCGACACGAAGCAGGAGCACTTTCCCGCCAACCATAACAACGGTTCCGATCACGGTGATCCATGCAGCCGGGACAAATGTCTTCCGGGCGTCTGTGATCCGCAGGCCGATATCATTAAAGGAAAAGCTTGTCGTTTTCAGGATGATCACAAACATAACCACAGAAATACATTCGATCACAATGCTCATCACCCACCCGGGCGGTTCTATGCCCATAAAACGGAGCAGACTCCACAAAAACAGATAGCCGCAGATGCACGTCATCATCACCGCAAATACTGTGGACGACTCTCTTCGCTGACGGTTGATGTGTACGAGATCCGTGATGTCTGTAAATACAACCACGACTCCGACCCTCTCCGTTCCGCTTTCACCGGACAGAAAAGAGGAGGTCATGTTAAAATACTTCATGCCGCCGCCCGGGATCTTATAAGCCGCCTCTCCGGAATGGGCATTCTCCTTATCATAGACGGCGTCCAGCACAAACTGATGGAATCCGTCATTTGTTTCATCTGTTTCCTCCGCCAGAAAAGCCAGACTGTACTTCTGCCCTTCCGGACTGTCTTTTTTCCCCAGCAATGCGCGTCCGTTTTCATTTAAATATAAAATACTTCCTTTCGCGTCCAATACCAGAACGCCCTCATTCATATCCCTTAATATCCGCGGAATGATTCTGTTTTCTTCCTTCAGCATTTAAGACCCTCCCCGGGAAACCGTTATCTTTTATTTCTTAAACATCGTACGTCCAGCATTCCCAGCCTGCCTGACACAGCCACCGCAGTCACCTGCAGACAGGTCAGATTATTGGCTGTCATGACAAAATCGATCAGCGAGTTGATCGCCACCGCCAACGCGACGGCCTCTACCGGTATGCCAAGCTGCGTGAACATGACCGTATAACAGGTCAGTGCTCCTCCCGGTATGGGCGGTGCAGCCATTGCTAAAAGCCCGACTACGATTACCTTCGTAACAAGCCAGGGTAATGTAATGGCAACGCCATAGTTTTCCGCCATGCACAGACAGACAACAGAAAATCCGAAAGCAGCAGCCGGCTTGAAGATCACCTGTCCAAGCGGGACTGCAAAATGGGAGAGATTCTGCGGGATCCCCAGTTCCTTTTCACAGGTCTCCATATTTGTCGCAAAGGCCGCTGCAGAGGACGCCGTGGTTATTCCGATCAGGAAAGTCGGAAGCAGTTTCCTGATCAGTGTCCGAAACGCCACTTTATAGCGAACAGACAGAACAGCCATAAACACAAGGCTGATAAGTGTACACCCGCCAAACGCGATGATCAGTGCCTTGACAATTCCTGTGATCTCCGAGTCAAAATCAGATCCCATCAAACCGAAAAGACTGAAAAAGACAAAAACAGAGATCAGCCCTCCGATCGCTTCCATGAGGAGCTGCACCACTTCATTCATCTGCTCAATAACCGCCCGTGTAGCCGAAACCCGGTCACCCAGTATCAGAAGAGCGATTCCCACCGCCGCGCCCAGAAATATAATCTGCAGCGTATTGCCATCTAAAAACGGCGATATAATATCTGACGGTACTATATCAAGAACGATCTGATAGATCTCGGAAAATCCTCCCACTGCTGTATTTTCGATTGCCAGCTCTGTCCGGAAAAGCCACGAAACGCCAACAGCCGTCAGTGTACCTGTAAGAAAGGTCAGTGCAATGAAACGGACGATCACGATCTTTCCAATCCGTTCCATAACGGTCATATCTCCGATATTGAAGATGCCCCAGCAGATTGCAAGAAATATCATCGGCGAAGATATGCTCCGCAGCAGGTTCAGGATCAGCGTGAATAGCGGATCCGTCACTGCCCGGATGCCGTTCTGCACATCAGACGGGAATACCCTCTGCAGCAGGCCAAGGACAACAGCTGACAAAATAGCGATCAGCAGCTTCTGCATCTGCCCCATCTTCTGTCTGGCGGGCGGATTGACTGTCAGACAGTTTTCGCCCCTTTTATAACTTCTGACAAGCGTAAGACCTGCCTGCGCAAGGAGTCGGCTGGAAAACATCAGATTTTCCAGTCCTTCGTCAGACCGGATCTCACGTCCCTCAATACGGATTTCGACCACCTGTTTTCCCATCCGCCTGCCCGTGAGAAACGTAACCGGTGCATTTTCAAGAAACGACAGCCAGCTCTCCAGTATTTCCTCCAGCGAAATGCGCAGTCTCAGCACATCTTTCCGGTCAACTTCCATTTCTGTCAGAGCTGCTGAAAATTCCTGTGAAATTTTATCTATACCTTCTGCCGAGAGCAGATAACTTTTCTTCTCCACTTCTGCCAATTTGACCTGTTATTCCTTCCTTATCTTTTTTTCTTTATAATCAGGCGGTTCCAGCCCTCTGAATACTCATACGTCACCTCGTCCATGGTCTTTTTAACCATGAAAATACCAAGCCCGCCGATCTCCCGCTCTTCCGCCGAAAGTGTGATATCCGGATCATCCTGTTCAAGAGGATTATACGGCCTTCCATCATCCGTAAATACAAGCATGATCAGGCTGTCATCCACTGAGCATTCAACGGTGGCTTTTGTGGCACCGCTGTAGAGCCGGATATTGGAATATATTTCATCCACTGCAATGTTCATTTTCATCGCGGTATTCACAGGCACTTCCGCCCGGTCAAGGGTCTGCTCTACAAAGTCGAGTACCGCCTGCATATTATCCTCTTTCGGATCAATTGTGATCATGTGCTTCGGGATCATCCTCAGGCAAAGCATGGTCATGTCATCAAACTGCGGCGCATCGCCCACAAACGCATCTACATCCTGCTTTACCCCACGGCAGACGTTCCCCGCATCCGCACCGGCCAGGCGGTTCAGAACATTCTTTAATCTCTCATCCCCGTAAAGCCGGTTATGGACGTCTGTCGCCTCGGTCACACCGTCTGTATAGAGAAATATTTCGTCCCCGGGTGCCAGTTCAAATTCACCGCTCCTGTATTTTACGCTGTCCAGGCCGCCGAGGACGAAACCGGGACGCGACCTGAAGAATTCGTAGCTTCCGTTCTGATGTCTGATCAGCGGCGGATTATGCCCAGCATTCGCGAATTGAACCATATGTGTTTTAAAATTCAGGATCCCCATCCAGCAGGTCACGAACATTTCCGCTTCATTATTTTCACACAGGGCTGTATTCGCGCTTGAGAGTATTTTCGCGACATCACTCTCTTTGTCCGCGTAACTCTTGAGCAGCGTTTTTGCCTTCATCATAAACATGGCGGCTGATATCCCTTTACCGGACACGTCGGCCATCAGAAATGCAAGACGGTTCTCATCCAGAAGATAGAAATCGTAAAAATCCCCGCCCACTTCTCTTGCCGTATCCATTGTCGCATGGATGTCAAAATCCGTCCGTTCCGGATAAGGCGGGAATACAGACGGAAGCGTAGAAAACTGGATCGTCTTTGCAAATTCCAGCTCATTATCGATCCGTGCCGCCGCCTCTGCAATATAGCCCTTAAGCGTATCGACGGTAGAATTGATATCATCGGAAAGGGATACAAACTCTTCATTCGTCCGGACATCCACAGAAACATTCAGATTTCCGCCTGTGATCTCTTCCAGGGACCTGTTGATCCGCTGGATATTTTCTACCACCAGTTTTTTTACAAGAAAATAGATCAGCACAAACAGACCGGCGAACACGAGGATTTCAATAAAAATCGTAATATACAGAGAAACATCGCGGCCAAATACGACCTCCGACACCGGCATGACGCCGATAATATAATATCCTTCTGCAACGTCGTACATCAGATAACATTCTTCCCCGTACACTTTCTCTGTCAGCAGTCTGCCTCCGCCTTCCGGGCTCCACTTTTCTCTGCTTCCGCTCTCGCTGTTCAGGCCCAGATGCTGCCGGATCCCCGTTACACCCAGATTCATTCCCTCATGACCGGCCGGATCGCTTACCAGATTGAAATCTTCATTCGCGATAAGCATAAAACCGTTTTCTCCTACATGGCGGTTTCTCGTAAGGCCTGTCACCTGTTCATCAATATCCCTCTGAAATCTCTTGGAATCATATCCCACCTGGACAAAACCGCCGCCGTCCAGAACAGCGCCGGCATATTTCATCGACACGCCGCCGTAAGAAACTGTCTGATATCTCTGTACCAGCTCTTCTTCTCCATTCAGCAGGGTCATAAATTCTTCCGACTGCTCTCCGCTGCTCATATCAAAATCCAGATATTCCGGCGTTGTGCTTGCGACAATGATTCCACGGTCATTCACAACATTGATCTCGGAAACATCATTTTCTTTCAGGAGCGCGAAAAGCGTGCTTTCTTCAAAATTGCCGGTTCGTTCCAGATCATCCCGTATTTCACGTGTCAGTTCCAGCAGATTTTCATCCGATGCATCATTAATGTCGGCCCTTACATCTTTAATGTACAGAGAAAGCATCTCATCCGCGTCATCTACCGCAAGCCTTGTCTGCAGCATGTAGATGAACAGACTGGAAACCGCAAAAGCCAGTACGACACAGAACGTCAGCCAGCGTGAGAACGCCTGCGCCAGCTGAAGCCTGTATTTTTTCCGCCCGGCCCGGCTAAGTTCCCCTGCAAGAACGGATACTGCAAACATAGCCAGCGTTACGGATCCCGCGTTCAGCACGATCATCGGTACGGCATAGCGTTCCACCAGAATGAACGACTGCCGCACATCCCCCATATTGCCGGAAAATACAAGAAGCATATTGACCACTTCCAACACAGTTCCCGATGCCAGCCCATAGCACCAGACAGGTCGTTTATCATCAAAAAGCCACTTTCTGAGCGCCGCGCCCAGGATACCTGCAAAAACTGTAGTGAGGCTTGCGCTGACCCCTGTGTAAGCTCCGACATCACACAGTGCGGCTATATATCGCTCTGCGCCTCCGGTCACCCCGGCTAGAACACCTGCCGGCGCACCGAAAACAAGGCCTGCGCACAAAGGAGCCGCATCTCTGGCGCTGATAAGGACTCCATTTGAGGAAATCCCCGACTCTGTGGCAAATACAGCGATCAGACCGAATACCAGACCATATATGACCTGTTTGTACATTCCCGGCATCTGTGCAAACCTGGATTTTTTGCCGCACTGATAAAAAAGAACCGATGCTGCCGCAGGGCAGAGGGCTGCCGGCAATACCTGTATGCATGACATACAATACCTCCTCTTCAGAGAGAGGTTACTCAATGTTTAAAATATCAACGAACCCCGTAACCTCGAATACTTCCATAACCACGTCGCCCACATTTTTAAGCGTCATCTTTCCCTGTCTGTTCATGATCTTCTGCATGGCAAGAAGCACGCGAAGCCCGGCAGACGAGATATACTCCAATTTCCCGAAATCAAGTACAAGATCCGTTATACCGTCAATACTGTTCCGGAGTTCTTCCTCCATCTGCGGAGAGGTCGTAGTGTCAAGCCGTCCCTCCACCGCAACGGTTAAAGCAGTTCCATTTAAAGTTTTCTGAATCTCCATAATCTACCTCCGCATTTGCATATTTTCCCAGTCATACGTTTGAAAATGATACTACTGTTATCTGTTTTATATTCAGAGAAATACGAAATTGGTCGAAATCATTCCGAAATTGGTCGTTTTCAGGAAAACAAAAGACCGCCCGAAGGCGGCCGTAGAGAATTACAGATTTTATATTTTTGAATTAAGGATGACGCAGGCTGTGCAGATATTCCCGCTGATTTTATAACTGAGTTCACCATGATACCGTTCAGCCGACGTGACAATACTGTCTATGCCGGTTCCCCGGTAAACCGGCATTCCGTTTTCCAGTTTAAAACCGACATAACAGGGATTACTTACAACGATCACTGTTTTCTTCCCTACATCTTTAATGTTCACCCGGACACTCCCATGAACTTCCGTCTTAATACAGGCATGAAACGCATTTTCTAGAAGGTTGGCAAGTATGGCTACAAAGTCTGAATCTGCAATTTCAGACCGGGACGGAGTATCTGCCCGGGCTGTGAATTCGATTCCAGCCTCTTTCGCCTTCCCTGCGTAAGAACTCAGTATTCCGTTGACCATAACATGGGGACACCAGGCATGGGGAGTCTCAATCTCATCCTTTTCACGGCCGAGATAACGCAGAATTCCTTCCGTGTCTCCCAGCCGCGCCATCATGGCGATCTGTTCATCGTGGTGACGCTTGTCGTGACGGATGCGACGGGTCTCCTGCTCTGCTTTGCTGACAGATTCGATGTACGATGTCAGATACTCGATATTCTGTTTTGCAAGCTCTGCCCTTGCTTCCTTTCGCATATAATATATATTGCTGATGCTCAGGATATTAACCGCGGCAAATGTACACACAATTATCAGAAAGAAAGTCAACGTATCAGAGCGGATCCCTTCATCCAGTCGGATCCTGTTCAGAAGCAGCATAAATACAATCAGATACAATACTGAAATCCAGCACAGCATTCTCCAGCTTTTTCCACGGGATCCGCTGACTTCGCGGATAAGAGGCCTTCCGTATTTGCGGTACAGGAGCAGGACCGGCAGATAGATTGCCATATAAAATGCAGCGCGGACAACATACAGCTTCGGCTCGGCACAGTCCGGGAAAAACATATAACTCAGGAAGATCGTAATCGACCAGACAATGGAGAACACACAGGCATATGTAACCCACAGGTAGCATTTTTTCCAGAATCCGTCCGCAGAGACACAGATAAATGTTATCAGATAATACAGATAAGCGAATATAAAAGGAACCGGCAGTATAAGCGGTTCCGGCAGAAGTCCGAAACCCAGATAGATATCCAGCAGGAGCACGATCCCTGCCAGCGCCCACACAGCCACCGTCTTTTTCACAGAATATCTCCTCTCCTGCAGGGAGACCGCTGCCAGCATATGAACGATATAAATCGCTGTTCCGATAAAAAAAACGGTTTTGATATATTGAAGATCCAGCATCAGCTTTCCGCCTCCTTCAGATAAAAATCAAAATACGCCTGTTTTATCCTCGTGCGCAGCCTGCGCGGAACAGGAATGCGTACATTGTTATCCATCACAAGATCCATACCGGAAAAGCAGCGCACATGACGCAGGTTGACTATATAGGAAACTCCGCAGGCCACCATGCCCCTGTCCTCCGGCAGATATTCCTGCAGACGGGCAGAAGAAAGCCGGGTCATCCTCTCTTCTCCAGATGTGAGGAAAAACACCCGGCACTTATCCCGGGTCTCCACATAGAGAATATCTTCAAGCGCGATGCGGTGCACTTCCCCCTCGGTTGGGAGAAGGATCCAGGTCCGTTCACGGCGTCTGGCGATCACACGATCAAGAGAATCATTGAATTTTTCCTGTGTATAAGGCTTCCGGATATAATCAGCGGCATGAATTGAGAATGCATCTACAGCATAATCAGAACTGTTGGTGAGAAAGATAATGTCTGTGCTCTCACTGCATCGGAGAATATCCCGCGCCAGCTCTGTTCCAAGCATTCCGGGCATGCAGATATCCAGCAGCGCAATATCCGGGCCGCCTTTTTTTTCAAAAGCATCCAGCATCTCAAAAGCAGATGAATATGTATCAAACAAGATACCGTATTCCCGGTGTTCCTCTGCGTAGATCCTCAGATTTCCGGCAATCAGTTCTCTGTCTCTGGCATCATCATCACAAATCGAGATCTTAAGCATCATTCCGTTCTCCCTGATCATTAACTATAGAAAAAAGCCCGTAAAAACGGGCTCCTGCGAGTAGCGGAAACTGGATTTGAACCAGCGACACCACGGGTATGAACCGTGTGCTCTAGCCAACTGAGCTATTCCGCCGTATTAAATTAACTATGGGGCCTATAGGGCTCGAACCTATGACCCTCTGCTTGTAAGGCAGATGCTCTCCCAGCTGAGCTAAGACCCCATATTATGCGGGTTCCGGTTTCTTTCCCGCAACCCGCTTTGCTATTATACTATTAACTTCCGACAGATGTCAACTGTTTTTTTACATTTTATTTAAAATATTTCACACCCGACTCGAAGATCTTCAGATCCTGTTCTCCGTAGATGTTGACAGCGACCGAAGCGTCGCGGCGTTCGGAGTGCGCCATCTTGCCCAGGATCCTTCCGTCCGGGCTGGTGATGCCCTCGATCGCGCTGTAGGATCCGTTGATGTTCCACTCTTCATCCATGGAGCTTACGCCTTCCGGATCACAGTACTGGGTCGCGACCTGTCCGTTCTCGAAGAGACGTCTGATCCACTCTTCATTTGCCACAAACCGTCCTTCTCCGTGTGATGCCGGGTTGGTGTATACGCCGCCCAGCTTCGCTTCCTGAAGCCACGGGGACTTGTTGGATACAACTTTCGTGTAGACCATTTTTGAGATATGGCGTCCGATGGTGTTGTACGTCAGTGTCGGTGAATCTTCGGTCTGTCCGGTGATCTCGCCGTACGGAACCAGTCCCAGCTTGATCAGAGCCTGGAATCCGTTGCAGATGCCGAGCGCAAGGCCGTCGCGCTCGTTGAGGAGCTTCTCCACCGCCTCTTTGATCTTCGCGTTCTGGAATGCGGTTGCGAAGAACTTGGCGGAACCGTCCGGCTCGTCTCCGGCGCTGAATCCGCCCGGGAACATGATCATCTGAGCCTGGCCGATGGCCTTCTCAAATTCTTCCACGGATGAACGGATATCCTCTGCATCCAGATTGCGGAACACCCTCGTAATGACGCGTGCGCCTGCGTGCTCAAACGCCTTTCTGCTGTCATACTCGCAGTTGGTTCCCGGGAATACCGGGATAAATACGGTCGGCTTGCCGATCTTATGACTGCAGATATGGATATCAGACGTTTTGTACGGCTCATTGTCCACCGTCTGCGCTCTGCTCTCCTCGGATTTCGTCGCAAACACTTTTTCCAGTGTGCCGGTCCATGCCTGAAGCGCCTCTCCCATGCTGATCTGTGTATCTGCATATTCGAAGCCGTCACGGTCTGTCACCTCGCCGATCACGGTGTAGCTGATCTGCAGATTACCCACCTGTCCGTCTGCAACTTCCGCGATAAGATCTCCGAAAGCCGGCGCGAAGAGATCCCGCGGATCCATGCTGTGCTCCAGCTTCACACCCATCTTATTGCCGAATGCCATGCGGCTGACCGCTGCGATCACGCCGTGGCGATCCGGTACGTAAGCGGACACGATGCGTCCGGCACGGATGTCCTCCGTGAATTTTGCGTACTGTTCCATAACCTTATCGTACTTCGGCAGGTCATATTCATCTTTTTCAATGCGGAGCCATACAAGTTTATTGCCCGCTTTCTTCAGCTCCGGCGTAATGATTTCACTGTCATGGGCCATATCCACGGCAAAGGATACCAGGGTCGGCGGTACGTCGATATCCTGGAATGTTCCGGACATACTGTCCTTTCCGCCGATGGACGGCAGGCCGTAGCCGATCTGTGCGGCATATGCGCCCAGCAGGGCCGCGAAAGGCTGGCTCCAGCGCTTCGGATCTTCGGTCATCCTGCGGAAATACTCCTGGAATGTGAACCGGATCCCGTGGAAGTCGCCGCCTGCAGCCACGATCTTTGCAATGGATTCCGTTACGGCATATACGGCGCCGTGGTACGGGCTCCAGCTTGACAGATAGGGATCAAAGCCGTAGCTCATCATGGAGACGCTGTCGGTCTTGCCGTTGAGGACCGGGACTTTTGCCACCATGGCCTGGGTCTCTGTGAGCTGGTATTTTCCGCCGTGAGGCATGAATACGGAGCCGGCGCCGATGGAGCCGTCAAACATCTCCACAAGCCCCTTCTGGGAGCAGACATTCAGATCGCTCAGCGTATTGAGCCATGCGGCTTTTACGTCTGTAATCTCATCTCTGCGGAACAGTGTGTCTGCGTGGGACGGGATCTCCACTTCCACATCCGTCTCCTGGTGCGCGCCATTTGTGTTCAGGAACGCTCTGGAGAGATTTACAATCTCTTTTCCTCTCCAGATCAGGACAAGCCTGGGCTCTTCCGTGACAACGGCAACCTTCGTGGCCTCCAGATTTTCCTCTGCGGCGTAAGCCATGAACTGATCCACGTCCTTCGGGTCAACCACGACCGCCATACGCTCCTGGGATTCGGAGATGGCGATCTCCGTCCCGTCAAGGCCGGCATATTTCTTCGGAACTTTATCCAGTTCAATGCGAAGGCCGTCCGCCAGCTCGCCGATTGCCACGGACACGCCGCCCGCGCCGAAGTCGTTGCACTTCTTGATGAGGCAGCTTACTTCCTCGCGGCGGAACAGACGCTGGATCTTGCGCTCTGTAGGCGGATTTCCCTTCTGTACTTCCGCGCCGCATGTCTCGATTGATTCTACCGTATGAACCTTGGAGGATCCGGTTGCGCCGCCGCAGCCGTCGCGTCCGGTCCGGCCGCCGAGCAGGATGATGATGTCGCCCGGATCGGAATTCTCACGGATCACGGCGCGTCTCGGAGCCGCGCCCAGCACAGCGCCGATCTCCATACGTTTCGCCACATAGTCCGGATGATAGATCTCTTTTACAAGCCCTGTCGCAAGGCCGATCTGGTTGCCGTAGGAACTGTATCCGTGGGCCGCCTCGCGCACCAGCTTCTTCTGGGGCAGCTTGCCCTTTAAGGTGTCTTTCACGGAGACCGTCGGATCTGCTGCGCCGGTCACGCGCATGGCCTGATATACATAGGTCCGTCCGGAAAGGGGATCGCGGATCGCACCGCCCAGACAGGTGGCCGCGCCGCCGAAAGGCTCGATCTCTGTGGGGTGGTTGTGGGTCTCGTTCTTGAAATTGATGAGCCACTCCTCTTCCACGCCGTCCACTTTAATCGGAACAACGATGCTGCATGCATTGATCTCATCGGACTCTTCCTGGTCCTGAAGCTTCCCTTCCCGTTTCAGCCGGCGCATCGCCATGAGCGCCAGATCCATCAGGCAGACGAACTTGTCCTCTCGTCCGGCGAAGATCTCGCTGTGGTCTTTCAAGTACTGGCGGTACGTATCCTCGATCGGCTGACGGTAGTCACCGTCGTCGAATTTTACATTTTTCAGTTCCGTGGAAAATGTTGTATGGCGGCAGTGATCCGACCAGTACGTATCAAGCACGCGGATCTCCGTCATCGTCGGATCGCGATCCTCTTCACCTTTATAATAATTCTGGATATGAAGGAAGTCCCTGAATGTCATGGCGAGGCCGAGCGAATCATAGAGTTCCTTCAGCTCAGCCTCCGACATGTCCTTGAATCCGTCAAACACGGCGATATCAGCCGGGTCGTCAAATACCGTGACAAGGGTGTCCGGTTTCCCGGGCGCCGCTTCTCTGGAATCGACCGGGTTGATGCAGTGTTCCTTGATTGCCTCGAATTCCGCATCGGAAATGCCGCCTTCGATCACGTAGGTGGTCGCCATCCGGACGACCGGCGCCTCATCCTCATTGATAAAACGGATGCACTGCTCCGCAGAATCTGCTCTCTGATCGAACTGTCCGGGAAGATATTCCACGGAAAAGCTGCGGCTTCCCTCATCCGCAGGGAAAGTCTCCTTATAAAGGATATCAACCGGCGGCTCTGCAAACACGCCGCTGCATGCCTTCTCAAATGTCTCATCGGAAATATTCTCCACATCATAACGGATCAGCACCCGGACGCCTGTGACATCCATGATTCCGAGATACCGTCTGATCTCATGGCGGAGCGCTTTGGCCGCAACAGCATAATCCGGTTTCTTTTCAACGTATACTCGTTTTACACCGCTCATATTTGTTCTCCTTTTCATTCATAGTCATAAGTGTGTATCCTTAAGCATCTGTCTGTATCGTACCATAATTCACATCATTAGTACAATTAATATAATTAAAGTTAGTTATAAGTCGTACTAATTTCTTTTCTTCTTCATGATCCGGGGGATGAAACTGAGGACCAGAAGCACGGCGAGCAGCCCGGCAAATATACATCCGATCCGCACGACAAAATCAAAAAACAGTCCTTCCGGCAGCATCCGGATCATATAATCTTCCGCCGGGTCGAAGATCCACAGGTCGTTGTCGAAAAAGATGTGATGAAATCTGACAAACACGGCGTTAAAATCAACCGCACATGCGATCCCCAGGAACAGAAGCGCGGCCGCTGTAACGGCAAGCGCCGCCTGATAGCCGGCCGGTATCACTTTCTTCAGATCCGCTTTTGTAAAGATAAGCAGCAGGACGCAGAGGACTGCGGCCGCCAGTGCGCCGGTCCGGATGTTGAGCCCGCCGATAAAGAGATCCCGGACTTCCCCCATATGAAACCGGTCCTGCTCATTGAAGAAATCCTGCTCCCGGCCGTCCACCGTGGTGATGACGGACAGGGTGTCCCCCTCGCCCCGGAGATAGGCCATCATCTGCCGGGTCACATCCATGGCGTCATCCATGGTCATATCAAGGTCTGAGAGCACGTCATATTTTTCATATTCCTGCCTGTAAACATCAAAGTCCGCGTACATCGCAATTTCAAAGCTTGTGATGAGAAGCGCGGCGATCAGGGCAAACCCGAGGATCAGTCCGGCTCCGTAATGTATGATTTTCCTGCTTTTCATAGGATCTTCCGGTCCTTTCTTAATAGTATTGTAATTATCTTCTGTTTAGCTTATAATAGACCCAGTATTTATTAGGAGGTCTAATAATGATTGATATAAATTATGAGCTTTACAAGGTGTTTTACCACGTGGCTTCCACCCTGAACTTTTCCGAGGCTTCGAAGCAGCTTTTCATATCCCAGTCCGCTGTAAGCCAGTCGATCAAAACGCTGGAGCGAAAACTGGACCAGACCCTCTTTATCCGGAGCACGAAGAAAGTCCAGCTCACCCCGGAGGGTGAGATCCTCATGCGCCATATCGAACCGGCCATGAACCTGATCCAGAAAGGCGAAGCCCAGCTCATCGACGCCTCCTCCACCGGGGGCCAGATCCGGATCGGCGCCAGCGACACCATCTGCCGCTATTTCCTGATCCCCTATCTGGAGCGCTTCCATAAGGCATTCCCCGGCGCCCACATTAAAGTCGTCAACCAGACTTCCATGAAATGCGCGGAGTTGCTGCGGAACGGCCTTGTCGACCTGATCGTCGTGAACTATCCGAACAACTGCCTTGATTCCGCCGCTTCTGTCTTAAGGATCCGGAAGTTCCGCGATGCGTTTGTGGCCGGGACTCCGTTTACGGAACTGAAGGACCGGACGGTTACATTTTCGGAGCTTCTCCACTACCCGATCCTCATGCTGGATAAAAACAGCACGACGAATGAATTCCTTCATCAGGTATTCCAGCAGCATCAGCTGGACCTGGTCCCGGAGATTGAGCTGACCAGCAACGATCTGCTGCTGGATCTGGCCCGGATCGGCCTGGGCATCGCCTTTGTCCCGGATTACTGCATCCGTGACAACAGCAAAGACCTCTTTGTGCTGAAGACGAAGGAAGAGCTTCCCGCCCGCGAACTGGCTGTGGCCTACAACGAACATCTTCCGCTCACACGCGCTTCCGCGGAATTTCTCAGCTATTTCCAGAACGATTCAATCTGATCCTCCAGGGTGGACGCGGTACAGATCCGGCAGTCCGCCCATTCTCTCGGAAAGATTTCCCGGTACCGGCTGCCCGAGAAACGGGAGTCAAGGAGCAGGACGATTCCCCGGTCCGTCTCTGTCCGGATCACTCTTCCCGCCGACTGGAGCACTTTGTTCATGCCGGGATAGAGGTAGGCATACGAAAATCCGTCCATTCCCCTGGCTTCAAAATATCCTTTTATGATCTCCCGGTCCGTGCACACCTGGGGCAGACCGGTCCCGACCACAACCGCCCCGATGAGCCGGTCTTCCGTCAGATCGATTCCCTCGGAGAACACGCCGCCCATCACGCAGAATGCGGCCAGCGGCCTCTCCCGCTCCTGTTCAAACTCCGCCAGGAAATCCTCTTTTTCATTTTCCCGCATATTCTGGGACTGCACGATCAGATCCACATCCGGCCCCGTATCCAGAAAAGCCTCATATACATTTTCAAGGAACCGGTAGGACGGGAAAAAGATCATATAGTTCCCCTTCTTCCCGCCGACCGCCGTGCGGATGTATTCCGCGATCCGCCGGTACATTCCCGCATCGCGCATGGTATACCGGGTCGTCACGTCCGTCCCCTGTATCAGAAGCATATTCTCCCGCGGGAACGGGGACTGCGCGTAAATCGCATAGTCGTCTTTCTCTACGGACAGAAGACTCTTATAATAATGGATCGGAAGCAGTGTGGCTGAAAAGAAGACCGTACCCGAACCGTATTCCAGATAATTCTGCAGATTCGCTGCCGGATTGACGCAGAACAGCCTCACTTTGAACCGCCCGTTCTCTTCCAGTTCCGAGTAGATCACATAGTTTTCATCCATCTCATCATGAATATTGACAAAGGACCGCACCTGGAAATACAGGTTCAGGATCTTTTCCCTCAGCTCCTCATCAACGGGCTCTTCCATGACCCGCTCCATTTCCGTCAGGAGATTCATCAGTTTAAGCGCAATGTGGGACACGCTGTCGAGGATCCGGTAATCTTCACATTCCCGCTTCAGCTCCAGAAACAGCCGATTGACGTCCCCCAGCCTCTTCGCCAGCTTTCCGTCCAGAATCCGGACTTCTTTCCTCAGTTCCAGGAAATCCTCCTTATACAGCGCCGCGCTGTACATCTCCCGCCCGCGTTCCACCAGATTGTGGGCCTCGTCAATCAGGAAAATATAATTTCCGCTGCCGCCCTCTGAGAAAAACCGCTTCAGATGGGCATTCGGATCAAACACATAATTGTAATCACAGATCACGGCGTCGACCCAGGTGGATATATCCAGCGCCAGTTCGAAGGGGCAGACCCGGAATCTCTCCGCCTGCGCCTCTATGACCGGCCGGCTGATCTCGTCCCCGCGCATGAGCATGTCATAGACCGCGTCGTTTACCCGGTCAAAATGGCCTTTCGCGTAGGGGCAGGCATCCGGATTGCATACCGCTTCATCACAGAAGCAGATCTTCTCCTTTGCCGTAAGGGTGATCACCTTCATCTGGAGCCCCTGTTCCTGCATCGTCCGGAAGGCCTGCTCTGCGGCGGTCCTTGCGATGGTCTTGGCGGTCAGGTAAAAGATCTTGTCGCCCAGTCCCTCACCTACAGCCTTAACCGCCGGGAACACGGTGGAGATGGTTTTGCCGACGCCGGTGGGCGCCTGGATGAAAAGCTTCTTTTTCCGGAGGATTGTGCGGTACACGGCAGCCGCCACGTCTTTCTGCCCGGTCCGGTAGGAAAAGGGAAATTCACTGGCCCGGATCGAGGCGTCCCGCTTTTTCGCCCATTCGATCTGGAACCTGGCCCATTTCTCATACTGTCCGGTCAGATCCCCGAACCACTGTTCCAGCTCTTCCAGGGAATATTCTTCTGTAAATCTCCGGATCTCCTCTGTGTCAAGATGACAGTAGGTCATCTGCACGCCGATCCTTTTCAGGCCGCTCTGCGACGCATACATATACGCGTAACATTTCGCCTGCGCAAGATGCACCGGAACCGGCTCTTCGATCCGTTCCAGATCCCGGAGCACGCCTTTGATCTCGTCGATCAGCACTTCATTTTCTTTCTCTTTTTCACGGATAATGACGCCGTCCGCCCGGCCTTCCACCCGGAGCGTGAATCCGTTGCAGTGCACTTCCGTCTTCATCGGAATTTCCGCATGATAGTCCGACCCCATGCTGCGCTGGATCTTCCGGTGGAGACGGCCGCCCATGAGCATCGCTTCCCGCTCCATTCCGCCGGATGTCCGATTGTCAATATCCCCGCTTCTCAGAATGAATTCCACAAGATTCCGGACTGAGACGCGGATTATCTTTTCGTTTTCTGATCCCACTTGCTGTTCACCATCTGAATACAATCATAAAATACAGCAGACCGGGGTTCAACCTCTGTCTGCTGTATGAAAATGACATATATTGAATCTGATTTCCAATTCAGTCCTACTCGCACTGTCTGATCCGGTTTCTCAGCGGAAGCACCATGGACGGGGATACGGACAGTTCGTCCAGTCCCATCTTCAGGAACTCTTCCGTAAGCTCCAGATCTGCGCCGAGTTCGCCGCAGATGCCGATCCATGCGCCTTCCGCATGGGCGCTCTCGGCTGCCATCCGGATCATCCGAAGTACCGCCGGATGATGCGGATCATAGAACTCGTCGAGTTTGGAATTCTGCCGGTCGATTGCCAGTGTATACTGGGTCAGATCGTTCGTACCGACGCTGAAGAAATCAACTTCCTTCGCCAGTTCGCGGCTGACCATAACGGACGCAGGCGTCTCGATCATGATGCCAAGCTCCACATCCTCTTTATACGGGATGCCTTCGCTCTTAAGTTCCTCTTTCACCTCGGCGATGATCTCTTTGATCTTCTGCACCTCTTTCACAGAGATGATCATCGGGAACATAATGGAAATGTTTCCGAATACCGCCGCACGGTAAAGAGCGCGAAGCTGTGTCTTGAAGATCTCCGGCCTGGTCAGGCAGATCCGGATCGCACGGTAGCCGAGCGCCGGGTTCTCCTCTTTGTCAAGCCCGAAATAATCCACCTGCTTGTCCGCTCCGATATCGAGGGTACGGATGATGACTTTCTTGCCGGCCATGCTCTCCGCCACTTTCTTATATACGGCGAACTGCTGCTCTTCCGTCGGGAAGTCTGAATTCTCAAGATAGAGGAATTCGCTCCGGAAAAGCCCGATGCCGCCGGCATCGTTTTTAAGTACGGCGCCAAGATCAGACACATTGCCGATATTGGCGTAAACATTGATCTTCTGTCCGCTCTTTGTGACATTTTCCTTGCCCTTAAGCTGCTCCAGAAGGGCTCTCTGCTCCAGATCCTTCGCCCGTTTCTCCTGCATCGCCTTCATCGTCTCCTCATCCGGCTCGATGTAGAGGGTGCCGGTAAATCCGTCGATGATGGCGTCTTTTCCATTGTACTCTGCTTTCAGGTCCTCGCCCAGGCCGATCACAGCCGGGATATTCATGGTGCGCGCCAGGATCGCCGTATGGGAATTGGATGATCCGTACATGGTCGCGAAACCGAGCACCTTGCTCTTGTCAAGCTGCACCGTCTCGCTGGGCGCCAGATCATCCGCCGCGATGATGCACGGCTCGTTCATTTCCCTGATCCCGGTATCCGCACCGCTTAAAATGTTGAGAACACGCTCGGACACATCTTTCACATCTGCCGCGCGGCCCTGCATATATGCGTCTTCCATTGCAGAGAACATGGCCGCGAAGTTATCCGCTGTGGTGGCAACCGCATACTCTGCATTGACTTCCTGGGTCCGGATGATATTTTCAATGGACTCAAGATAATCCAGATCCTCCAGCATCATCTGATGGATCTCAAAGATCATGGCATTGGCCTCGCCCACGTCTTCCAGGGCTTTTTCGTAAAGTCCTTTAAGCTGCTCCACTGCCGTGTCTTTTGCATCCTGAAACCGCTTCCATTCTGCATCCACATCATCGACGCGCTCTCTCTTGATCGCTTTGTCGTTTCTCTGGTAGAACAAAATCTTACCGATCGATACGCCGCCGAATACACTTTTACCGCTAATCGTAATCATAACCGATCAAATCTCCTTATATTACCTGATCTGAATTATAAATTCTCTTTGAAGAATGTCTCCAGCTCTGCAGCCGCCGTATCTTCGTCAGCGCCTTCCACTGTGATCGTAACTTCCTCGCCCGTCTTTACGCCGAGTCCCATAACGCCGAAGATCCTCTTCGCGTCCGCGCTCTTCTCGCCTTTTGCGATCTTAACGGATGACTGATAGCCTGCCGCCTGTTTTACAAGGATTCCCGCCGGTCTTGCGTGGATTCCCTCCGGGTCTGTGATCACATATTTGAACTCTTTCATTTTCAGGTTCCTCCTTTGATTATCATTCCTCAACTAGTATATAACACATTGTCTGAATTTTCAATTGGAGATTGACCCGACTCAGTCAAAAAGCGGGGTTGAGAGATACCGTTCGCCCGTGTCCGGAAGCAGGGCCACGATCAGCTTCCCTTTGTTCTCCGTTTTTCGGGCTTCCCGGATGGCCGTGTGAAGCGCCGCGCCGGAAGTAATGCCGGTCAGGATCCCTTCTCTTGTGGCCAGAAGCCGTGACGCCGCATAGGCCTCCTCTTCGGTCACCCGGCTGATGGAATCATAGATCTCCGTATCAAGGATCTCGGGCACGAATCCCGCGCCGATCCCCTGCAGACCATGGGGGCCCGGATTTCCGCCGGAGAGGACCGGGGATTTATCCGGTTCCGCGACAATCACTTTCACGGACGCATTTTTCTCTTTCAGGAAACGTCCGACGCCGCTAACCGTGCCGCCGGTTCCCGCTCCTGCGATGAATATGTCAACGGTGCCGTCGGTATCCTCCCAGATCTCCGGGCCGGTCGTCCGGTAGTGGGCGTCCGGATTGGCCGGATTTACAAACTGTCCGAGGATAACCGCATTCTCCATCTCTTTCTCCAGCCCGGCGGCTTTTTCGATGGCGCCCTTCATGCCCTTTGCTCCTTCTGTCAGCACGATCTGCGCGCCGTATCCGAGCAGCAGCTTCCGGCGCTCAATGCTCATGGTCTCCGGCATGACGAATATGGCCTTATATCCTTTTGACGCAGCCACCGATGCGAGACCGATCCCTGTGTTGCCGCTGGTGGGCTCGATAAGCGTCGCGCCCGGGCGGATCTTGCCTTTCGTTTCCGCATCCTCGATCATACTGAGCGCCGCCCGGTCCTTCACGCTCCCTGCCGGATTAAAATATTCAAGCTTCACCAGGACTCTGGCTTTCAGTTCCAGGTCCCGCTCCAGGTTCTTTACTTCCAGGAGCGGCGTTCTTCCGATCAGTTCTGTTACACTTCCATATATTTTCATGTTTTGATCTCCTTTCTTCGCCAGAACGGCCTTTCCTATTATTTTAATCAGAAAATGTTCAGATTACAACTTCCCGTAAACTTTTGTGTAATTTTACAGAATCGACAAGAATCTCGTTGACTTTGATTGTTAAACATGCTACACTAAGTCAGTATTGGATCCTGTAGCGGACCATACAGCAACTTATTTATTTATTCTTAATGGAGGGTAACACAATGACAGGTACAGTGAAGTGGTTTAACAACCAGAAGGGCTACGGATTCATCTCCGATTCTGAGGGCAACGATATCTTCGTACACTACTCAGGTCTTGTTATGGATGGATTCAAGACACTGGAAGAAGGCCAGGCTGTCGAATTCGAAGTGACAGAAGGCGCAAAAGGACCGCAGGCAACAAATGTAGTAAAACTTTAATCAGATTTTTATGTACCTTTTAATATATAACCGACTAGATTTATATTAAAAAGCATTACAGAAAAACAGATTAAAAAGGCAAACGCCCGTCAGCCGGAAGACTGATACGGGCGTTTCTTTATTGTCTGTTTTCTGATCAGATTTTTATGTTTGATACATAGGCCTCCGGCGCTTCCCATACGTCGAACCCGCTGCCTCTTAAAATGTCCACAACCCTCGCCGGGTCGTCGCATTTCAGGACTGCGGACGCATCAACGCCGTTGGCGAAGGCGTACATGTACTCGATATTGACCTCGCCTTCCACGATCTGGTGCATGGCGCGGCTTAAGGAGCCGGTCTCATGCGGCACGCGAAGCGCCACCACATCGGTGAGCATGGCGGTGATGCCGTTTTCTTTGAGCACCGCCTTTCCTTTGTTCGGATCCGACACGATCATGCGGAGCATGCCGTACTCCGTCGTATCCGCCAGGCTTAACGCCACGATATTCACATCATTTCCCGCAAGAACAGAAAGCACCTCGTCGAGCCGTCCTTCGCGGTTCTCAAGAAATACAGATAACTGCTGAATCGTAATTCCCATAACTTCTACCTCCTGTCTTACAGACCTCTGTTGTCGATCACGCGGACAGCCTTGCCCTCGCTTCGCTGGATCGTCTTCGGCTCTACCAGTTTCACACGCACGGATACGCCCAGCGCCTGTTTGAGTACTGCACCGATCTTCGTTCTCAGAGCGTCGAGTTTACGGATCTCATCCGAGAATACCCGTTCATCCACTTCCACCATGACGGTCAGGACGTCCATATTGTTCTCCCGGTCAACGATCATCATGTAGTGCGGTGCGACCACGCCGCCCATGGAAAGAAGGGCGGTCTCGACCTGGGTCGGGAATACATTGACGCCGCGGATGACTTTCATATCGTCGGTTCTTCCGGTGAATTTGGAAATCCTCGGAAGGGTTCTGCCGCATGCGCACGGACTGTGATCAATGCTGGTCAGATCCTTCGTGCGGTAGCGGAGAAGCGGCATCGCTTCTTTCGCAAGGGTGGTGAATACAAGTTCTCCTGTCTCGCCGTCCGCACATTTCTCGTGGGTCGCCGGATTGAGGACTTCCGGATAGAAATAATCAACATGTACATGAAGGCCAGCCTTGTGAATGCAGTCCTGAGCCACGCCCGGTCCGGTGATCTCGCACAGACCGTAAATGTCGAAGCAGTTGATGTTCAGAATGCTTTCAATCTTCTTGCGCATCTCCTCCGTCCAGGGCTCTGCGCCGTGGATCCCGGCTTTCAGCTTCATATGGTCCACGAGCCCCGCCTCCTGGATGGACTCCGCCAGATAGAGGGCATAGGACGGCGTACACGCAAATGCGGTCGCGCCCAGATCCTCCATAACCATCATCTGACGCTTCGTGTTGCCGGCGGACATGGGGATCGCCGTGGCACCCAGCGCCTTCGCGCCGTAATCCAGGCCCATTCCTCCGGTGAAAAGACCATATCCATAGCATACATGGATAATATCCTCTTTCGTGAGTCCGGCCATGGTCAGGTTACGCGCCACACACTCGCCCCACACGTCCACGTCTTTCTGAGAATAAGGCGCGATGGTCAGTTTTCCGGTCGTTCCGGATGTTCCCTGCACACGGGCCACATCGCTCATGGGGATGGCGAGAAGGCCGAAAGGATAATTATCCCGCAGGTCTTCCTTTGTGGTAAACGGAAGCTTCTCGATGTCTTCTATAGATTTGATATCCCCCGGCTCCACGCCTCTCTGCTGCATTTTTTTGCGGTAGAAAGGCACGTTTTCATACACCCTTTTTACCACGTCCACCAGTCTCTCGCTCTGCAGGGCCGCCATCTCGTCCCTGCTCATACACTCGATCTTCGGATCACGGATGCGCTCCACCCAGTTCTCCAGTGCTACTCCTGCCATTTGTTTCTTCTCCTTTAAATCAATGTATTATAATTCATCTTCCTCAATGAGCTTTACATTTGCCGCTCTGAGTACATTTTCCGCCTTCTCATAGTCATCTGTGCTAAATACCATGACCGGAGCTTTTCCTTCGCGGATCACAAAAGAGTAGATATAATTGACATTGATCTCGCCGTCGGCAAGGATCGAAAGCATCTGGTTTAAGTTGCCCTTCTCATCTTTCAATTCCGCCCCGATCACCTCGCTGATCCGGGTAACGAAGCCTTCCTTCGTCAGACTTTCCTTTGCCTGTACGGGATCGTCTACTACAAGGCGCATAATGCCGAATTCCGGCGTGTCAAATGTAGAGATCGCCCTGATATTCACATGCGCCTCATTGAGCACAGAGGTTACCTTCATCATGCTGCCCGGCTGATTTTCCACAAAAACGGATATCTGCCTGATCATTGTTATCACCGCCTTTCCCCGCCTGATTTTATAGGTTATTTCAGGTTATATCCCACGTCAAAAGCTTTTTTATTGATCTCAATGGTCTTCGGCGGCACGGTCTTCCCGATCACCTCGTACCACTGCTCTTTCGTAAAGTCCATGTGCTGCGCCGCAACCCCGAGCACAATCAGGTTGAACACTTTCGGGTTGCCCAGCTTCCGGGACTCTTCCGTCGCATCCACCTTATATACTTTATAGTCTTTTTCCAGATCCTCAAGGATATGTTCCGGATACTGCGCATTTCCGATCACGACCGGCATCGGATCAATCCGCCAGTCATTGACCACCAGCGCGCCGTCTTTTTTCAGAAAATGTGCGTACCGGAGCGCTTCCAGGCGCTCAAAGGCAATGATGACATCTGCCTGTCCTTCTTCTACAATCGGCTCCGCCACTTTGTCGCCGTAGCGCACGAATGTCACCACGCTTCCGCCCCGCTGCGCCATACCGTGCACTTCAGAAAGCTTTACGTCATAGCCTGCCGCAATGGCAAGTCCGCCGAGGATCCGGCTGGTAAGCAGGGTTCCCTGTCCGCCTACGCCGACGATCATGATATTTTTTACTGCCATTTTACTCCCCCTCCCTTACAAGCTCTATTGCGTCAAATTTACACAGGTCTTTGCAGAGCCCGCATCCGGTGCACATTGTATCGTCGATGCGGATCGTGCCGTCCGGGTTCTTTGTCATGGCCGGACATCCAGGCTTCATGCAGGCGCCGCATTTCTTACATTTATCCGCATGAGCCGTATAAAGCGGTTTCTTCCTCTTATCAAGAAGAACGCACGGCGTCTTTGTAATGATCACCGAGATCTCATCTTTCGCCACTTCCTCTTTAATCGTCTTCTCGAGAAGCGGCAGGTCGAACGCATTGATCTCGTATACATTTTTAATGCCCATGGCTTTGCAGATGCCCGGAATGCTGATGGCATAAGTCAGATCGCCCTGCAGCGTCTTCCCGGTCGCCGCATGGTCCTGGTGTCCGGTCATGCCGGTGGTGGAGTTGTCCAGGATGATCACAGTTCCGGTTGCTTTGTTATAAACCATGTTCATCAGGGAGTTCACGCCGGTGTGCATGAATGTGGAATCTCCGATCACGGCTACCCAGTTCTTGATATAGTCTTTGCCTTTTGCCTTCTCCATGCCGTGCAGGGTGGAGATGCTGGAGCCCATGCACATGGTCGTATCGATCACGCTCAGCGGTGCGACCGCTCCGAGGGTGTAGCATCCGATATCGCCCGCCGCATGCATTTTCAGCCGGTTCAGCGTATAGAATACGCTGCGGTGCGGACATCCCGGACAGAGGATCGGCGGTCTTCCCGGCGCAGCCGACGGTTCTTGGATGTCAGGATCTTCTTTGAGGATCGCCTGTCTCAGCATATTCGCGCTGTACTCGCCCTGAACGGTCAGGATCTCCTTGCCGATGCACTTGATGCCCCAGGATTTCACCTGCTCCTCGATCACCGGATCCAGTTCTTCCACGATATATAAGGTCTCAACTTTGGATGCAAAGTCTTCGATCATCTTTCTCGGAAGCGGATTGACCATTCCAAGCTTCAGGACAGACGCCTCCGGCATGGCCTCTTTCACATACTGATACGGGATGCCGCTTGTGATAACGCCGATCTTCGTTTCATTCATTTCCACCCGGTTAATGGGCAGGCTGTTCGCCGCTTCTGCAAGCTCCAGGTTGCGCTTCTCGATCTCTACATGACGGAGCTTCGCATTGCCCGGCATCATAACATTTTTCTGGATGTTTTTCACGTAGGGCTTATCTTCCGGAACCACACGCTCCTGAAGCTCCACCAGCCCCTGAGAATGGGCAAGGCGGGTCGTGGTGCGGAAGATGAACGGACGGTCAAACTGCTCGCTCAGCTCAAAAGCCGCTTTAAAGTAATCTTTCGCCTCCGCGCTATCGGACGGCTCGATTACCGGGATCTGCGCCGCTCTCGCCACCATTCTTGTATCCTGCTCGTTCTGGGAGCTGTAAAGTCCCGGGTCATCGGCAACGACAATCACAAGGCCGCCGTTGACGCCCATGTAGGATACGGAATACAGCGGATCCGCCGCCACATTCAGCCCCACATGCTTCATGCAGGCCATAGCGCGCACGCCGGAAAGACTCGCTCCGACCGCCACTTCGGTGGCCACCTTCTCATTCGGCGCCCACTCCTCATATACATCATCCCGGTACTGCACCAGATATTCGCTGATCTCCGTACTCGGAGTCCCCGGATACGCGGAAGACACTTTCACTCCCGCTTCATATGCCCCGCGGGCAATGGCTTCATTGCCCAGCATGATCACTTTGTCTGCCATATCATAAACCATCCTTTCGTAAATCTGTCACCCGTTTTGCCTTGCCCTCGAAACGCTTCAGGGAATTGGGCGCCACCAGACGGATCTGGGTCGCCAGTCCGAGCTGCGCCTTCAGAGCCTTCTTGATCCGTGCCTCCAGCTCGCTCAGTTTGCCGTAGCTGTCAAGCAGGCGGTCATCGATCAGCTCAACGGTGATCGTCATGACATCCAGCCGGTTCCTGCGCTCTACAAGAATCTCATAGTGCGGGCCGATCTCTTCGATCTTGAGGAGTACTTCCTCGATCTGGGTCGGGAATACATTCACGCCGCGGATCACGAGCATGTCGTCCGCGCGTCCGGAAATATTCTCCATCCGGCAGGTCGTACGGCCGCATTTGCACGGTTCGTACATCAGACGGGTCAGATCGCCCGTGCGGTATCTTACAAGGGGAAGGGCCTCTTT
Source organism: Candidatus Mediterraneibacter quadrami (assembly GCA_019120575.1). GTDB lineage: Bacteria > Bacillota > Clostridia > Lachnospirales > Lachnospiraceae > Mediterraneibacter > Mediterraneibacter quadrami. Next base: position 98,719 of record DWUU01000024.1, read on the forward strand.
GCCCAGACAGGTCACAACAAGCTCGCCCAGTTCCCCCGGCGGGAGCACTTCCTCGGTCTCCGGATCAATGACTTCCGGGATGAACCAGTCTTCGTTGATATGCATGCCGCACAGTTCGCTGCACTCTCCTGCCACGCCCGGGCCGCACAGTTCGCTCATTCCGTAGTTCTGGGTGCAGAAGAACTGCTCGCCCCAGACTTTATGCATCTCATCGCGCATGGGCTCTGTCATGCCTTCGCCGCCGAAGAGTCCGATGCGGAGTTTCAAGTCTTTCTGCGGATCGATTCCCCGGTTGCGGATCTCCTCGCCCAGATGCAGGGCGTAGGACGGCGTCGCCACCAGAAGGGTCACGCCCATATCCTGAAGGAACATGATCTGCTTGTTCGTATTTCCGGAAGACATGGGGATCACGGATGCACCCACCTTCTCCAGTCCTCCGTGGAGTCCGAGGGCTCCCGTAAATGTCCCGTATCCGAATGAGATCTGCGCCACATCCTCCGCCGACGCGCCGCCCATGCAGGCGATGCGCGCCACGTTATTGAGCCACATGTCCAGATCATTCCTCGTATATCCGACAACCGTCGGCTTTCCCGTCGTACCGGAACTTGCGTGATAACGCACGATCTCTTTCTTATCCACTGCAAAAAGCCCGTCCGGGTAGTTGTCCCGGAAATCAGCCTTATATGTAAACGGCAGCCTTTTCAGGTCATCCAGCGAACGGATGTCCTCCGGCTTAACCTTCGCCGCGTCCATCTTGTCGCGGTAGGGTTTCACTCTGTCATAAATATAGCGGACCGTACCCTTCAGCTTCGCGTACTGAATCGCTTCGATCTCGTCTCTTGGCAGAGTCTCTTCCTTTGCCCATATCATCGTATGCGCCCTCCTTTGATTAAACATATGCCTTTGGATAGTATAACACAATACTTTGACGATTTAAAGTGGAAAATTCATATTTGAAATATTGTACCTCAATAAGCACTTGAAGAGCTGTCCGAGAGTTGTATGGATTCGGACGTCCATGAATATACGGTCAAAACAAAGAATTGTTGTTTCCCGACGGTGCAAAATCAAATCGTTCTACAGTCGGAATTCCAATATTGTAAAATCAGACTGTACAGTTTAACTCGAATATACGATCAAAAATCAAAGTTTCTTGATTTGAACCGTATAAACCATTCAGAATATACAGTCGGGAATCAAGATTTCCGAAACCCGACGGTATAGGCTGCTGAATATGTACAGTCGGATAATTAAAAAATAATTTTCCGACTGTATTCCAACTTTAAATTCACCTGAATTCATCTGCTTCAGAAGCATCTACCGGTTCTTGTGCAGCAGTTCCAGTACCTGCGCCAGTTCTTCCGCCCCGATCTGTCCCGGCGCAGATGTCTTTCCGACAGCTCCGAATGTTACCGCCGAGCCGAAGGTTTCCCCGCACAGGCGGCTCATCAGGCCGACGCCACCCATGGACATGGTAATGAGCGGGCGTTCTGCATAAAGCCGCGTCATTTCTTCCGTTGCGGAAAGAAGAGTTAACACGTCTCTGCTGTTCTTCGGCATCACGGCGATCTTCAGAATATCCGCGCCAAGCTCCTGCATCTTTATGAATCGTACTATAATCTCTTCTTTCGATGGTGTGGCGTGAAAATCATGATTGGATGCGATCACTTTCACGCCGTGGCTGTGGGCCGCGTCGATCACGGTCCGCACCGCATCGTCCCCGGTAAACAGTTCCACATCCACCAGATCCACGCAGCCGGATGCAGCCGCCTGACGGTTCAGCTCGATATAGCTCGCAGGATCAATCTCCTTCTCTCCGCCCTCTCCGGCAGTACGGAAAGTAAATAGAATCGGCATATCTCCCAGGATCATGCGAAGCTCTTTCAGCATCTCCCCGGTTTTCTGTTCATCGAATATATCTTCATACCAGTCTGCGCGCCACTCTGCCAGATCCGCTGCGGATCCAGGGATACGCTTCGCTGCATCCAAGATCGCAGTTCTGTCAGTTCCAACGATCGGAACGCATATTTTCGGAATCCCGGCGCCTATA
>DWUU01000025.1 GCA_019120575.1 Candidatus Mediterraneibacter quadrami
TGTGGAAAATGTCGTAAACCCGCCGCACACGCCGGTCTTCCAGAACAATACCGCATTCTCCGATGTATCCGCATTTCCTGCGGCAACACCTGCGATAAAACCGATCAGGATCGCGCCCAGTACGTTAGTGAGCAGCGTCAGCACCGGAAATTCCGCTTTCACCGGCATGAGGCTGATCGCATACCGCCCTGCTGCCCCGATCGCTCCGCCGAAAGCTACAGCTAAGAAATTCATGTATGTGTACTCCTTTCAAATCAATAGATTTGAGTTCGATTTCTGTATCATTTTTTTGCTATGTCGCAGTTAAAATCCGCCATTATTGTAAGCTCTCGTTATCACATAAGATGGTTCATAATATGCACTGCTGTTGTAATTATCAATTGTGTTGCATATTTCATCATTATATACCCGGATCATTCCATCGATATAATCTTCCTCAGGCTGCAATGTTGACAGGATCAGCCTTGTATATACTTTCCCCATCTGCGTTTCTGAGGGGATCTCTTCCACCAGAGACGGATCAACCTCTGTTATATTAAAATCCCCCTTTTCCAGTTTATAGTCTTCAATCCATTCAGCTTCAATTTTCAAAGGATTTTCGCAATGCAGAACATTAGCAAGACTGATCAGACGTTCCCATTCATTTTGCGGTATAGAATTAACCACATATTTATTTTTTTGATGTAATTTTCTCGCCACACGCTCTATCATATAGCAAAGAAAATAAAGATCATTCTCGCTTATTTGCTCTTCCGGTAAAAACTTGTTTGTCATAACGAATAACTCCCTTCAAATCTGACAGTTTGTAATGCTCTTTCTGTGCAGAATACAATCTGTCACCCTTAACTTTCTTCATTATATCATTCGTTTAGTTCTCTGTCATTTTCTTTTGCAATCATACAATCGTCTTTTCGCCGGGTGATATTTCTTTACTGATGTTGCATTTTTCCCAGACCACGCTTGCCTGTTTCCCGCAGTGCGCCAGCCCGATAAGGACAGTCTCGCCCTGCATGTCCGCATAATAGTTCTTTTCTTTGATCTGTCTGACAGCATCCGTTGCTAGTTTCTCAAGATCCTTCGAGTGGTCTTTTGTATATTTGAATTCTAGGGCCAGATTCGGAAGCGCAGGCTTCTTTGCATATAGCAGGATGTCGCCCCATCCGCTCCCGCTTTCCCTGTTGCTTCTGACATCATAGTCTCTCCGCAAAAATGTACATATGCCAAGCATCATCATATGGTAGCTGTTCTCATCCTTCAGGTCATGATAGGACGGAAGTTCCAGAAGCACCTTCCGGTAAGCCTCCGCAAATTTATCTATATCTCCCGTCTTCAAATACCCCAGCATCGTCCCGATCTCGTACTCATCCACCTGAAGATAAAATGCCGTCAGTTCCTGAAATGCCTTCCACACTTCCTGATTCGGGACACGGACTGTGAAATCCTCCTCACTCTTCCGCTCTTCTATCGTGACCATTCCGGCATTAATGAGCAGTCCCCACAGCGATGCATCATTCGGTTTTTCATAGTACGCCGTGGAAAGTTCCGCTTTCACCGTAATCTTTCCTTCTTCCACCAGTGTATTGTATTTTTCAGCGAACGTACTGCGCTGCTGTGCCAGCGCATTTTTCAGGATGCTGTTTTCTCCCGTGTTCACCCAGTATGATTCCGGTCTTTTTCGGGCGCAGTAGCAGGATACAGACCACGGATTATATAATTCACAGTCGCCGATCCTATATCCGTCGTACATATCTCTTACTTCATCCGTAAACTGTCCGCCGCAGTACTCCAGCAGCTCACGGGTTTCCTTTTCAGTAAATCCGAAACAGTCCGCATAATCCGCATCCGCGGCTGTACAGACAACAAGATTATTCAGCCCGGAAAAGATATTTTCTTTCGCCACACGCTGAATGCCTGTCAGAAGCGCTTTCTCGATGGACGGATTTCCCTTTAAGGCAAAGCTCAGCATGCCCGCAAGCACATCACGCACTTCACTGTAATATCCGCCGGAATTCGCAGAAATAAACGGCGTGTCATACTCATCCAGAAGGAGGTATACTTTCCTGCCGAAATACAATTCCAGCACATTACATAATACGACAACGGAACTGCCGATAACCTCTTTCAGAGCCGCTGCGTTTTCGCGGGAACTGATCACACTGTACACCTCATAAAACTGCCGCAGTTCTTCCTCTGGCAGAGCACTGCTGCTTATGAGCGAATAATATCTCCTGTACTCTGAACATACCGCCCGTCCCAGCAGTCTCAACATTTCATCCGGCGCAGACGCTTTCACATTCTGAAAAGACAGAAACACAACCGGATGCCGGTTCATACTGATTTGAGCAGTTGCAAATGATTTATTTACATTATAACGCCGGGTGTTTCAATATGCGACAGCTCCGTTTCGTATCGAGTCATCACTTGTCGTTTCCAGTGAATCAAGGTACAATATTACAAAAACCAACACACTAATCAAGGATAGGAGAGAAATAATGAAAGGAATGAAACCGATAAAGATATACTCCTGCGCTGACCGCATCCAGGCAGATATGATCGTGGAAGCGTTAAATGAAAACGGGATTCCCGCCTATACAGAATCACAGGGAAGCGGCGGATACATGAATATTTATATGGGTACATCCGTATTTGGAACGGATATCTATGTCGATGAAGCCGATACAGCGCAGGCAAAAGAAATTGTGGCGGCACTTTCGCTGCCGGCTGAAGAAAACGACAATGCCCGGAAAACACAGGATATTTCAGAACAGCCTGTTGATAAAAAACTTCCTGTGATACGTGTGATCTGTCTGATCGCTGCGGTTCTGATGCTCATTGGAGCGATAGCGCCATCAATCATTAACATATTTTAGATTTATCAGCATACTCCCGCCGCAATTCCTCTGCCAGATACGCATTGCTCATACAGTGCATGTCAGATACTCCATCCCGGATCAGATGATAAACCTCGGAATGATAAAAGAATTGCAACGCTGCATCCAATGAAATCCCCTGCTGTTTTGCAAAGCACTCAATAACACGGCGAACTCCAATTCATTCATATTTTTAATTTTTGCATCCGTTACCATAAGACATTTCCTCCATTTTACAAAGATCAACCTTTCCGAAAATCAATGCCTGTACAACTTTCTTGCCTGTTCTGTATAAGATTTGACAAATGCTGTTTTTGCGTCCGTATAGCCGTCCCTGTCATGCTCGTATTCTTTCCACAGCCTCAGCTTTAACCTCTCGTATTCTGCGGCCGCATCGGAATGTTCGATCATGTAGTCGCGAAAATACAGTTCATCATTATCGCCATAATACCGCAAGTGTAAATGGAATACCCGTTCTGCAAACCCTTCCTCTGTATATCCCTTATTGAAAGAAATCCTGTCTGCATTCTGCAACATACATATATAGCCATTCTCTGCAAGAATTTCTTTGTAATCAGCCAGGTTGCTTTCCTTTGGAAATTCCGCAAGAATATCAATGATCGGTTTTGCCTGGATCGAGGGGATCGCAGTACTTCCTACATGATTTATCCTCACAGTCTGCGGAAGAATTCTTCCAAGCAGACTGGCCTCTTCAACATACCAGTCTTTCCAACAGTCCTGATGCTCTGTCAGAAAAATAGGAAACAACTGCCACAGTTCTTCCAGATTCATTTCTGATAATTTCTTTTTCGTTATCTGCCCCTTTGACATATCCATTCTTCAGTCCGCCTGTTTCAGACATTAACCATACCCGTGGTCTACATGTTTCCATTTCCCGCCGTCAGACCGCACCAGAATCCATTTCCAGTCACTGTATGTGCTGTCCGGATTCAACGAACCGTCCCCTCCGGACGAATCTACATCAAATGAAGATAACAGAACGATAACCTCATCCGCATCGTTTCTGTCAGCCCAGTCCTGATGGGGCTCGATACTGTCGTCCCCGGCATAATATATTTCCCTCAGAGTACAGCCGCTCCAGCTGCTTTTAAACTCATGCTTTATCGTATCAACCGCGGCATCGATATCTTCCTGGGAATACACTTCTGAATCCACACTTTTCGTCTCTGCTCCACTGACATCCCCTCCGCATGCACTCAGACCAAGTGTCAGCAGAATACAGCTAATGATGCATACAATTTTCTTCATTACAGTTTCCTCCTTTCAGCGAATCAGCTGCGCTGCTTTTTCATAATCCTTTTTATGAACATATATTTTATATTCGTATGAATAATCCGGATTTATCCCGAAACTGCCGATCTGTGCTCTCCTGTTTCCGAATATTGGCGCAGCCTCAAGGTTTACAGTCTTTATAATATATTCAATATTGTTTTTTGAGAGGATATCCCTGACCTCTGCCTGACGGTTCATCTCCATGGTCACGATCAGTTCTTTACGATTGAATACGGTTATCATACCTTTCTCCTCCTCAGACTGTTTTTCTTATTATATCATCCGGGCATTGTACTGTCAGTATTCCGGCACAGATTTTTCACCCGTCCCGAGTATCCCGCCTTCTTCGGAATAGCCGCCAGGATGATCCATATAGCTATCCCCGTCTATCGTAAGATAACCCCCATAGCTCACTTTATGGATGTTCCCGTCTGCCATGGTTACGATCAGCAGGCGTGACAGTCCGGTTACAGGCTCCGGCTCTTCCACATATTTCCCGTGGCTTTTGTTGATCAGTTTCACAGCTGCATCCATTTCCTCTTGTGATAACAGTTTATACCTTTCATTTTCATCCGAGGGCTGTACGATCAGTTCTATCTTCTCCACATCTTCCACGCGGAGCGAACGCGCCCAGCTCATAGTATCTCTTCCGGACGGGTATTTCCAGTACAACAGATACCCGGCAATGATAAACAGAATGATAACAACCGCAATGATGATCCTTTTTTTCATGACGTTCACCTCCCGCATATTTATTCCCTGCTTTATATATCAGAGTAAATATGGCAGGTTTTTGTTGCATTATGCGGTTCATTTTTCTAAAAATCAATATTATCCTCTCCGTCCCGGATCATGGCTTTAAGCCGCTCATACTCATCTTTGAGCATCTGCATTCCAGTTTCTGTGATGATATAGGATTTTCTTCTCCCCGTTTCGGTTGTTTTCTTTATCACATTATTCTCTTCGAACTTTGACAGCATGGCGTATAATGTGCCAGGTCCGACTTTTATCCTGCCGCCTGAGATCTGACAGACACGCTCCATGATATCAACGCCGCAGCATTCCCGGGTCAGTGCCAGCAGGATATAATACATCGGCTCTGTCAGTGTCTGAAATTGTTCTCTTGCCATCTGATCGCCTCGCTTTCAATGTGCATCTTCCAGAAGATCCAGTTTTTCAAGGATCAGTTCTGTCTGGTCTTCTGACGGCGGCGTATCCGCATAAAAGAACAGCAGTGCATCTTCGTACCGCGCACAGACAGCGATGCCGCCCATATTGCTCCGGACTTCCAATGCATCCCATGTATTTGGATCGATTTCTTCCGCGTCCCGGTAATACGCTGCATCCCTCTCTGTTTTCCAGATCTTATCCAGAACCCAGGCGTATCGGGAACGATAAACGTCATAAGAAAGTGTGTCTCCCTCCAGCTCCTCATTCATCCAGAGCACGGTTCCTTTCATCCGGCTCCCAAAGATTGATTTCTCTGAAACATATTCCGCATAGTCAGGCTCCCCGCTCATCTCACGGAAATTCTCCTGGGTGAGCGGCAGCTGCGCCAGTGCTTTCTGATTTTCTGCAGTTCCATTTTCTGTAAATACCACTGCAACAGATACGATGATCAGAAAAAATGTCAGTCCGATCCCGCCCCCGATCTGAAGCCACCAATTCGTACCTCTGGACGGGCGGAACCAGAGGATCGCTGCGGTAAAAGTCAGGATAACAAATATGGATCCGACAAGAGCCAGACCTGCTTTCGGCATGCTGATCGATACAAGCAGAGCCACCACTCCTGTTTCCAGCAGGATCACAAGGATCCATTCCATAATCCTGCGAAACGGCTGTCTTCCATACGAAACCGGCCTTCCCTCCCGGAGCGCCTGTTTTCCCCGGACCGACCACAGAATTGTGCGGCCGCACTGCAGGAGACGCTCTGCCAGAAGCAGCGTTGCCACAAGAAGGATCCACAGATATGGCGGAGAGAAGATCCAGTCCGCAAATTCCCTGCCCAGTGCACGGCACCAGAATTGTGCCGTCAGCAGCACCGGCACCAGCATATCCCTTAGAAGCTCTCTCCGTTCAGCTTTCCAGACGTTTTCAAACCGTTCCTCTTCTGTAACAATAGGCATGGCATCCGGATCTCTGCGCCGGAAGATGCAGAATTTTCTCTGCCCGTCGATCAGCTCCCATCCTGCCACGCTGCAATAATCCGCGTATTCTTCCGCCTGTTCTTCCGGCTTCAGATCCATCTCACTTCCCTTTGGAAATACTTCCACACAATACGTAATATCGGCCGGCTCGCCTTTTTCAAAAACCAGACCCATCTGCCATTTTTGGAAATGCCATCCGTCAAGTGACATCTCATGCAGATATTGTCCAAAAGCATCGCACTCTGTATATCGAAAATACCGGAACACCCGGCGTGTTGTACCGGCCTGTACCTGTTTTTTCTTTTTTTTCATATCAGTCACCTCCTGACTGTCTGTGTGAACACGCCAATTATCGAGTATCGATATTTCTACCTTCATCATAATATCGACACTCGATATTGTCAAGAGATTTTATAAACAGACGGTTTTTGTTGCAACCGTATTTCTGAAAGCGATATCATGCTCCACAAAGATCATGGTCGGTGCGAATTCTTTTATCAGATTTTCGATCTGCATGCGGGAATATATATCGATATAATTCAACGGCTCATCCCAGACATACAGATGCGCCTGTTCACAGAGGCTTTTCGCGATCAGCACCTTTTTCTTCTGCCCGGCGGAAAAGTCTTCCATCTTCTTGTCAAACTGCGTCCGTTCAAAGTCCATTTTCCGCAGGACGGCTTTGAACAGGCTTTCATCGATCCGGCTGTTCTCTGCAAGTTCTGACAGAGAGCCTTTCAGCATGGACGTATCCTGCGGCACATAAGACAGCCTGAGCCCGGAGCCGACCAAGATCGTTCCGCAGTGTCCGATCGGCTGTCCGGTCAGCAGCTTCAGCAGGCATGACTTTCCGGCGCCGTTCCTGCCGTCAAGGGCGATGCGATCACCCTGTCTGATCTCAAACGAAACCGGCCGGCAGATCTTTTTCCCGTCAAAAACCGGCGCGACATCAGAAAACGCCGCCAGCGTATCCGTAAAATAAGACAGTGGAATGATCTTCAGTTCTTCTGCGGTTTCCAGGTTTTTAAGCAGTCCGGCTTTCTCACTGACTGCGCGTTGCCGCCGCACTTCCGCAGATTTCGCGCGTTTCATCATTTTGGCAGATTTGTGCCCGATATATCCTCTGTCAACCGGACCGTTCCCGTATTTTGCCGCCTCCGTCCTGGCTGACCAGGCCGAAGTCCTCTTTGCGGATTTCTCCAGGGCGTCAATATCCTTTTTCAGTTTCGCATTTCTGGCAAGCTCAAATCCCTGCTGCCGCTGGAAATTGGTAAACCACGACGAAAAATTGCCGCTCTGCACTTCAATGTCCGACCGGTTGATCGCCAGGATGTGATCGACGCATCCATCCAGAAAGCAGCGGTCATGAGAAACCAGTATAAATCCTTTTTTCCTTTTCAGATACGCTGAGACAGTCTCTCTTGCTTTCGTATCCAGATGATTGGTCGGTTCATCGATCAACAGGAAATGTCCGTCATTCAGGAAAAGTGCAGCAAGCAGGACCTTGGTCTGTTCTCCGTTAGACAGCGTAGAGAACGGCCTCCAGAGGACATCTTCCCTGACTTCCAGATAAGACAGTTCTCTTTGCAGCTCCCACTCTTCTGCCATCGGACAGACTTCGGACAGGATATCCTCTGTCAGCCTGTCTTTATCGTCAACCGGATACGGAAAATAATCAAACTGTACAGAAGCCTGGATCTTCCCCCGGTATTCGTACTTCCCGAGCAGCAGGTTCAGAAACGTCGTTTTTCCCCGGCCGTTCCTTCCGATAAATCCGAGCTTCCAGTCTGTATCGATCTGGAAGCTGACATTTTCAAAAATATTTTCAGAACCGGACGGGTAAGAAAAAGTAAGGTCCTCGACCCGGATCATTGACATATCGCATTCCTCCTTTATGCAAAGATATGATATAAAAAGTAGAGCTGCAGGAAATCCAGTCCCCGCAGCTCGTCAAAGCATCATCGTATCTCCGCATCAAAAATGATACGCCTGCAATATGTCGGGCAAAAAGACTTTTAACTTTCCTGCAACAGACACAGTGATATCGTAAAATAATCCTGTCACTGTGTATTCCGGTTTATTTGCAGAAAAAGTTAATCATCCTTCCACCTCACTACTCAAATTTATATCAGCCTATCACAGATATACAAAACCGTCAAGTTACAAAAATCATGTCCTGCTCTTCTGTATCCACCAGATCTGGACTCCTATATTGACCGCTGCCGCCAGAAGGCACAGAACCAAAGGGAGACCGATTCCCTGCGATGCAAGTATTATGCACACAAAGATCTCAGCGCCTCTGAAACTATAGCATTCTCAGCCTCCTTGATTCCCATAACTTCTTTATCTCTCCTTTCCCCTCCCCCGGATGCGATCTGCTCTTATTTTTTACTTTTTCCCATCACGTTCTGCTCATAGTCTCTGAGCGATGCCAGCGCTTTCGGCGCCAGCGGGATGAGCGCGATCATATTGAACACGGTCATCAGACCCACGCCCACATCGCCCAGATCCCAGACAAACTGGTATGCCGCCAGGCCGCCGATGAAGAGCATGACGAGTGCCAGCACCTTGTAAAGCGTCTGGGAGATCCAGTTGTCCCCGAAAAGGTACGCCACATTCGGGCGGGCATAGAAAAGGATGCCCAGGAAGGTGGAGAAACTGAACAGCCACAGGATCACCGCGATGAAGATCACGCCGAATTCACCCAGATGATACTGCATGGCTGTCTGGAGAAGGTCCATTCCCTCCAGTCCTTTTGTCATGGCCTCCGGCGTCAGCAGCATGATCATGGCCGAGCAGGTGCAGATGAGCAGCGTATCGATAAATACGCCCAGCGCCTGCAGGAGTCCTTCTTTTGCCGGATGGCTGATATCCGCCGCCGCTGCCGCACAGGGCGCGGACCCGGAACCCGCCTCGTTGGAAAAGAGTCCACGCTTCGCACCGTTCATAATGACCGCGCCGATCCCGCCGGCCACAACCTGACGGAATCCGAACGCCTCGGCGAAGATGCGCCCGAACACATCCGGAAGCTGACCTGCATTTTTCACAATAATGAACAGCGTGATAAAGAAGTAGCAGGCCGCCATGATCGGCACCATGATATCCAGCACTTTCACCGTCGCATTTTTCCTGAGGACGATGACCGCCGCGATCACCACCAGTACGATGGTCGAATAAATGGGCGGCACATGGAATGCATTTTCAAACGATGAAGAAATGGAATTGCTGATCACCTGGCTGATGCCGCACCAGCAGATCAAGCCGGAGACGGCAAATAAAACTGCAAGGACCGACTTCCTGCTCCCGGCGGCTGCACCTTTTTTCTTCGCACGGCGTTCATTCATGAATGAATGGATATAGTAGGCCGGACCGCCCCGGTATCCGCCGTAGAGTGGATCTTTTTCCTTATAGAGCTGGGCCAGCGTCGCCTCAATAAACGCGGTGGAGGAACCCACAAGGGCGATCACCCACATCCAGAACACCGCGCCGGCGCCGCCGGCGGAGATAGCCGCCACCACGCCCACCAGGTTGCCCATTCCTACACGGCAGGCTGTGGAGACGATAAGCGCCTGGACGCCGGAGATGCCTTCCCGCTCTTCTTCTTCGATCTTCCTGTTATTCTCCACCGTCACTTTAATCATCTCCGGAAAGAGCCTGAAGGGGAGAAACCGGGTCCGCACCGTAAAATACAGCCCCGCCGGGATCAGGATCAGCACCAGCAGGGAGATCCCCAGGGAACTTCCGCCCGGCAGGGGGATCGTGATCAGATCGCCCCAGAGTATATTATAAACTGCTTGAAATATGGCCATTTCTTTTTCTCCTTTCACACCGCGCCCTTCTGTTTCAGCATACCGATTACAGAATATACAAGGAGCGCCGCGATATTTGCCATCACCACACTGGCTCCGGCCGGCGTTGCCCACACGTAGGACACCGCAATGCCTGCGATCAGGCAGACTACCGAGATCACCGCCGAACTGATCATCACGCTTTTGAATGTCCGGCATACCCGCATGGACGTGAGCGCCGGGAAAATGATCAGGCTGGAGATCAGAAGCGCGCCCATCATCCGCATCCCAAGAACGATGGTCACCGCTGTGAGCACCGCGATCAGCGTATTGTAGAGATCCGCCTTCACCCCTGTCGCCCGGGCGAATGTCTCGTCAAATGTAATGGCAAAGATCTTGTGGTAAAAGAACACAAAAAGCGCCAGCACGATCACCGCCATTACCACGCTCAGCACCACATCCTCATCACTCATGGCAAGGATGCTGCCGAACATGTAATTATAAACATCCGTATTCATCCCCGTGGTCATGGAGATCACCATCACGCCCACCGCCAGCGAACTGGTGGAGATAAGCGCGATCGCCGCATCCCCTTTAATCCGGCTGTTCCCGCGGATACGCAGGAGCAGCACGGCCGCCAGGATCACCACCGGGATCGCCACCGCAAGGGGCGCCAGATTGAGGGACGCCGCCACAGCCAGGGCGCCGAACCCCACGTGGGAAAGGCCGTCGCCGATCATGGAATACCGTTTCAGCACCAGGCTCACGCCCAGGAGCGCCGAACAGAGGGCCACCAGGGAACCGACCGCGAAGGCCCGCACCATGAAGGGATAGGAAAGCATTTCAATGATCGTGTCCATCAGTCCGCACCTCCCAGAAATCTCCTGCCCACCGGGCTTCTCTTATATTCCTCCGTTGTCCCGAAGAAGAGCGCCGTCTCCTGCAGATGCAGGATGTGGCTGGCGTCTTTTACCGCGCTCTCGATATCGTGGGAAACCATCACCACCGCAATGCCGGACTCCCGGTTGATCCGCCGGATCAACTGGTAGAATTCTCCGGTCACGATCGGATCCAGGCCGGTCACCGGCTCGTCGAGGAGCAGCAGGCTTTTCGTCGCACACAGCGCCCGCGCCAGGAGCACGCGCTGCTTCTGCCCGCCGGAGAGGTCCCGGAAACACTGCCTTGCCAGATCCCGGATCCCCAGCAGGTCCATCTTCTCAACAGCCGCTTTTCTGTCCGCCGCCGTGTAAAACGGATGGAAGCCCCGGCTGTTCAGCCTGCCGGAGCGCACCACCTCATAGACGCTGGCCGGAAAATCTTTCTGCACATCCGTCTGCTGGGGCAGATAGCCGATCTCCGTCTGCTTCAGTCCGTTCCCGTAGATGATCTGTCCTTTTTCAACATTCTTCAACCCGAGAAGGCTGCGGACCAGCGTGCTCTTGCCGGAACCGTTTTCCCCGACAATGCACAGATAATCGCCCGGGTCGATCTGGAAATCCAGATCCTTCACCACCGTCTGTCCCTCGTAGCCGATGGATATATTTTCACATTTTATGAGCGCCATCAGTTCAGGACCTCCTTCAGCGTCTCCACATTTTTCTGCATCATGGAGAGATAAGTCTCCCCGTTTTCAAAATCATCCGCCGACAGATTGTGGCAGCTGTAAAACACGCGCACATCCGTCCCCGCTGCCTCTGCGACGGCATTGGCGATATCGTCGTTGCTCAGTTCCATTTTCAGCACGGAGGGCACCTGCTCCTCCTGCGCTTTCCGGATCAGGAACACCATCGTGGCCGCGCTGGGCTCCGTATCACCCGCACAGCCGGGAAAAGCGGCATAATAATCAAGGCCGTATTCGTCGGCAAAATACCGGAACGGGAAACGGTCCCCGAAGATGAGCACACGACGCTTTGCATGGGATACCACATCCCGGAACTGCCCGTCCAGTCCGGCCAGTTCTTCCTGATAAGCAGCGGCATTTTGCTCATACACCCTGCTGTTCTCCGGATCCGCCCGGCAGAGCAGCCGGCAGATCTCCTCTGTGATCGCGGACGCGTTGACCGGGGAAGTCCACACATGCTCGTCGATCTCATGGACCGACTCCGGTTCCTCCTCATGGTCCGCATCCGACGCATCTTCCTCATGCTCATGCCCGCCGGACTCTTTCATGCCTTCCACATGTTCCTCTTCCACCGTCTCCACACAGTCTGTCAGGCGCAGGGTCAGCCGGCCATTGTCCGGCATAGAGCTTAAGATATCCTCCACCCACACATCATTTTCCCCGCCTGTATAGATGAAAATGTCACAGTCCTGGATGGCAATGATGTCCTGGGGCGTCGGTTCATAAGAATGGCTCTCCTCGCCGGGCTTCAGAAGCATCTTCAGGTCCGCCCGGTCCCCGACGATCTCCCGCACGAAATCATAGGGCGGAAAGATGGTGGTGACCACGCGGAGTCTGTTGTCCTGCCCGGGGCCGTCCTTCGTCTCCTGATCTGTGCCGCTGATCGCTCCCAAGCATCCGCCGCAGAAAACCGTCAGGCACAGAACAGACAGAACGGACAGCACGACTGCTGCCCGCTTCCGCACCGAATGTTTATTTTTTGCGTTCATATTTCGTAAAACAGAATTCCAGGTCAAAACAGGTCTGCTCCTCACTTTCTTCTGTCATCTCCCAGTCGTCCATGGCGTCCAGATCCGGGAAATATGCGTCCGCCTGAAAGGCATGGTCGATCTTTGTCACAAGGGCCGTATCACAGTACGGCAGAAGCATCCGGTAAATGCTCTCGCCGCCGATCACATAAATATCCTCGCTGTTATATTTCTTCAGTTCCTCCAGAAGCTCCTCTTCCGAATGGACAAGGACGGCGTCCTTTACCTGATAGTTTCTGTTGGAAGTCAGCACAATATTCGTCCGGTTCTTAAGCGGCATCCCGTTCGGGAAGCTCTCCAGCGTCTTCCGGCCCATCACCACGACTTTGCCCGTGGTTGTCTGACGGAAAAATTTCATGTCCGAGGGGATGCTCACGAGCAGACGGTTTTTGTACCCGATCCCCCAGTTTTTATCTGCTGATGCGATTGCTTTCATGATCCATGCTCCTTTCCGCTACACCGCGATCGGAATGTTTTTGATCTGCGGATGTGTCTGATAATCGTCAAGTCTCACATCGTCCGGCGTAAAGTCATAGAAATCCTTTACTTCCGGGTTGAGCCAGAATTTTGGCGCCGGGTAAGGCTCCCTGGCGATCAGTTCCTCGATCATCGGGATATGCCGGTCGTAAATATGTGCGTCCGCGATCACATGCACCAGTTCGCCCGGCTTCATGCCGCACACCTGGGCCAGCATATAGATCAGCACCGCATACTGGCACACGTTCCAGTTATTTGCCGCCAGCACGTCCTGGGAGCGCTGGTTCAGGATCCCGTTCAGGGTCAGTACGTCGCTGTCTTTTTCTTTCGTCACATTAAATGTCATGCTGTACGCGCACGGATACAGGTGCATCTCGTGGAGATCCTGGTGCACGTAAATGTTGGTCATGATCCGGCGGCTGTACGGATTATTCTTCAGGTCATAGATCACCCGGTCGGTCTGATCCATCATCCCTTCCTTATACTGGTGCTTCACGCCCATCTGATAGCCGTACGCCTTGCCGATGGAGCCGGTCTCGTCCGCCCAGCTGTCCCAGATATGGCTGCGGAGCTCATGCACGTTATTGGACTTCTTCTGCCAGATCCACAGCATCTCGTCCACACAGCTCTTGATGGCCGTGCGGCGGAGCGTCAGCGCCGGAAATTCTTTCGACAGGTCATAGCGGTTGACCACCCCAAACTTCTTGATCGTGTATGCGGGCGTTCCGTCCTCCCACACCGGACGTACTTTCTCGCCTTCCGTACTCGTGCCGTTATCAATGATGTCCCGGCACATATCAATAAAAATCTTGTCTGCGCAGCTCATGGTTTTCTCCTTCTTAAATCTTTTTTTATATCCCGGTCCGTTCACGGATCCGCGATGTTGTAAAGCAGCTTTTCCAGGTTTTTCCTCAGCGCGTCCGTCTCCCTGCGGGTCATCCCCCGCGTCAGTTCTTTGTCAAGCTTCTTCCGGTCCGCATCCATACGCCGCTGGATATCGTAAGCTTTCTCGGTCAGATAGATGTTCTTCTTTCTCCGGTCATGTGCGTTCGGTACACAGAGGATATATCCTTTTTCATCCAGCCGTTTCAGGATCCCGGTCACTGTGGGATTTTTCAGGTTCAGGTTCTTCTCCACATCCCGCTGGCTGACCTCTTCTTTGCTTGTACGGAAAAGATAATCAAGAACCGCACACTGGGATGAAGTGATCCCGATCTTCTTCAGTCTCTCATTAAGGTCCTTCTCATATACATTATTAATCTTTTTGATCATAAAGCCGATCGGCTGGTTTCTCTTCTCCATCTGTATCCTCCGCCGGCGCTGCGGCATTTCTTCCTGTTCCAACAGTATAGCATGCGATATATCATCCCGCAATGGCTGACCCGGCTTTTCTCAGACAGATTTCCGAACGGAGACACGCCGCACCAGAAGCCCGATGACCGCACCGATAAGCGCCGGGCACACCCAGCCGAATCCCTGGCGGGAGAACGGCAGCACCTCCAGCGCCGCATCCGTGACCGTTTTCACAAATGCCGTACCGCTGACCACCGCCGGCAGCTGGCGCAGGGCATCGCACACTGCTCCCACCGCCGTAAATCCGATGGTCCACTGATAGACGCACCGGCTGCCGCCGAAGAACCGGTGGCAGAATGTAAGGATGATCAGGACGATCGCCAGCGGATAGAGGAACATAAGCATCGGTACCGTATAGGCGATGATCGCGTCGAGTCCCAGATTGGCGATCAGAAAGGACAGGACGCAGAAGCCCGCGGCCCATACCGGATAGGACGGCCCGCCGGGGAAAAGCTTCACAAATGTCTTCCCGCAGCTTGTGATCAGTCCTACCGCTGTCTTCAGGCACGCCACGGTCACCGTAGCCGCCAGGATCAGCGCGCCGGCGGTGCCGAAATAGTATCCGGCGATCTGGGAGAGGGCCTCCCCGCCGTTTGACGCTGCCTCAAAGGCGCCTCTGCTCTGGGCGCCCACCGCTGTGACCAGCACATATATAAGCGCCATAAGGATCGAACTGAAGACGCCTGCTTTCACTGTATTCTTCGCGATCTCCCCCGGTTCTTCCGCACCAAGACTGCGGACCGCATCCACAACCACAATGCCGAATGCCAGCCCGGCGAGAGCATCCATTGTATTGTAGCCTTCCAGAAGCCCCGTAAAAAGCGCGTCATCCGCATATCCCGCCTGAGGCGCGATCTCCGCGATCCTGCCGGCCGGCGACAGCAGCGCGCGCACGAGCAGAATGCCCAGGCAGACAAGGAAGAGCGGCGTGAGCACCTTGCCGATCCAGGTCATGATCTGGCCCGGCCTCAGGGAAAAGAACAGGACCAACGCAAAAAAGGCGAGAGAAAATACTGCCAGGCCGAAAGTTTGGTCCGCGCCCGGGGCGATGCCTTCAATCCCGACGGTATAAGAAACCGTGGCACATCGAGGGATCGCAAAGAACGGTCCGATGGTGAGATATAAGACACAGGTAAAAAAGAGCCCGTACCGCTTTCCCACCCGGCTGCTCAGTTCCAGCAGGCCGTTCTGCCTGCTGATGCCAAGCGCCGCCACACCGAGGAGCGGCAGCCCCACGCCGGTGATCAGGAACCCTGCGGACGCCTGCCACATATGGCTGCCGGCCAGCTGTCCCATAGACGCCGGGAAGATCAGGTTTCCCGCCCCGAAAAACATCCCGAACAGCATGCTTGCGACCAGCATGATCTCTTTCACACTTAACTTTTTCATAACAGATGCATCCCCTGCAGATTATCATTCTGCGCACAGACGGTTTCAGTCCGCGTACAGGTATAACAAAAAAGCTGTTAAAATAATCACCCATTCATATGGATTCTTATTTTAACAGCTTTTCTGAAGAGCGACAGACGGGGTTCGAACCCGCGACCCCGACCTTGGCAAGGTCGTACTCTACCAACTGAGCCACTGTCGCATTTGTTGTGTTCCGGTGTTTCCTGACCGGAACAATAAATACTATACTACAGGTATTTTCGAATGTCAACACTTTTTTTAACTTTTTTTACTCCGTTTTTATATTTTCTGTCTGTACAAATTTCCGTTCTTTTTCTATAATAGTCTGGCTGATATTCTGACACGGAGGTACATACAGATGAAACAGACCTACACGCGCACGCTTGCAGCCTGCTACACCGGATACGTGGTACAGGCCGTCGTCAATAATTTCGCGCCTCTTTTGTTTCTGACGTTTCACAATACATACAATATATCCATGGGCAGGATCACTACGCTGATCACCGTCAACTTCCTGCTCCAGCTGCTGATCGACAGTTTCTCCGCCGGCCTGATCGACCGCATCGGCTACCGGACGTCGCTGCTCATCGCGCATGCTGCAGCCGCGCTTGGTTTCCTGTGTCTGCCCGTTCTGCCGGAAGTGATGCCGGATCCTTACATCGGACTGCTCCTTTCTGTCGTGATCTATGCCGTGGGCGGCGGGCTGTTGGAAGTCATGCTCAGTCCGGTAGTAGAAGCCCTGCCTACGAAAAATAAAGAAAAGACCATGAGCCTTCTGCACTCCTTCTACTGCTGGGGCCATGTAGCCACGGTCCTTATCTCTACTGTATTTTTCATGGTATTCGGGCTGGACAACTGGAAGATCATGGCTGTGCTCTGGTCTCTGGTCCCGCTGTACAACTTCTTCGTCTTCCGGAAAGTGCCCATCTGCCCCCTGGAAGAAGACGGGGAGAAAGGGCTCTCCTTTGCAGAACTGCTCCGCCGGCCCGCCTTCTGGATCATTATGGTGATCATGGCATGCGCCGGCGCCAGCGAACAGTCCGTCAGCCAGTGGGCGTCCACCTTCGCCGAACAGGGACTGGGCGTCGGCAAGACGATCGGAGACCTGGCCGGACCGATGTTCTTCGCTGTCTGCATGGGCGCTTCCCGGCTGCTCTACGGACTGCACGGGCATCTCCTGAATCTGCGCCGGGCCATGATCTTAAGCGGAGGGTTGTGCATCATCGCCTACTGCATGATCTCTCTGTCCCCGGTTCCGGCGTTAAGTCTTGCCGGCTGCGGAGTCTGCGGCTTCTCCGTGGGGATCATGTGGCCGGGAGCATTCAGCATCGGCGCTGCCGCCCTCAGAGGCGGCGGAACGCTCATGTTCGCGCTCTTCGCACTTGCCGGCGACCTGGGATGCTCCGGCGGGCCGACGCTTGTGGGATTTATCGCTGAACACGCAGGGAATAATCTGAAGACCGGCATTCTGTGGGCTTTGATATTCCCAATCCTTCTGATGGCCGGGGTGATACTGATACGAAATACACATAAGAAAGCAAAAAAGATTGAATAAAAAAACCGGTTATGCTATATTAAATGTGTAAAGGAACAATCGCCCACAAGTGGTTGACCTCGGGTTAGAAAAAAACCACCCTTTCAACGGCCAAGTATCGAGGGTGGTTTTTTCATGTACTTTGCACTATCTGATAAACGTAAAAACGAATGTCAGCAATGCTAGAATGAACATACCAAAGGTCATAAGATCTTTAAAGTCAAATGGCTTTTTGTCCATCAGCACCACCCCCATTCTATATAGGAATAGAGGTCAGCCACCCTGTAACACGATTGTTCCGTGCGAAAAGTATAGCACACCCTTTAGGCGATAACTATTAACTTTATCTAAAATTTTTAATGAACACAAAAGGAGACGATCTGTATGAAATTTATATATCCTGCGGTTTTCCGCAAAACTGAAAACGGCTATCATGCCTTCTTCCCGGATCTGGAATGCTGCGAGGCTTCCGGCGACACTCTGGACGACGCCATCGAAAATGCAAATGAGGCATGCCGGAACTGGATCACGGTAGAACTTGAAGAAGAAGAGCCGAATATGCCGTATGTATCTGATATCGAAGATATCGAAATAAAAGACGGAGATATCGTCAGAAATATCTCCGTGAATATCAGATTTTATGAAGGCTGGGATGAATGATCCCAGCCTTCTTCTTTTACTCTTCTGTTGTTTCTGACTCTCTTATAAGAAGTCCCAGCTCTTCCAGCTGTTTATCGTCCGCCGGCGTGGGCGCCTCTGTCATCAGGCAGGATGCGTCCTTGATCTTCGGGAACGCGATCACGTCGCGGATGCTGTCCTGTTTTGCCATCAGCATCACCAGACGGTCCAGGCCGTAGGCAAGTCCCGCGTGCGGCGGCACTCCGTACTTGAATGCCTCGAGCAGGAATCCGAACTGGCTGTGGGCCTGTTCTTTCGTGAATCCCAGCGCCTCGAACATCTTCTCCTGGATATTGTCCTGATGGATTCTGACGCTTCCGCCGCCGATCTCATTTCCGTTGAGGACGATATCGTAGGCTTTCGCGCGCACTTTGCCGAGTTCTCCTTTCTCGAGGAGCGAAAGATCCTCTTCCATCGGCATGGTGAACGGATGGTGCATAGCCAGGTATCGGCCCTGCTCATCGCTCCACTCAAACTGCGGGAACTCGGTGATCCATACGAAACGGTACTCGTTCTTGTCCAGAAGCTCCAGCTGTTTTGCCAGCTCCACACGGAGAGCGCCCAGGGAATCCCAGACTACTTTATTCTTATCCGCCGCAAAGAGGAGCAGGTCGCCCGGCTGTCCGTCCATGGCTTTCACCAGCGCGTCCATCTCTTCTTCACTCATGAATTTTACAAAGGAAGACTTCACCGTGCCGTCCTCCTGGAGGGCAATGTATGCAAGGCCCTTTGCGCCGTAATCTTTTACAAATGCGGTCAGCTTGTCGATCTTCTTTCTCGGCATGCTTCCCTGCCCTTTGACGTTAATGCCGCGCACGCTGCCGCCATTCTCAATGGCGCCGGTAAATACGCCGAAGCCGCAGCCTTTCACAACGTCCGTCACATCTGTGAGTTCCATGTCGAAACGAAGGTCCGGCTTGTCGGAACCGAAGCGGTCCATGGCCTCCTGCCAGGTCATCCGTTGGATCGGAAGCTGTACATCCACGTCCAGGACCTCTTTGAACAGTTTTGCAAGATAGCGCTCATTCACATCGATGACATCATCTACATCAACAAATGAAAGCTCCATATCGATCTGGGTGAACTCGGGCTGACGGTCCGCGCGCAGGTCCTCGTCGCGGAAGCATCTCGCGATCTGGATGTAGCGGTCGAATCCGGAACACATCAGCAGTTGCTTATAGAGCTGGGGTGACTGGGGCAGTCCGTAGAAGCATCCCGGATGGATGCGGCTGGGCACCAGATAGTCCCTCGCCCCCTCCGGCGTCGTCTTACCCAGCATCGGCGTCTCGATCTCCAGAAAGCCCTCTTCCGCGAAGAACTGGCGGGTCAGCGTCATGACCTGGCTCTTCATCATGAGATTTCTCTGGATATCCGGCCTTCTCAGGTCAAGGTAACGGTATTTCAGGCGCACTTCTTCTCTTGTCTTGCTGTCCTCTTCCACCTGGAACGGCGGTGTCAGAGACTCGGAGAGGATGCGCATTTCTTTTGGCAACACCTCGATCTCACCGGTCGCAATCTTGTCATTGACCGCGCCGGAACGTCTCGCCACTTCGCCGACGATGGCAACCACATATTCAGAGCGGAGAGACGCGGCTTTCTCAAGGATCGCCGGGTCGGTCTTCCCTTCCTCGCACACCACCTGGATGATGCCGGAGCGGTCGCGCACATCCACGAAGACCAGTCCGCCTTTATTTCTGTTCTTCTGCACCCATCCCATGACGGTTACAGTCTCGCCCACATTTGCCGCGGACAGTTCGCCGCAGCGGTGGGTCCTCTTTAATCCCTGCATTGATTCAGCCATTGTACACCTCCGTAATCTCTGTATATCCCTGTTCTGTGAGCTGTTCCTTCTGGAACTTCTTGTTCTTCTTCATATTCATGATCATCACCTGTCTGCCTGCCGCACGTTCGGCTCTCGCCTGAGCAAGCACTTCCAGCAGCTTCTCCTGAGAGATCTTCTTTTCCAGGAGATATGCCTCCTTCTCCCGGCCGCCCGGCACCTGATAACCGCGCTCCAGAAGCAGCATGACGATGCGCTCAAATCCGATGGAGAATCCCACCGCCGGCGTATCCTGTCCGGTGAACTTGCCGATCATCTCATCGTAGCGCCCGCCGCCGCCCACGGAGCCGCCGAACTCATCCATGGAGATCTCAAAGATCGTGCCGGTATAGTAGGACATGCCGCGCACCAGCGTGGGATCGAATTTCATGCGGAAATCAGCCTCTTTCTCCTGCTCCACGCACCGGATGATCATTTCCAGCCCATCCGCCGCCTCAGCCGGCAGAAAGCCCTGTAATTTTTCTTTACACATGCGGACGCCTTCCACATCGCCCGTAATCTCTTCGAAAAGCTTAAGATACTTCTCCACCGATTCTTCCGCATAGCCATTCTCCTTCAGCTCTGCCGCCACGCCTTCCAGACCGATCTTGTCCATCTTGTCCAGGGTGATGAATACACTGTCGTAATCTTTCTCCTCAAATCCGCTGTACGCCGCCATAGCCTTTAAGAACCTGCGGTCGTTGATGCGGATGGTGAAGTTATGGAAATCCAGCTTGCCAAGCACCGATGTTGTCGCAAGGATGAGCTCGATCTCCGCCAGGTTGGACGGCTCGCCGAGGATATCGATGTCACACTGCATGAACTGGCGGAAGCGCCCTCTCTGGGGCCGGTCTGCTCTCCACACATTGCCCATCTGCAGCGCCTTGAAAGGCGACGGCAGCTCGTTTGCATGGTTCGCATAATACCGGGAAAGGGGAACAGTCAGATCGTAGCGCAGACCGCCGTCCACCAGGTCCGCTTCCTCCTTCGCCTCATCGATCTTCAGCTTCTCCCCTCTTTTCAGGATCTTGAAGATCAGCTTCTCGTTGTCTCCCCCCTGCTTGCTGCACAGGTTCTCGATATGCTCCACGCAGGGCGTCTCGATGGACGAGAAGCCGAACGTCCTGTAGGTGTCTTTGATCAGGCCGATCACGTAATCCCTGATCTCCATTTCCGCGGGCATGATATCCCTCATGCCGGTAACCGGTTTCTTTTTCAGCGCCATAACCACTTTTCCTTTCGTTCTATCATTTCATCGATCCGGGCGATATAGTCGTTGATATTCTTTACATTCTCCGCCCGCACCAGATTCGCTTCTTTGCCGCCTTCCTTCCGGATCGGGTCTCTCAGCAGGATCTTCGTGGAAGCCCCCGCACCCGCCGCAAGGATGGTCTGTTTTTCTTCCATAATCAGTATATTGTATATTCCGGCTTTGTCAAGTTCCGCATAGCCCGTATTCTCAAAATTCCCGGCGATATTCTTCTGCCGGTAGAGATAGTACGGCGCAAGCCCCATCCGCCGCGCGGACGCATAGGCCGCTTCCACCATGCCGGTGATCTCCGCGTGAAGATCCGCCGTACGCCCTTCCTGCCCGTAACGGGCCGCCCGCTTGATGGCAAGGGCGTGGACCGTCAGGCTGTCGGGCGCAAGGGCCTCGATCTGCCGGAGCGTATCCTCCATATCGCAGATCGTCTCCCCGGGCAGTCCGGCGATCAGGTCCATATTAATATTGTCAAACCCCAGCTTCCGGGCCAGTTCAAACGCCGCCACAGTCTGCTCCACCGTATGCCGCCGTCCCACCAGGTCCAGCGTCTTTTGCTGCATGGTCTGTGGATTTACGGAAATGCGGCTCACCGGAAATTCCTTCAGCACTTTCAGCTTCTCTTCCGTAATGCTGTCCGGCCGCCCCGCCTCCACGGTAAATTCCAGAAGGCCTGACAGGTCGAAGGATTCCGATATGGCCCTCAGCAGCCGCTCAAGCTGCGCCGGCCCCAGCGTCGTCGGCGTCCCTCCGCCGATGTAGACCGTGTTGGGCCTTCGGCCTTCTGTGTGAGCGCCGATCCAGCGAAGTTCTTTAATCAGCGCATCCAGATAGGCGTCCACCCGGTCTTTCCACTCCCCGATGGGCGAGGAACTGAACGAACAGTAGGAACACACACTGGGACAGAAGGGGATCCCCGCATACAGACTGAATCCCTTCTCACAGTCCAGACGGGAGAGCAGCGCATTCTCCCGGGCCGCCACTTCCGCCGCCAGACGCGCTTTCTCCGGACTCACATAATAATTCTCCATCATGAAAGACGCCGCCGCTTCCTCTGAAGCACCCTGCTCCAGCTGTTCCATGGGGATCTTCGTCGGCCGCACGCCGGTCAGCGTCCCCCAGGCAAGTTCCCGGCCCGTCTCTTCTGACAGATGCCGGTACAGCCGCCGGGTCACTTCCCGCTTAACCGCCTGCTCGTACGCTTCCTCCGTCCCGAATCCCGCCGCATCAATATGGATTTCTTCCGGTGCAAGGGAAAAGCAAGACCCTCCCGGCAGTCGTACTGCCACGAGAGGTTCCTGCTTCTCATCTACTTTCTGTATGATCTCTTCGCCCGGAAAAAACGATTTAACAATGTGGTATGCATTGTAAGTATATTTATTCTTCCTGCTTCCAATTTCGATCATTGTCTCTCATTCCTGCTTCTTTCCGTTTTCTGCTTTCCGGATATCCGGCGCCCCTTTACAGGAACGGATTATATTTCTTCTCGTATCCGACGGTCGTCTCTTCCATATGCCCCGGATATACCCGTGTCTCATCCGGCAGGACCAGGATCTTCTCCGTCACCGAACGGACAAGCGCGCTCATGCTTCCTGTGGGCAGATCGGTGCGTCCGATGGACGCTCGGAACAGGGTGTCGCCGCTGAACAGCGTCTGCTCATCCGCAATGTAATAACAGCATCCGCCGATGGTGTGCCCCGGCGTCTGGATCACCTGAATCTTCATTCCCGCGATCTCCAGAAGGTCACCGTCCTTCACATACTGCGCGCCGTGAAATGTATAAGGCTGCCCCAGCATTCCCGAAGAAGAATTAAGCTGCGCGCTCTCCAGCAGCTCCTTCTCGGCCGCGCAGGCATAGACCGGCGCCGGAAATTCTTCCAGAAAGCGATCCAGACCCATGATATGGTCAAAATGTCCGTGGGTCAGGAGCACCGCCTTCACCATAAGTCCCGAATTTTTAATATGGCTCACAAGTTCCGGCGGGCAGGCCGCCATGTCCACAAGGAAACATTCTTTTGTCTCCTCATTGCTCACGATATAGCAGTTCGTCCCAACCGGACCCAGTACAAAATTTTCAATCTTCATCTTTTATTCTCCTGCCGTATCAGCCGGTCGTACGCTCGATATCGATCACGCTCTCGATCTGCCGGAGCTTCTTGATCACGCCCTCAAGCTGTTCGCGTCCCTGGACGATGAATCCCATATCCAGCGTCGCCGTACCTTTCTTGCTGGTGCGGATATTGACCGACTTCACATCGATCTTCTCCTCTGTAAATACTTTGGTCACGTCCATGAGAAGCCCCTGGCGGTCCGCCGCATACATCTTGAGCTCTGCAAGATACTGTCCGCCGCCCTCGGTCTCTTCCGGATCTTCCCACTCGGCGTCGATCAGGCGCTCCCGCTCCGCCGCCGAGAGATGGAGCATGTTCACGCAGTCCGTCCGGTGGATGGACATACCGCGCCCCCGGGTGACGAACCCGACGATCTCATCTCCGGGAACCGGATTGCAGCATTTGGAGAACCGGACGGCCATATCGTTGATGCCCTTGACAACGATGCCGCTCTTGGACTTGGCGATGTGCACCTTCTGCTGGTTCGCCTCTGAGATCTTCTCCAGGATCGTCTCGTCGGTGATCTCTTTTTTGTGTTCTTTCTCGTACTCCTCCTGCAGCCGGTTGACCACCTGGCCTTCCTTCAGGCCGCCGTGCCCGATTGCCGCCAGCACGGCGTCCCAGTCGCGGAACCCGTATTTCTTCTGCACGATCTGCTGGTACTTCGGCTTCAGGATATTGAGCAGTTCGATATTTTTACTGCGGCAGTAGGATGCGATCAGCTCCTTGCCGCGGATGATATTATCTTCTTTAAACTCTTTCTTAAACCACTGATTGATCTTGTTCTTGGCCTGCGTGCTCTTGACGATATTCAGCCAGTCCCGGCTCGGTCCCCTGGAGTTCTGGGAGGTCAGGATCTCAATCCTGTCGCCGTTCTGGATCTTGTAATCGATGTTGACAAGCTTCCCGTTTACCCGGGCGCCGACCATCTTATTGCCCACCGCGCTGTGGATTGCGTAGGCAAAATCCACCGGCGTGGAACCGTTCGGCAGATTCTTCACATCGCCGTTCGGCGTGAAACAGTACACATCGTCCGCGAACAGGTCCAGGTCGCCTTTGAGCAGGCTCAAAAACTCCCGGTTGTCCGACATGTCACGCTGCCACTCCAGAATCTGGCGCAGCCAGTTCAGCTTCTCCTCCTGGGAGGCCATACTCTTCGCCGCATCCGCGCCCTCTTTATATTTCCAGTGGGCTGCGATACCGTATTCCGCCGTCTTGTGCATCTCCTCAGTACGGATCTGGATCTCAAAGGGCTGTCCCGAAGGCCCCATCAGCGTCGTGTGGAGCGACTGGTACATGTTCGGCTTCGGCATGGCGATGTAATCCTTAAAACGCCCCGGGATCGGGGTGTACATCTCATGGATCACACCCAGCGCCGCGTAGCAGTCCTTTACCGTATCCACGATGATCCGCACGGCGAACAGATCGTACACCTGGTCCAGCGTCTTGTTCTGGTTCACCATCTTCTTATATATACTGAAGAAATGTTTCACCCGGCCATAGACCTTTGCCCTGATGTGTGCATTCTCCATATGCTTTGTAACTTCCGCCACGATCTGCTGGACGAACTCCTCGCGCTCGGTCTTCCGCTCGTTCAGGTCCTTCACCAGCTGATTGTAGACATCCGGCTTCCAGTACTTAAGAGAGAGGTCGTCGAGCTCCGTCTTGATCTTCGATATACCGAGCCGCCGGGCGATGGGCGCATAGATGTCCATCGTCTCCCTTGCCTTCTCCTGCTGCTTGGCCGGCGTCATAAACTCCAGCGTGCGCATATTGTGGAGCCGGTCCGCAAGCTTGATGATAATGACGCGGATATCCTTGGCCATGGCCAGGAACATTTTTCTTAAATTCTCCGCCTGGACTTCCAGCTTATCCTGGGAGTAGTTCAGCTGTCCCAGCTTGGTTACGCCGTCTACGAGAAGAGCTACCTCTTCCCCGAACTCCCGGGTAATGTCGTCCAGCGTCATAGCCGTATCTTCCACCGCATCGTGGAGCATGCCGGCGACAATAGTCTCTTTATCCATCTCCAGATCCGCCAGGATGATCCCCACCCACAGAGGATGGATGATGTACGGCTCCCCGGATTTCCTTACCTGATCTTTATGCGCGTCTTTCGCAATGCGGTACGCCTTCTCCACCATGGAGATGTCCGCAGACGGATGGTATTTCCGGATCCTTGCGACCAGCGCCTGATAGAGCTGTTCCGGATCCTGATAATCCTCGGGCGCTTTAACGGCATGGCCGTCCACGATCTCAAGATTCTTATTCAGCTGTTCATACTCAAGTGTTGCTGCCATAACCGCTCCCCCTTCAAAGTATTTCCCGTAAAATGTCTAAAGAAAAAAGGATGCCTCTTTTCAATGTGGGGCATCCCCGACGATTATGTGATATCTCTATAATATTCATAGTATATCACTTATTTGTCGAATTTCAAATATTTTCTGTAGTATCCTTACTGATAATTCACGATCGTGACCTGCACGGTCCTTCTCCCCATATATTCATTGACAGACGGATAATATGTAAATGACATGACCTGCTTTCGCTCCATCTCTCTCAGGCAGTCTTCCACATCCCCGAAGTACACCGCTTCCATCTGATTTCCCTGCTCATCCTGCAGCCGGCATTTAAGCACGTTTCGGTTCTTCCCGAAGATTCGGGGGCTGATCACCCGCAGGTTCCGCTCGGCAAAGAGAGGCTTCGGATTCCCCTTGCCGAAGGGTTCCAGAAGTTCCAGCTCTGTGATCAGTTCTTCTGTGATGTACGGGAACGGCAGCCGCATATCAATGGAAACTTTCTCCTGCAGATCTTCTTCGCTCAGATCGCACAGGCTGTTGATCGTCTCCCGGAACCGTTCCACATTCCGCTCATCAAGGGACAGTCCCGCCGCCAGTTTATGTCCGCCGAATTTTGTAAAGAGCGCCCGGCATCTGCACATCTGGGCGAACATATCGTAAGTCTCGATGGAACGGCCGGAACCTTTAACGCCGTCCTCCGCCCGCGTGAGCACGAAAGTCGGCCGGTAATACCGCTCCCGGATGCGCCCGGCGATGATCCCGGCGATGCTTTCGTGGCAGTCCGGCAGATAGATGACCAGCACTTTATCTTCTTTCAGGGAGGTGCTCTCGATCATCTGCACCGCTTCCTCCACCCCCCGCTCCGTCATCTCTTTCCGGCTGTCGTTCAATGCTTTTAAATCCTCCGCCAGCATGACCGCGTCCCGTCTTGTGCGGGCATTCAGAAGTTCCAGCGCCCGTTTGGCCGTGTCAAGACGTCCGCTGGCATTGATGCAGGGCCCCAGGACGAATCCGATGTGATAGGCGTTCAGCCGTTCCGCGTCAACGCCCGTGCACTCGATCAGCGCCTTCAGCCCCTGATTACGGGTGCGTTTGAGCATCTCCAGTCCCTGCTTTACAAAGATCCGGTTTTCACCGGCGAGATCCATCACGTCGCCCACGGTCGCGATGGCCACATTTTCCATCAGATAATCCACATCCTCCGGGTCCCGCTGCATCACATTGTAGAGCGCCTCAATAAGCTTATACGCAACCGCCGCGCCGCACAGCCCCTTGAAAGGGTAGGCGCAGTCCGGCTGATGGGGATCGACCACTGCATCCGCCCGGGGCAGGATATATTCCTTCTCCCCGTTCATTTCCACATAAGGCACTTCATGATGGTCCGTCACAATGACTGTCAGGCCGTTTTTCTTCCCGTAGTCAATCTCCTCCGATGCGGCGATCCCGTTATCACAGGTAATGATCGTATCGATCCCGTCATCGATCGCACGGTCGATGAGATCAATATTCAGCCCGTATCCGTCTTTGATCCGGTCCGGAATGTCCGTATCCACGTCCGCCCCCAGCCCGGACAGCCCCTGCTGCAGAATGTAGGTGGCGTTCACCCCGTCAATATCATAATCGCCGATCACCCGGATGGCTTTTTTCTCACGGATCTTCTCTGAGAGGATCTCCACCGCCCGGTCCATGTCCTTCATCAGCATCCCGTCATGAAGATCGGCGATCGTGCCGTTCAGGTAGAGATCAATCGCCTCATCTCCCGTGACGTCCCGGTTGCGGATGAGCCGGGCAAGGATCGGGGAAATGTGATACTTCTCCGCAATCGCATTGAAATCCGCTTTCTTCATCGTGATGAACCATCGTTCCATATATAAACGCCTCCTGTTTTTCAGCTGTTTCTTTCTTATTTACAAGGATAACAAACTCCATGCTTTTTGAAAAGCGCTTAGATTATATAGCAGTATTCTGTTATTATTTTGCAGAATACTGCAAGTTTTTTCTTTTGCGAAGCACTATAATGCAATTAAAAGGAAGCAGTTCTGACACAGACTGTACGAATTCATTTTATACCGCGAAAGGAGAAATCATTATGATCCGCAAATTCATTTACGGAACCCCATTTGACACTGAAGCAGTCACAACAGAAATCCCCTGCTCTGACGGAACGCCCGCATACGGAACGGTCTGCACATCCGGCTCCCCCGACGCCGGAGACGGATTTACGTTTACGTATACTATGGATAAAGATGACATCGTCTACGGCCTGGGCGAAGCAAGCCGCGGGATCAATAAGCGGGGCTGGTGCTATACAAGCAACTGTACCGATGATCCGAACCATACGGAAGACAAGCATTCCCTCTACGGAGCCCACAATTTCGTGATCATTTCCGGGAAAGAGACCTTCGGCCTCTTCTTCGACTATCCGGGAAAACTGACCTTTGACATCGGCTATACCCGCCAGGATACGATGCGCGTCTTCTGTGAAAATGCAGATCTGGCCCTGTATGTCATCGAAGGAGATTCCGCCTGCGACATTGTGAAGCAGTTCCGGAAGATCATCGGCCGCAGCTACATCCCGCCGAAATTCGCGTTCGGTTTCGGGCAGAGCCGCTGGGGATACAAGACGAAGGAAGATTTCCGGGCCGTGGCTGAAACGTACCGGAAGAATCACCTTCCGCTTGATATGATCTATATGGACATCGACTACATGGAGGCCTACAAGGACTTCACCCTCAACAAAGACTTTGATGACTTCGCCGATTTTGTCAGGGAGCTGAAGGACCGGCACGTCCGCCTCATCCCCATCATCGACGCCGGCGTAAAAGTAGAGGAGGGATATGACGTGTACGAGGAGGGCGTGAAGAACCGCTACTTCTGTCAGCGGGAAGACGGCTCCGACTTCGTGGCGGCTGTATGGCCGGGCGACACCCATTTCCCGGATGTGCTCAACCCGGAGGCCCGCAGATGGTTCGGCGACAAATACCGTTTCCTTACCGACCAGGGCATTGAAGGATTCTGGAACGATATGAACGAGCCCGCCATCTTCCATTCCGCCGAAGGACTGGCCGAGGCAAAAAAACTGGCGGCTGAATTCGCCGGATCCGGAACAGCAAACTGGGACGGAAGTCTGAAAAGCGAAGACGGCGCTGTCAGTGTCGACCAGCTTGGCGACAAACTCCGTTCTCTCGCTAACAGCCCGGAGGATTACGCCCGGTTCTATCACAATGTAAACGGGAAACGGATCCGCCACGACAAAGTCCACAACCTGTTCGGATTCAATATGACCCGGGCGGCGGGCGAGGCCTTTGACCGGATCGACCCGGATAAGCGGTTCCTCATGTTCTCCCGGTCGTCCTATATCGGCATGCACCGCTACGGCGGCATCTGGACCGGCGACAACATGGCCTGGTGGTCCCACATCCTGCTCTGCCTGAAGATGATGCCCTCCCTCAATATGTGCGGCTTCCTGTACACCGGCTGCGACCTGGGCGGCTTCGGGGCGGATACGACCCGCGACCTGCTGCTGCGCTTCCTCGGACTTGGCATCTTCACACCGCTCATGCGCAACCATGCGGCCCTCGGCACCCGCGAACAGGAGTGCTATCAGTTCGAAGATACGGAAGATTTCCGGCACATGCTGGGCGTGCGCTACCGCCTGCTGCCCTACCTGTACAGCGAATACATGAAGGCTGCGCTGAACGACGACCTGTACTTCAAACCGCTGGGCTTCGTTTATCCGGAGAACGCCATGGCCGTACGCGTGGAGGATCAGCTCATGCTCGGCAATGAGATCATGATCGCACCGGTTTATGAACAGAACGCACGCGGAAGATATGTATACCTGCCGGAAGAAATGAAGTTTGTTAAATTCCTGCCGGACGGCTCCATTTCCGAAGAGATCCTGGGCAAAGGGATTCATTATGTGGAGATCGCGCTCAATGAGGCCGCCCTCTTCATCCGCAGCGGAAAGTGCATCCCGGTAGCGGATGCCGCAGAATACGCGGACGGAATCGACATGGACAGCATCCGCATGATCGGATATGAAGGCTCTGAATATGTGCTCTATGACGATGACGGAGTCCACAGGGATTATGATAACAAGGCAAATTACACAACGCTGAAGATGTAGCCGGCAAAAGCCGGCTCTTCAGCCCGCATGAAGAGAGGTGCTTACATGGATAACATCAAAAGAAGAGACCTGGAGATGCCCTACATCTCCGACGCCTCCGTAATGGAAGAACAGAAAGCATGCCGCCGGATCCTGCAGGAACTGAATTTTTCAGACCGCTCGGACTTTGAGAAAATCAGCCGGATCGTAAAGAAACTGCTCGGGAAATCCGAGAACGCGTTCATCAATCCGCCCTTCTACTGCGATTACGGCTCCCACATCGAGGTGGGAAAGAACTTCTTCGCCAATTACAACTGCACCATCATAGACGTGGCGAAAGTGACGATCGGAGACAACTGCCAGATGGCCCCCAATGTGGCCATCTACACGGCCGGTCATCCGCTCCATCCCGTATCCAGAAACTCCCTGTACGAGTACGGGATCAGTGTGACCATCGGCGATAATGTCTGGATCGGCGGCAACACGGTCATCCTGCCCGGGGTGCACATCGGCAGCAACACTGTCATCGGCGCCGGCAGCGTGGTGACGAAAGACATCCCCGACTGGGTGGTTGCAGCCGGCAACCCGTGCAGAGTGATCAAAAAGATCACGGAAGATGATAAAAAATACTATTACAAAGACCGGGAATTCGATGACGAGGCATGGAATGCCATAATAAACGGTTAAAAAATGTTTAAACCATTCCCATACATTTCAATATATACAGCCACCCGGTCATGGTAAACGCGCTGAACAGTGTCGTCAGCATGACCACGCTGGATGTGAGCACGCCCTCATGCCCCATGTTCCGGGCCATGACATAGCAGCTCACGGTGGTGGCGGAGCTTAACATGACGAGGATCGCCACAAGTTCTTCCCTACGGAAGCCGAGACCCACGGCCAGGGGCAGGAACAGGGCGGCAAAGAGCAGCAGCTTCATAGCCGAAGCCGTCACAGCCGGCTTTGCCTTTCCGAATGCTTTCTTAAGGTCAAAGCTTGCGCCCATGGCCATCAGGCCAAGAGGCGTTGCCGTGGCGCCCACATCGGAGACGGTTTTCTCCAGGATGCCGGGCAGTGGGATCCGAAGCGCCGACCAGAGAAGGCCGACGACGATGCCGATGATGATCGGGTTGGTGACGATGCCTTTCAGCGTCTTCGCCCAGACTTCTTTATCCAGCTTCTTCCGCTCCAGCTGGAAAAAGGAGAGCACGACCACCGCCATGATGTTGTAAAGCGGCACGCTGCCGATGATCATGAGCGGCGCCATGCCCGCATCTCCGTATATATTCTGAATGAAGGCGATTCCGAGGAGCGCCGCGCTGCTCCGGTAGGACGCCTGGATGAATTCGCCCCGGATGCTCTTATCTTTCCACAAAAAAGAAACTGCCGCGGCGAGCGCGATACAGATGAGCGTCGCCGCGAAGCAGAACAGTACAAACTTCAGATTCCAGACCTCTGCGAAATTAACCGTCGAGAGATCCTCGAAGAGGAGGACCGGCAGAGGCACGAGGAATACGAATTTATTCATTTTCGACGCAAATACGTCGTCGATCAGTCCCAGTTTCTTAAGTATGAACCCCAGCACCATAAGTAAGAAGATCGGCACAGTTGCATTCAGGCTGAAGATCAGATTTTCCATTTTCCGTTATTCTCCCACAATACATACGCGGATCAGGTTGGTCCGTCCGGGGATGCCAAGCGGGATGCCGCCGGCGAATACGATCTCGTCCCCGTCGTCTACCAGTCCGTGACTTTTCGCCGCCTCGATGGCGCGCAGGCAGAGGATCTCGGAACTGTACTCTTCCTTGACAGACAGGGGGTAGATGCCCCATGACATGTTGAGCTGTCTGCACACCTTCTTGGAACTGGAGCAGCCGCCGATCATACAGCCCGGGCGGTACTTGGAGATCATCCTTGCCGTACAGCCGGTCTTGCTGGCCGCCAGGATTGCCCTCGCCTTCAGATCAATGGCCGTCATACAGGTGGCGTGAGAAATGGCGTTGGTCACATCCGGATCTTCCGCGCGCTCCGATTTCCGGAATATTGCATTATAGTCGATATCATGTTCCATGCTGACCGCGATCTTCACCATCATCTTCAGCGCTTCCACCGGATATTTGCCGGCAGCCGTCTCGCCGGAGAGCATGATCGCACTCGTCCCCTGATGGATGGCATTTGCAACGTCGGTCGCCTCCGCACGGGTCGGCCTCGGATGCACCATCATGGAATCCAGCATCTGGGTGGCCGTGATCACGACCTTGCCCGCCTGGTAAACCTTCTGGATGATCCGCTGCTGGATGATCGGAACCTGCTCCAGCGGGATCTCCACGCCCATGTCGCCTCTGGCAACCATGATGCCGTCCGCTTCCTCGATGATCTCGTCGATATTGTCCACGCCCTGCTGGTTCTCGATCTTTGCAATGATATTGATCAGCTTCCCGCCGTTATCGTCGAGCAGCTTTCTCATCTCCCGCACATCATCCGCCGTTCTTGTAAAGGAAGCCGCCACAAAGTCAAAATCCTGTTCGATCCCGAACAGAAGGTCATCCCGGTCCTTGGCGCTGATAAACGGCATCTTCAGCTCTACGCCGGGCACATTCACGCCTTTCCGGTTGGAGATATCTCCGCCGTTGTTGACCCGGCAGACGATGTCTTTCCCTTCGATCTTCTCCACGATCATGCCCACCAGACCGTCATCGATCAGGATCGAATCCCCGATCTTCACATCCCGGTACAGATCCTTGTAGGTAACCGTTACATAATCCTGGGTCCCTTCCACCTCGTCATTTTTGAGTGTGAATTCCTGATCTTCCACAAGGGTGATCTTCCCGTCCTTAAAGCAGCCGATGCGGATCTCCGGTCCCTTGGTGTCAAGGAGTGCCGCGATCGGACGGTCAAACTGCTCGCGCAGCGTCTTCAGACGGTCCAGACGTGCTTTTTGTTCCTCATGGGTCCCATGTGAAAAGTTAAAACGTGCCACATCCATCCCTTCGCGGATGAGCGCTTCCAATACTCCTTCTTTATCTGTCGAAGGTCCAAGCGTACAGATGATCTTTGTTTTTCTCATTGCATTTCCTTTCCGGATAAATCCGCTCCGCAAAACTGCGCAGCCGCGGGATTATCCCCATTAATGTATTTATTATAACATTACTGCTCCGCCAATATCCAGAGAGAAATGCAAAGAATTACATGATTTTAACACATCAGAATACCAGCTGGACGAGCAGCATATAGCACACGGTCCCGCCGGCAATGGACAGGAGCATCTGCCGTTTCCACACGTGCAGCGCAATGACCAGGAGAATGGAGATCAGTTCCGGGATGCCGTGGCTTCCCGTCATCAGGCTGACGTCTTTCAGGCTGTATACGACCAGCAGGCCGAATACGGCGCAGGGCAGCACCCTTCCCAGATACCGGATATATTCCGGCGTGGGCCGCCCCGCCGGGAAAATGAGGAAGGGGAGGAAACGCGTGACCGCCGTCCCGAGGACGACCATCGCTATGGTCAGGATCTGCTGTGTCAGTGTCATCCCACTTCGCCTCCTTCCTCCATCTTCGGCCGCATCACCGTCAGCACCGCCAGGATCGCCAGCATGGCCGGGATAATAAAGTTGTCCGCTCCGAACGCGGCCAGGCAGACCGCGGACAGGATAAGCCCCAGGATCCCGCTCCGGTGGTCTTTTTCTTTGAGCCACTGCTCCAGGAAAATGACAACGAACATAGCCGTCATCACAAACTCCAGCCCTTCTGTATTGAAATGGATCAGCGAACCGAAGATGCCGCCCAGCGTCGCACCGGAAAACCAGTAAAAATGGTTCAGAAGCGTAACGGAGAACATGAACCACCCCCGGTCCACATCTTCCGGAATGTCCGCCGTATAATTGATGGAAAAGCTTTCATCGCACATCCCGAAGATGAGATAGAACTTCTTCCACCCCAGCCCTCTGAAGCGGTCCAGCATGGAGATGCCGTAGAAAAGGTGGCGGGCATTGATCATCAGCGTCATGGCGAAGGCCTGAAGCGGATTAAACGCCCCAAGCAGCATATGTACGGTCACAAACTCGATGGAGCCGGCGAAGATCGTCAGACTCATGAGCATGGGATACCAGAAGCTGAATCCCGAGACATTCATATAAATCCCGTATGTCATCCCCAGGAACCAGAATCCCGCGAAGATCGGGAGCGTATAGGGAAATGCGGCGGCAAATGCTTTTTTTATC
Organism: Candidatus Mediterraneibacter quadrami; assembly: GCA_019120575.1. Classification (GTDB taxonomy): domain Bacteria; phylum Bacillota; class Clostridia; order Lachnospirales; family Lachnospiraceae; genus Mediterraneibacter; species Mediterraneibacter quadrami. The sequence goes on from DWUU01000025.1 coordinate 34,016, forward strand.
GTTTTCAGTTCAGTATGCATGTGCAACCTCCGGTTTCATTACTTTTTTCTTGACTTTTCGGTCCGTCCCACTATACTCTAATGGTGGAAAACAAAAACAATATAAACAAAGATTTTCAGGAAAGGAATCAGGCAGGCAGATATTATGGTAAAAGACAGTATTATTCCCAATCATATGGACGTCTACTGGCACGATTACACCGGACATGTAAAAGACCGGCCCATCACCGGGACAAGCGTCCCGGTCAAGGCCGCCCTGATCGGAAGGGTCGGGCTCATGCTCCTGTCCTGCGGGACCGGCGCATGGCGCGTCCGCAACTCCATGAACGCGCTGGCCGAACAGCTCGGCGTCACCTGTATCGCCAACATCGGGCTGCTGACCATCGTTTATACCTGTTTCGACGGCCAGAAGACATTCACGAACTCCCTGTGTCTGATCAGCACAGGCGTCAATACGTCCAAGCTGGATCGTCTGGAGCGTTTCGTAAAAAAATTCCCGGATGAGGGCGTGCATAAGACCGCTGAAGAGCTCCAGTCCGAACTGGATGAGATCGAGAAGATCCGCGGCCGCTACACCCCCGCCAGGCTGGGGCTGGCGGCAGGTTTTGCCTGCGCGGCTTTCACCTTTCTCCTGGGCGGCGGCCCCGTCGAGATGCTCTGCGCATTCATCGGCGCCGGCATCGGGAACTTCCTGCGCAGCCGACTGATCGGCCGGCATCTGACCATGTATCTGTGCATCGTCTCTTCCGTGGCCCTTGCCTGTCTGTGCTATATCGGTTCGCTCCGGCTGCTGGAGCATGTATTCTCCATCTCGGGCGGACATGAAGCCGGTTACGTCTGCTCCATGCTGTTTATCATCCCGGGTTTCCCGTTCATTACAAGCGGGATTGACCTGGCGAAGCAGGACATGCGCTCCGGTCTGGAACGTCTGGCCTATGCCGTGATCATTGTCATGATCGCCACGATTACCGCATGGGGCATGTCCATGGCGCTTGACATCAAGCCCGGCGCTTTCACGGAACTGGGCCTGTCGCCGGCGCTGCTCCTTGTGCTGCGCCTCGCCGCCAGCTTCGTGGGCGTGTTCGGATTCTCGATCATGTTCAACAGCCCGGTGAAGATGGCCGCCTCCGCGGCCGTGATCGGTTCCATCGCCAACACACTGCGGCTGGAACTGGTGGATTTCACCGGTCTTCCGGCTGCGGCGGCCGCTTTTGTCGGCGCACTGACTGCCGGGCTCCTGGCCTCCCTGCTGATGAAACGGCTGGGCTACCCCAGGATCTCCGTCACGGTCCCGTCCATCGTCATCATGGTGCCCGGCCTCTATCTCTACCGGGCCGTCTACAATATCGGCGAAATGTCACTTACACTTTCAGCCCCCTGGCTGGTATCCGCGCTGCTCATTATCATCGCGCTGCCCCTGGGCCTGATATTTGCCAGAATTATAACAGACCGTTCCTTCCGGCACTGCACGTAGCATCAGTGTACAGGGGAGCAATTGCCCCCCTGTACACTGATGCTAAGAACGGTCCGATATATCAGATCATTATATCCGCGGCGGTCAGCCGCGGATATTTTTTTCATATTCCTTTCTCTGGTCTTTTCTGCGGATCATCTTTCTCGGCCAGAACCGTCTCATGAACCAGATCCCCGCGATCAGGATCACTGCTGCGGCTGCAAGGATCACCCCCCAGTCAGACGCTGTGAGGGACGTCAGATCAAAGCATCTTACATTGACCCACATCTGGTTGATCTTCTGGTTGTTTTCCTGGTCAAAATACTGCATGACCACAGCCCGGTCCAGCACTTCCTGCGGCGGGTACTGTGCGTAGAGCTGCCGGTCCGACTGATCAGCTTCCGCCGTTATGATATAGTCGGGATCTGCCGCATCCCCGGTGAAGAATGCGCCGGTCGGATACTCAATCGTCTCTCCCGCATCATCCTCCGCCCCGTAGCACCAGTCTGCATAGGCGAAGATGATGTCGCTGTCGCCGCCTGCGATCACGGACGTGTAGCCGATGTAGTACATGTTGCGCACCACATTGTCCGGCCTTGAGACAAAGTTCATAAACGCCTCGGCCGCCTGCTGCTTCGCGGCATTTCCCGCGATCCCGTCTTTGAGCATGACCCATCCGTCGAACCAGACGTTGGTGCTCTCCTCCGGCACGGCGTAAGCCAGATAATAGTCATCGATCTCCGCCTGGTCGAGGGTATAGACCGCATCACCCGACCACTGATAGTTGGCCAGCACTTTTCCGGTCACCATATCTGCCTTTCCGCTGTCCGACTCAAAGGAGTAGGCATTGGCTTTCATCTCTTTCAGGATATCCTCCGCCTTTTCCACGGTCTCATCGTCGGTCCGGTTCATCAGCTCCGCGATCCGCTCCAGACGATCCTCTGACCGGATAAAATCCGGATCCATCAGTTCATCCTCAAAGAGAATCCCGAGCGCGGCAAAATAACTGTCACGGACATTGTCCTTGATCGTCACCTGGCCCCGGTACTGCGGATCGGCCAGCAGCGCCCAGCGGGACGCTTCCTCTTCTGTGATCTCGTCCGGGTTGTAGACGATACCGGTGGTCCCCCACATATAGCCTGCGGCATAAGTGCTCCAGGACTGCCCGTTTATCGTATTGGTGTCAAAGATGTTCCGGATATAATCCGACACGCCGCGGACATAATAGTTTTCCTCGATATCCTCATTGTAAAACTGCTCTGACAGAGGCTGCAGCCGGTCCTCGGCGATCAGTTTCATAAACATGTATTCAGACGGGCAGACCAGATCGAACTCATTCCCGAGGGTCATCTGGTTATAGAGATCTTCATTCGTTCCGAAGGTGGAATATTCGACCTCCACTTCCACGCCGTATGTATCAAGATACCACTGTTCAAAATCCTCGACCATGGAATTCTCACCGAGGATGGATGTGCCCTCCCGGTCATCGAGTTCAATGATCTCCTCTTCATCCCAGCCGCCTTCATCGATATATTCTTCCCAGTTTGCGATCCGGAGGACCACTTTTTCATCCGGGGCGGATGCCCCGTCCCCGCCGGAAGCCGCCCGGGCCTCCCCGCCAGAGCCGGGATTCACAAGCGCGGTCAGGAGCGCCGCGCCGCACAGGCACGCGAAGAGGCGGACGGATGGTTTCTTTCGGTTTCTATTTTCTGCCGCCATGGGCGCTCACCTCCTGTTTCTTCCCTGAGCCGGCGGATGCGGCGTTCATGATCACCACCGCAAGGATCACGATCACGAAGATCACGGTGGAAAGCGCCCACAGCGCCGTCTTGATCTCCGTCTGGGACCCTCTTGTGGCGTTCACCACATAAGTACTGATCGTGTCAAATGTAGCCGGCTTCGTGTATGTTGAAATAAAGTAGTCGTCCAGCGACAGCGTAATGGACAGCATGAACCCGGATACGATCCCCGGGATGATCTGCGGGATCACGACTTTCCGGAGCGCCTGGAAGGGGGTGGCCCCCAGGTCCAGCGCCGCTTCATAGAGCCCGTTGTCCATCTGCTTCAGTTTCGGCATTACCGCCAGGTACACGAATGGCGTGCACAGCACGGAATGGCCGATCACCAGCGGCACAAATGTATCCTTATTAATGCCGAACACGATGATCAGCATGATGCAGATGGAAAATGCAGTCACAACATCAGCATTGACCACCGGAATCCGGTTGGCCGTCTCCAGAGCCGCCCGCGTGGACGGTCTGGAGTAAAATGCGCCCACTGCGCCCAGCGTTCCGAGCACGGAAGCGATCAACGCCGCGCCCACCGCCAGCGCCAGCGTGCCGACGATCATGTCCCGCAGTTCTTCCATCGTAAAAAGGGTCACATAATTCTGCAGGGAGAATCCCCGCACCGCGCCGATGGCCGTGGACTCCGTAAAACTGTAAAATGCAAGAATCAGCACCGGTACGTACATAAAAAGCGCCACAAGGACAAGCCATGTATGGGAAAGGATCTTCTTCATCATAATATCGCCCCCCTGTTCTCCGCGTCATTGGCTCCGCCGCGCCCGGTCACCCAGGATACCAGACAGATCAGGCCGAACAGGATCAGCGAGATCATGGAACCGTTATTCCAGTCATAGATATTAAAGTAGCTGCCGATCAGCGAGCCCATAATATAAGTACTGTTGTACATCATATCCAGGATAACATAGTTTGTCATGGCCGGCAGGAATGTCATCGTAATGCCGCTCACCACGCCCGGCATGGACAGAGGCAGCGTCACACGCAGAAATACTTCCGCCTCTCCTGCACCGAGATCCCGGGCCGCCTCCAGCAGACTCTCATCCAGCTCCAGCAGCGTGGTATAAAGCGGCAGGATCATAAACGGCAGAAAATCATAGGTCATGGCGATCACCGTATTCAGGAACGGATGCAGGGACAGGTTGCCCTCGATCACCGTCAGGATCTCTTTGAGCGCCGTGATCCTCAAGGTAAAGTTGATCCACATCGGAAGGATAAAAAGCATCAGCAGGACCGGCCCCCGCTTCAGCCCGCTTCTCGCCAGCACATAGGCCGTCGGATAGGCGATCACAAGGCAGACCGCCGTCACGGCCGCCGCCGTCACGATGCTGTAGCAGAGCGTTCCGATGGTATTCCCGTTTGTAAAGAAACTGATCAGGTTGGCAAGAGTAAACTGCCCGCTGCCGTCCGTAAATGCATAATATACGATCACTGCCAGCGGCAGGACCACAAAACAGAACAGGAACAGCGCATAGGGAATGCACAGCTGCTTCCTGCTGAACCGGAAATTTCTCATGGCTCCACCTGCTTTCTCTTCAGGACGATCTCCTCAGGGGGGATCATCAGGCTGACATGGTCGCCCTCATTCCACAGGTAATCTTCATCCAGCACGAAGTCTTCCTCTGAAGCCGTGCGGACCGTATAGTTGTAATGATTTCCCTTATAGATAAAGGAGATGATATTTCCGCTCGCGCGGTATTCCCGCTCTTCGTCGCTCATGGACACAGCCCTGACCGGAATCTCCACGGTCACCGGCATGCCCGCCAGGCTGATCTCCCGGCCCTCCGGCGTAATGACGGACGCGTCTTCCCCCGCCCTTGAGCCCTCGTACAGCTGTGTAAGGTCGCACTCGTAATTGCCACCGGCAAATGCCACGCGGCCGTCTTTCGTGATCTCACCGTCAAATACATTGACCAGCACGCCCGCCGGCATGACATGGATCCCGTCCGGCTCGATGCACATGCCGATGCGGTCGCCCACTCTGGCACTCCGCGTGCTCTGAATCACGATCTCATTGTCCCCTTCCAGGAGCGCCGTGATCTCATAGTACATCCCTTTAAATACGGACGAATCCACCACGCCCGTGATCTGCCCTTTCTCCGGCGTCGTGATCAGCACATCCTCCGGACGCACCACTACATCCACCCGGGTGTCCCTTGGCACATTGTCCACACAGGGGAACGGGAAGCCCAGGAACCGGACGGTCATGGATGCTGCCATCTGGCCTTCGAAAATATTACTCTCCCCGATAAAGTCGGCCACAAAGGCATTCTTCGGCTCATTGTAGATCTCCTCCGGCGTACCGGTCTGCTGGATCATTCCGTCAGACATGACTACCACTTTATCGGACATGGTCAGCGCCTCTTCCTGGTCATGAGTCACATAGATAAAGGTGATCCCCAGCTGGTCATGCATAGACTTCAGCTCCAGCTGCATTTCCTTGCGCATCTTCAGATCCAGCGCGCCGAGCGGCTCGTCAAGGAGAAGGATATCCGGCTCGTTGACAATGGCCCTGGCGATGGCGATCCGCTGCTGCTGCCCGCCGGACAACGTGGAGATCCGGCGCTCCTCAAAGCCTTCCAGGTCCACAACTTCCAGGACGCTGCGGACTTTCTCCCGGATCTCATGCTCCGGCAGATGCTTCAGGTTCAGTCCGAACGCGATATTATCATAAACATTCAGGTGCGGGAACAGCGCATACCGCTGAAACACCGTATTGATCGGCCTTTTGTTTGGCGGCAGCTGGCTGATATCCTCGCCGTTTAAGAGAATCTGCCCCTCAGTCGGAAGATCAAAGCCCGCGATCATGCGGAGCGTGGTCGTCTTACCGCATCCTGACGGACCGAGGAACGTGACAAACTCCCCTTTCTTCACCGTCAGGTTGAAATCTTCCACTACAACCGTGTCGTCAAATACCTTTTTAATATTCTTTAATTCAATAATATTCTCACTCACAGCAATGCCCCCTTACCATGCGTTTTTTCCAATGTACAATCATAGCGTCAGTGTACAAGGGCGTATTGTCCCCTTGTACACTGACGCTAATAAGTTTAGTGGAAGCATGCCCCCTTGTCAACATTTTTCAGCGCTTTGACGACGATTTATGATACAATGTAACAGGAGCTGAAAAAAGCTTTCAAAATATGATGAAAAAGAGGATTTTACCATGAAATATAAGAATATCATCTTTGATTTTGGAAATGTAGTCGGACGCTTTGACGGACGTTATCTTTTAAGCCGTTTCTGCAGTTCAGAGGCGGACTGTGAACTCCTGGGCTCTGTGATCTTCCGGAAATGGAAGGAACTTGATGAAGGGACCATTGACTATGATGCATATGCTGAAGAATCGGTCCGTCTGCTGCCGGATTATCTGGCCGGCGCCGCCCGGAATTTCTTCCGGACCTGGCCCGACCACGTGGAACTGCTCGACGAGACTGTGGATTTTATAGGGGAGCTGACCCGCCGGAATGTACCGGTCTATCTTCTCTCCAACGCGTCCGTTTTCTTCGCGGACTACGCGCTGGAACATTACGGCGTACTGAAAAAATTCAGCGGCGTAGTATTCTCTGCGCCGCTGAAAACCGCAAAACCGGATCCTTCCATGTACCGGTATCTCTTTGAAACATATTCTCTTGATCCCGCCGAATGCTTCTTCATCGACGACCTCCGGGAAAATATCGAGGCCGGCAGATCGCTCGGCATGGACGGGATCATTTTTGACGGGAATCTCGATACGGTAAAAACTGCGATCGGATGGAATCCAGAACCATAAAAAACGCCCCCGCCGCGATATAAAAGTCAGCCAGATTATAAGTAAGCGCCGCCAGTTTCTTATTCTTCAGGCGGAAGCCGATATAATCGACCACATGCCCGCGTACGAAGCGGTCGGCCGTATTGCTCCACGCTCCTGCAGCCGCCAGGCAGGATCCGGCTTTCTTAAGGGAGCCTTTCCTGAACAGCAGCGCTGCGCCGGCAGATACGGTCACCGCCGCCGAAGCGGCAAGAGACAGGATGCGCACCGTTTCCGGCTGCCCGGAGAGCAACCCCAGGCACATGCCCTTATTGTTTACCCGGCGCAGCACGACCGGCCCCGCCAGTTTCCGTTCTTCTTTTTCATCCTGCTTTTTCTCTGTCAGGGATTTCAGGATCTGATCGCCTGCACACAGCCCGGCCGATCCGAGCAGATACCATCTCCGCTTCATTATTCCGCTTTCTCCTCTGTATCTGCCGCCGGCTCCTCTGCCGCTTCTCCGGCTGCTTCGTCTGTATATTCATCCGCATCAGCCGTCTCCTTATCAGGTTTTTCAACCTTCTCGCCGCAGTACGGACAGTAGGTCATATCCTTCGCCACCATCTTCCCGCACTTCGGACATTCGGATGCGCCTTTGATCTGCGCGATCTTCTTCTCATATTCGCCCATGGATGCTTCCCTGTCTCTGATCGCCTCGCAGAGCGCCTTCGCATTTTCATCCACTTCTTCTCCCGCTTTATAGCGGTCATAGATCGTGCGGCCCAGTTCCATAAGGTCCACCGCATTGCCTCTTGCCAGATTGCGGACCTGGCTCTTCAGGCGCTGGATCTCGATCGCGTCTCCCGCCATGGCTGTCATATTTTCGGCTGTCTCGCCGATCCGTTTCCCAAGATCTTCCCAGAAATCTTTCATACTGATTTTCTCCTTTCGTATAGAACTACATTAATTATACCGCATTATCTGCCAACTTCAATAAACCGGGACTGAATTTATACTTTTTTAACCTGTTCCGGCAGACGCCTGCATAAGGTATAAAAACAAGATGCTCTGAAAGGAACTATTCCTATGCCATTTGATGTTGAAACATGCCGCGATGCCATCCTGTCCGAAGAGGTGCGGGACTTCATCGGGAATCATGTGCGCACCGCTTTTTTCAACGAAATCGCCGGCCGGGCGCTCTGCCGGCAGGACGCCGGCTTTGACTATACCTGCTACTATCTTCCGGCTGATGCAGCGGATCCGGTCACCCTGTCCCGCTACTCCTACGATTCGATCCCGAAATGCTATGCCCCCGCCGACATTGCGTCTCTCAATCAGGCCGGCATCCTCCCGGTCCAGAACTATCCCACCCTGCAACTGAACGGAAACGGCGTGCTCATCGGCTTCATGGACAGCGGGATTGATTACCGGTCCGGACTGTTCCGCCGCCTGGACGGGTCCACCCGGATCGAAGCCATCTGGGACCAGACGATCCAGAGCGGCACGCCGCCGGAGGCTTTCGCATACGGCAGTGAATATACACGGGACATGATCGACGAAGCGCTCCGGCTGGAAGACCCGCTCTCCCTCGTTCCATCTGTTGATGAGACCGGTCACGGCACTTACGCTGTCAGCCTGGCTGCCGGAGGAGCAGACGCACAGCAGCAGTTCCTCGGCGCTGCGCCTGAGGCATCCATCGCTGTTGTTAAGCTCAAGCAGGCAAAAAAATATCTCCGGGACTACTATTTCATTCCCGAAGATGTCACCTGCTATCAGGAGACTGACCTGATGCTTGGACTTCGCTATCTGAACGATCTGGCGGATAAACTTGGACTCCCGCTGGTCGTGTGCATCACATGCTGCACCAGTATGGGCGGTCACATCGGCACGCTTCCTTTCCCGTTTCTGATCGACGGATACAGCACAAAAGCCAGTCACATCACGGTTACCGGCACCGGAAACGAAGCAGATCAGCGTCATCACTTCTACAGTACCATTGAACAGGATACCGGAACGGAAACCGTAGAACTGCGCGTCGGCGAAGGCGTCTCCGGTTTTACCATGGAACTGTGGACCGAGGTGCCAAACGTCCTGTCCATCTCCATTATTTCACCCTCCGGGGAAGACACATCCCGCATTCCCTTCCGGGCAGATTCCGGAACAGAGGCAGACTTTCTCTTTGAGCAGACAAAAGTCACCGTGGATTACCGGCTTCTGGTCGAGAAGAGCAGTTCTGAACTGGTATCATTCCGTTTTGACGCGCCTGCCCCCGGCATCTGGAAGATCCGGGTCGAACCTCTTTTCATCGCCGACGGCAGTTTTCACATATGGCTTCCTCTCACCGAATTTCTGGACGGCGAAGTTTTCTTTCTCGAATCTGATCCATACAGTACGCTGACCTGCCCGGCCACTGCGGAAACCCCGGTCGTGGCTGCCGCCTATAACGGGACTGCCGGCGCAGTATCCCAGACATCCGGCCGGGGATACACCCGGACCGGGCGGCGCCGGCCGGACATTGCCGCCCCCGGCGTGAACATCACCGGAGCGCTGCCTGACGGCCGGTTCTCCGCCCGCTCCGGCTCCTGCGCCGCGGCGGCCATCACTGCCGGAGCCGTGGCCCTCATGCTGGAATGGCTCATATATACAGAAAAAGTCCCGGGCATCGACTCCTTCCAGATCAGAAGCCTTCTGATCCTGGGAGCCGTACGCCCGGGTACAATGGACTATCCGAACCGCGAGTGGGGGTACGGACAGCTGAATCTCTATAATACACTTGAAACCATGCGCCGGCTTTAAGCCCTGTCCTCCAGACGCGGCACTTCCTGTCCTCTCAGGCGAATGACCGGCCCGCCGGTGCCCTCAATATAGGCCCGGGTGATCTCCACCTCGCCGATGCTGTCATCCTTGGGAATCTCATACATGATATCCAGCATGAATTCCTCAATGATGGCACGCAGGGCGCGGGCGCCGGTATCTTTTGCCATGGCCTTCTCCGCGATGGCCTCCAGCGCTCCCTCGTCGAAATCAAGCCTTACCTCGTCAAGCGCCAGCAGCTTCTGGTACTGCTTCAGGATGGCGTTCTTCGGCTCTTTGAGGATCTGCACCATCATGGACTTGTCCAGCGGCTTCAACGTGAAAATGATCGGCAGCCTTCCGAGGAACTCCGGGATCATGCCGAATCTTCTCAGATCTTCCACGGTTACTTTGGAGAGCAGGTCTTTATCATTGTCAAACTGGTCTCTGAGCTCCGAATTGAATCCCATGGACGTCTTCTTCTGCAGGCGCTCTTTGATGATCTCTTCCAGATCCGGGAACGCGCCGCCGCAGATGAAGAGGATATTCTTTGTATTTACCGTAGTCAGAGGCACCATGGCGTTTTTGCTGTTGGCGCCCACCGGCACCTCCACATCGCTTCCTTCCAGGAGTTTGAGCATGCCCTGCTGAACGGACTCTCCGCTCACATCCCGCTGGTTCGTGTTGTGCTTCTTGGCGATCTTGTCGATCTCATCAATGAAGATGATCCCCTGCTCCGCACGCTCCACATCGTTGTCCGCCGCTGCAAGCAGCTTGGACACCACGCTCTCAATATCGTCGCCTATGTATCCCGCCTCGGTAAGGGATGTGGCGTCGGTGATCGCCAGCGGCACGTCCAGCAGGCGCGCCAGTGTCTTGACAAGATAAGTCTTGCCGCTTCCCGTCGGCCCGATCATAAGCATGTTTGATTTTTCAATCTCGATATCATCCATCGTGTCCGTGGCAACCCGCTTATAGTGATTGTACACGGCCACCGACATGGCTTTCTTCGCATACTCCTGGCCTACCACATACTCGTCAAGCCTTGCCTTGATCTTGTGGGGCGCCGGGATATTTTTAATATCCAGCTGGTGGAATTCCTTCGGTTTTTCTTTTTTCTTTTTGATCTTCTGCGGCTTCGGCTGCAGATTCTCCAGATCTGACATATTGAGAAACTGGACGCCCGGCATGTTCATCAGCCGGTTCAGGTCGATCGAGCCGCTGGTCATGGCATCGAAGCTTTTCTGCATGCAGTCCGGACATACGGTGATATTATTGGGCAGATCGATCATTTTTCCTGTCACACTCTCCGGACGGTGGCAGATAAAGCAGACCTTCTCATAGCCGTCATCGTCTTTATCTTCCTTTTTGTCTTCTTCAGCGGAAACGACTTCCTGCTTCACATCATCGCCCGTCTGTCCGCTGTCCGTTTCTTTATTTTCTTCATCCACAATGATGAACTCATTATCTGACATAGTAATCCCTTTCTGTAGTCATTCAAGTCTTTCTCCGGTATCCCGGCTTTTTTATTATAGTACACCTGTCCGCCTTATACAAATGAACTTTTTCTAAACCGCAGAGGTCATCTTTACTGCACTTCCTGAAGCCGCAGCCCCGCCGTATCCGTCACAGGGATCGAAAACACAACGGATCTTGCCCTGCTTTCAAGTCCCGCATAGGTCATGACGGATTTCATGATCGCATTTTTCATTTCCGTCTTCGCAACGATAAGGATCAGTTCTTTTTCATCTGCGATGGATACCCCGAGAAACTTCTCTGCACGCTCAAGCCCGGTTCCTTTTGCATGGATCACCGTACCGCCGCCGGCGCCTTCTTTCCTGGCAGCATCCATCACTTCCTCACTATGTCCGTGATTTGCGATCACAACGATCAGTTCGTACTTCGTGTCTTTCATATGGCTCTCCTCTATCTTCTCTACCTGCTGCCCGTCCGTCAGAAACTGCAGCACCTTTTTTCCGCCCACGCTGGACATCGGCATGATAAACGCGATCCCTGTGCCAGGCACATCAATCTGAAGATTTTCTTCCATTTCCCGTTTTGCCTGTACCCATGTATCTGACGACGCCACGGTCAGCGTCACCAGTTTTTCAGTCACTTCCAGTCCGAGGAAATCCAGCGTCTCGCTTGTCGCCGTTCCCTGCGCAAGCATACAGAAAGAAGCCGGAATCCCCGTCTTTTCATAACAGGACAAAAGCCTGCGTCCGACGCAGCGTTTTGTAATTGTCATCAAAAGATATATCCCGCTCATGGCAGTACTCCTCTCTTTCAAAGTTCGATGATCTCATCATCCGGAAGCTGTTCGAAGACTGCTTCCGCTCTTTTCGCGTCTCGCCTCTCCAGATAGCCGGACCGCAGTTCATACACCAGTCCGAGCGTCTGGATCGTGATCAGCGGCGTCATGGCAACCATTGCTACCACCCCGAATGCATCTGTAACTACATTTCCGCCAATATTCGTACATACGCCGATCGCAAAGGGCAGAAGAAATGTAGCTGTCATCGGACCGGACGCCACGCCTCCGGAATCAAATGCGATCGCCGTAAATATCTTCGGCACAAAAAATGAAAGAAGGAGCGCCGCCGCATACCCTGGTATCACAAACCAGAAAACCGAGATTCCGGTCAGTACGCGAACCATTGCCAGTCCCAGCGATACCGCTACGCCGATGGACAGGCTCAGGCCCATCGCCCCTGCACTGATTGCCCCGGACGTAATATCTTCAACCTGACGCGTCAGGACAAACACAGCCGGTTCCGCGCGTACAATGAAAAACCCGATCAGCATGCCGGCAGGCACGATCAGCCATTTGTAGGGCTGCCCGGCCAGCACCTGGCCCATGTAATTCCCCGCAGGCATAAATCCGACATTCACACCAGTCAGGAAAAGGACCAGCCCGACATAAGTGTAGATCATTCCGACACCAGTACGGATCAGCATCCTCTTCGGGACCTGCCGGAAAACAAACTGAAAGACCGAAAAAAAGAAAATGATCGGAAGCAGCGATATTGCCATCTCTTTCATATATTCCGGAAGTTCCCCTGCAAAAAGCTTCCATAACTCCACAGAATCCCCGATATCCGGGATCCGGGCCGGCACATATTCCGCACTTTCGGGTCTGTAGATCAGACTGAGCGCCAGGACAGACAGGATCGGTCCCACGGAAGAAAGCGCCACAAGTCCGAAGCTGTCGTCCTCTGCTCTTTCGTCGCTTCGTATTGCCGATATACCGATGCCAAACGCCATGATAAACGGCACCGTCATCGGACCGGTTGTCACTCCGCCGGCATCGAACGCCACGGCAATGTAATCCCCCGGCGCAAGATACGCCAGCAGGAATACGGCCGCGTAAAGTACGATCAGCATATGCGACAGCGAAACGCGGTAGAGCATACGCAGCAGTGCTGATACCAGGAATATCCCCACGCCGGCTGCCACCGACAGCACAAGAACGATATTCGGCACGGACGGGACTTGCTCAGCCAGCACCTGCAGGTCCGGTTCCGCCATCGTGACAATGAAGCCGAGGATAAACGTCAGCGCCACCATCAGCCACAGCTTTCTTGTCTTCGTCATCCCCGTTCCCACATTTTCACCGATCGGGGTCATGGCCATATCCGCCCCGAGAGTAAAAAACATCATTCCGACGATCAAAAGCACCGCGCCCAGAAGGAACGCCAGCATGATCCCCGGTTCGACCGGCGCGACCGTAAAACAGAGCACGAGCACGATAGCCAGTACCGGCAGCACCGCCTTCAGGGTCTCTTCCAGTTTTTCAAGCAGCTTTTCTTTCAGTTTTGTTTTCCTTAAATTCACTCATTACCTGCCTTTCTTTACAGTTAAATACCGCCCATCATCTCCAGGAACTCCTCCTCGGAAATGATCGGGATCCCCAGTTCCCTCGCCTTCCGGTTCTTGGAGGATGTGGAATTCACATCATTGTTGATGAGATAGTTCGTCTTCGAGGTGACGCTTCCCGTCACTTTGCCGCCCCGCTTCTCGATCTCTTCCTTTACTTCCGAGCGGTTGGCAAAATGGGTCACGCTTCCGGTGATCACGAAATTCATGCCCGCGAATTTCTCAGCATCCGCCGTCACTTCCTCCTGCGGGATCTCCACTTCGTCAAGGAGTTTTTCAAACAGTTCCCGGTGTTCCGCATCCGTGAAGTAATCCACAAATGTCCCGGCGATCACATCCCCGACGCCGTCGATGGCGCTTAGTTCCTCCGCCGTCGCGTTCAGGATCCGCTCCGGGTCATTTGCGAACGCCCGGCAGATCATCTTCGCGTTGGCGATCCCGATATTGGGGATCCCCAGGCTGTACACCAGCCGGGGCAGCGTCGTTGTCCGGGCCGCAGCGATGCTGTTCTGCAGGTTTTCGTAGGATTTCTCCCCGAATCCCTCCATCGCCCTGATCTGATCCGCGTACCGGTCAAGATGAAAAAGATCTGTAAAATCTTTGATATATCCGTTGATAATGAATTTCTCCAGGGTAGCCTCCGAAAGCCCGTCGATATTCATGGCGTCCCGGCTCACGAACAGAGTAAAGGATTTCACATGCTTTGCCTGGCATTTCGGGTTCGTACAGTACAGTGTCTTCGTCTCATTTTCCATGGAGATCCTGGTCGCGCCGCCGCACACCGGACAGGCCGCCGGGATGTCCTTCACGCCGCTCCTCGTCAGATTCTCCGCGATCTGCGGGATAATCATATTCGCCTTATAGACCGTGATCCGGTCGCCCACGCCCAGCTCCAGTTCTTCCATGATGCTGATATTATGGACGCTCGCCCGGCTCACCGTGGTCCCTTCCAGCTCCACCGGCTCGAAGATGGCCACCGGATTGATAAGTCCGGTTCGGGAAGGGCTCCACTCGATCTCCAGGAGCGTTGTCTCCCGGATTTCATCCGCCCATTTGAATGCAAATGAATCCCGTGGGAATTTGGCCGTCGTCCCCAGCGACTGCCCGTAGGCAATATCGTCGTAGACCAGCACCAGCCCGTCGGACGGCACTTCATTTTCCGAAATATGCTCTGCGAACCACGCCACCTCGCCCTCGATGGTCTCCCGGGTCACCGGATGGTTCTCCACCACGTCAAACCCCTGGCTCTTCAGCCAACCCATCTGGCAGATCCTGGAATTATGAAAATCCACGCCCTCTGCGCGGACCAGCGTAAATGCATAGAAACGGACATTGCGCTTCGCCGTGATCTCGTTGTTCAGCTGACGCACAGAGCCGCTGCAGAGGTTGCGGGGATTCTTGTACTTTGCGTCCGCATCCCCGATCTCCTCATTGATCTTCTCAAAATCCTTATACGAAATGACCGCCTCGCCCCGCAGGACCAGTTCGCCCTGATAAGGGATGGAGAGGGGGACATTTTTAAACACCCGGGCATTGTTGGTGACGACCTCGCCGACCTCGCCGTTGCCCCTGGTGACAGCCTTCACAAGCCCGCCGTTCTGATAGGTCAGGACGATGGTCAGCCCGTCCAGCTTCCAGGAGATCATGGCCTTCTGATCCCCCAGGAATTCTTTCAGCCGCTCCACGTCTTTTGTCTTATCCAGCGAAAGCATGGGACGCTCATGCCTCTCTTTCGGCAGTTCGCTGAGCACCTCGTACCCCACGTTCACCGTCGGGCTTGACGCCAGCCTGGTGCCCAGTTCTTTCTCCAGTCTTTCCAGTTCGTCATAGAGCCGGTCGTATTCATAATTGCTCATGATCTCCTGATCTTCCTGCTCATAGGCCCGTCGCGCCCGGTTCAGGATATCCACAAGTTCGCGCATCCGCGTCATTTTATTCTCTTCCATGATTTATACCGTCCTGTCTTTGTTATTACCGCATGGGCGTATCCTGGATGAGCCGGTACAGTTCATCCAGTTCCTCATCCGTTACTTCCCGGTACTCGCCTTCCCTGAGGCTCCCGAGTCGGATATTCATCACCCGCACCCGGACCAGGTCCTTTACCTCATACCCGAGTGCTTCGCACATCCGCCGGATCTGCCGGTTCAGCCCCTGGGTCAGGATAATGGAAAATGTATATTTCCCCAGCTTCTCTACCGTACACGGCCGGGTGACCGTATCGAGGATGGCCACCCCGCCGGCCATTTTTTCCAGAAATTCACCGGTGATCTCATGGTCCACCGTGACCTTGTACTCTTTCTCATGATGGTTCGCCGCGCGCATCATCCGGTTGATGATGTCCCCGTTATTCGTCATCAGGAGCAGCCCTCTGGAATCTTTATCCAGCCGCCCGATATAAGTGACACGGATGGGATAATCAAGGAACCGGACGATGCTGTTCCTTTCCCGCTTCTCCTCCGTGCAGACGATGCCCCGGGGCTTATTGACCGCCAGGACCACCATCTCGTCCTGTCTGGAGACCACTTTTCTCCCCACCCGGACTTCCTGCCCCGGACAGATCTTCATCCCGGTCTGAGCCCGCTGCCCGTCCACGGTTACTTTCCCGGATTCAATGAGGCGGTCCGCCTCCCGCCTGGAGCACACGCCCGCCTCACTTAAATACTTATTCAGTCTGACCGGTTCCTGCCGGTTCAGGAACGCTTCTCTGATCTCATTACTCACCTGTCAACACTCCGCTCAAATGATTGTCTGTGAAAAATGTATTGCCGCTGTAGAGGACCAGCGCATCCGTGATCCGGTATGCATCCATAATGTCCCCGATGGTTCCGCTGTAATACCTGGGATCCACAACAACGATCTCCCGGTAATAAGGCGCCAGGAAGGGGATGAAGCAGTTTGCAAATGAATCTTTGATAACCAGGAGCCGCTTCTTCTCAGGCGACACGGTTTTAATATCGATCACGGACGAATTTCCGCCGAGGAAGACCCCATACTGATCCCTGGTCTCCAGTTTTGATGAGTCATAGAGCGATGTCGTCTTGCGCCCTTCATCCACATAACTCACCACAACGTCGTCATCCCCCTGCGTGGGCGCATAGATGTCGATTGTTTCTTTCTCAGAAAGTCCGACGCCGCTCTTCGCCGCAAGAACGCCGTTAAAGTCATTGCTGATCGTGTATGATGCAAAATTATCCCCGACCTCCCCGTCGATCCCGAGTGAAGCGGCGGACTCCCGGAACACATAGAACGCCGCCAGCGTTGTCCAGTGATGATCTGTTTTATAGTAGAGTTTGTCCGATACATGATTGTTGAGTACCGAAACAGCGTCGATCCAGTTTACGGAATCTCCCAGCCGCTGTTCCGCCACGCCCAGAAGCTGCCGCTGATCCTCCACCCCGGCAAAAGCCGGAAGGCTGTCGCTTAATATACATGCCGCATCCGGAACAAGCATTACCGACGTCTGAATATCCGGATACTTTTCTGCAAAATCTGCGATCGCCGACAGATTAGCCTCTGACTGTCCGTCATCCGGCACTTCGATCTCTTCCAGCAACTGACCGCCTTTTCCGATATAGACGCCATTCTCCATCCGGGCGCCGCCCAGGCGGTCCAGAAAGACTTTAACCCCGCGCCAGAAATCCCGGCCGGCAAACTGGTCGCTCTGGTAGTTCTCCCACTGCTCCATAAAATCCCCGTTCATCACGGTTCCCATAGTTAGTGACGGGCGTTCCGCCAGCATCCGGTTCTCCTTCTCCGACATCTCCCGGTCCGGAACCGCTATATTTATAACCATGAACACAAACAGGATAAGGATGAACAGCAGGCCGATGATCTTTTCAATCCGGCTTTTTCTTCTTTGTTCTTTCATAATATCCCCGCTAAAATCTGAAATATAAAAACGGATTAAATGTATCTGTCACAAGAAATGCAACGGCCATAAGAAAGATTCCCATATAGACCGCCGATGCCGCCACGGTGCGCAGCGTTCTTCCGCGGAAGAGCCGGATAATCCTGTGGATCAGCCGGTTCCCGAGCGGCGATGCTCCTGCAGCCGCAAGCAGATATAAAAGCCAGTGCGTATACAGAAGGAAAACCCCGTGCGCATCCGCCAGTCCTGCCCCGCCCCCGATCATGGCCAGCAGATACCGGAGCGAATACCCCAGGCTCGGGCTGAAAAAGAACACCCAGCCCACCAGCACGATGATCCCGGCGTAGATATGACGCACCACCGGCGGCATCTCATCCAGAGACGCGCCCCATACATATTTTTCCAGCACAAGGATCACGCCGTAATAAAAGCCCCAGGCAATAAAGTTCCAGGCCGCCCCGTGCCACATGCCGGTCAGCGTCCATACAACCATCAGGTTAAAAATATTTCTGGATACCGAACAACGGCTGCCGCCCAGCGGGATATACACATATTCCCTGAACCAGGAACTGAGCGAAATATGCCATCTGCGCCAGAATTCCGTCACGCTCTTCGATATATATGGATAGTCAAAGTTCTTCTGGAACTCGAATCCGAACATCTTCCCGAGGCCGAGCGCCATATCTGAATAACCGCTGAAATCATAATAGATCTGAAAGGCATATGAAAATGCGCCGATCCATGCCGTCAGCGCGGACAGGCTCCCCACAGGATTTTCTGATATCCCTTCAAAAACAGCGCCGGCCGTATTCGCGAGCACGGCTTTTTTGGCCAGGCCCGTGATAAAGAGCATCGCGCCCTGACCGATCTTTGACGCACTGATCTTCCGTCTGCGCAGCTGGCCCTCAATATCCGTGTACCGGATGATCGGACCTGCGATAAGCTGCGGGAACATACTGATATAAAGCGCAAAATAGAGAATATTTTTCTGCGGCTCCGCCTTCTTCCGGTATATATCCAGAATATAAGACAATGCCTGAAACGTATAAAATGAAATCCCGACCGGAAGCGGAAGCTCCCTGTAGGATATATTTACCGGGAATACGGCATTCACTGTATCCAGAAGGAATCCGTAATATTTAAAAAACCCGAGGATCAGCAGGTTTACGACAACCGCAAACGCCATGCTCAGCCTTGCGCGCCGTTCATCATCCGCATAAGAACAGATATCCCTTCCGCAGAAATAATTGAACACGATGGAAAGGACCATGAGGATCACATACACCGGTTCTCCCCATGCATAGAAAAAAAGACTGGCAAGCAAAAGGACGATATTCTTTATTTTATATGGTGCAATGTAATAAACTGCCAGAACAACCGGCAGAAACATAAACAAAAATGTAATGCTGCTGAATAACATTCTTCTTTCCCCGCTGTAGCTACAGACTGCTGTTAAAAGCCTCCAGATATGCATCTGCATCCGGTGAGACTGCATAAAATACATATGCGCCCCTCACACTCTGCTTCGCATTTTCAAGAAGCCCTGCCTGCTCCGGCAGATAATCTCCGAAATCATTTTTTCTGGATTCAATCCTTTTATCTATGGCATCTGTGATCTCCCGGATCTGATCGTCACTCTTGATCCTGATCAGAAGAACTTCCGACGCCGATATGGTAGACTCCGCCGAATAGTACGCCACCCCGGCATAGTCCGCCGCGTTCAGTCCGAAGTTCCGCCTGAACGCCGCGCTGTCCTGCTCCTCCAGTCCGGATGCCGCAAGCGATTCCCCCACATCCGCCCGCACTTCATCAAAAGGCCGGCTGCTTCCGCTCATAAACAGCATAAGAAGAACAACAAATGCAATGATCGCCGCCAGGGCCACATACTTCATCACACGGTCGTAACTGATCTTTGTCTCTCTCATAACTGCGCCACCTCCGCCATGTGTTCTGCCCAGAGCGGATAAAACGCCGCCTTAAAATGCTGTCCGTCCGGTTCGTAATACTGATCCTGAACCAGTTCTGTATTGTCGATAAACCCGATCTCCCTGCTTCCGCAAAGTTCACTGAGCGCCTCATTATACGCCGGTATATTCTCAAGATACGGCTCTTTCCCGATGGCATTCTGCCGGACCGGGAAAATGGAATTCACAAAAACATTCGCCCCCGGAAGTTCTTTGCTGATCTTGTCAAGCACTTCCGTGTACTGCCGGATAAAAAGTTCTGTATCGCCCTCTGTCGCGGTCACGTCATTTTCACCTGTGGAAATAAAAACCACAAGCGGGCTGAGCGCTTTCGCCTCTTCAATCTGACTGTCAAGCTGAGTCAGATGCGCGCCGATCTGCGCTTTCACATTGGATGCATTCAGAATATCGAATTCCACAAATCCATGCGGGATCGAATCTCCGAGCACTACGGACACAGCAAACTTTTCCTTAATGCTCCGGTCATCTTCCTCTCCGCGCTCCTGCTGCTCAAGCTGGCTGATCTTGGTCTCGATCTCTGTTATGTTTCCGTTCTCTTCCCCCCGGATATATTCAAGTCCTGCCGTCGTATCCGCAGACCGGTCCATGAGTTTTCCAATGCCGCGCACAAGCAGCACTGCCGCCAGAACGATCAGGACGATACTTCCGCCAAGGACAATATTTCTTTTCATTTTACCTGTCGGTTTCTTCATCGTTTTCTTTTCCCTTTTTTTATACTCCCGCAATCTGTATTAATAATACGGTTTTTACTGTTAAAAGTCAACAAAGGAGACCGTTCTTGTGTTATCATAGTACCATGAAAATCATTTATTAAATGACAGAATTCAAATACATTCACCAAGGAGAGAACCCGCACATGATCGCTCTGGCTCTTGCAGATAACAAAACCATAACCTCACACCTTTTCCTGAAAGACACCTTTGACCGTTTCTGCCTTATCGAAGGGGAGCTCACCACATTCAACACCTTTCACATCGACGGGCAGATTCACCCGGATTTCTTTGACACAGACGTTCCCGGAGCGTACTCCCCGTGGGGCAGTCTCCGAACTCACTGCTTTAATCTGATCCGCGGAAAGCGCACGCCTCTGGGATTCCGGTTTGTCTTCAGCCTTTCTCCCGAAAACATCGCGCGCATGACCGAACAGTCCGGCACAGGGATCCGCCCGGACGACGTGCAGGGACTGTATCTGAACTTTCACTTTGACGGGACGTCGCTGACTTGCGTAACCGGAACTTCTTTCAGGACATTTACAATGGATAAGTCTCTGGAACATCTGTGGGATGAAATGGCGCAGAGATTTTTCAGGCAGCATCAGATCCCCTTTGAAATAAAATAAGGCATGCAAAACCCGGGAAGCCGCCGTTGTTTCGGTCCTCCCGGGTTCTTCTGTCAGATCCGTATTCTACCTTTGTTTCTATTTCGTCAGGAGCATCATGATCTCATTGCTTCTCTGCACGAACGCCGTCATCTCTTCCGGACTGAGCGGCTTGTGCGCCAGCATCGCCAGGTCATAGAGCTGTTTGCAGATAACCGGCACATTCTTGCTGCGCTTATGCTCCACAAGGAACTTCACAAGCGGATGGTTCGCATTCAGGATCAGCGTCGCCTGGCTTCCGAACATGGACGGATCCATCCCGCCCATGCCGTACATCTTCATCATCTCGGCCATACGCCTCTCCTGTTCAGAGAGCACCGCCATAGAAGCCACTTTATCGTCTTTCAGCTTCTCAACCTTTACATCCAGCTTGTCATTGCCCAGTTCTTTGCGGAAGATCTCCACCAGGCTGTCCGCCGTCTTCCGGAAATCTTCTTTCTCTTCTTCAGCCACTTCATCTTTCAGTGAATCGTGGACGTCCGCATCGATCCGCAGGAACTGTACATCCTGGTGTTTCTGCTCCAGGTAGGTCACAAACGCGGAATCAATATTGTGGGAAAGGATGATCGCATCCTGTCCCTGTGACTTGAACATATTGATGTACTGGCTCTGCTGCACCTCATCGGTCACATAGTAGATATTCGTTTTCTTTTCTTCTTTATCGCCGTCCGCGGAAGCATTGTCTGCACTGTCCTTGTCTGCGCCGTCATTTTCGGCAGCTTCTTCCGTCTCCGCTTTGTTTTCCTCTTCTGTCTGATTTTCTTTGATCACTTCGTCCAGCGTCAGATACTTGTGCTCCAGATTCTTGTAGATCATGGAATCTTTCATCTTCTCACCGAACTTCTCGTCCTTCAGGCAGCCGAACTTGATGAACGGACTGATGTCGTCCCAGTATTTCTCATAATTCTCGCGGTCTGTCCTGAACATGCCGACCAGTTTGTCAGCCACTTTCTTGGAAATGTAATCTGCCACTTTATTGACAAACCCGTCGTTCTGCAGCGCACTTCTGGATACATTCAGCGGCAGGTCCGGACAGTCGATGACGCCCTTTAATACCATCAGGAATTCCGGGATCACTTCTTTGATATTGTCCGCGATAAACACCTGGTTGTTGTACAGCTTGATCGTTCCCTCAATGGACTCGTACTCCATGTTGATCTTCGGGAAATACAGGATGCCCTTCAGGTTGAACGGATAATCCATGTTCAGGTGGATCCAGAACAGCGGCTCCTTGTAATCCATAAATACTTTGCGGTAAAAAGCAATGTAATCATCTTTCGTACATTCGCTCGGGTTCTTGCCCCACAGCGGATGGATATCGCTGATGGATACCGGACGTTTTACAATCCTGACTTTCTTCTCCGGTTCGCCCTCTTCTCCCTCTTTCTTCTCTTCCTCGATGTGCTCAACGACCTCATCCGTATCAAGAAGATCTTCTTCTCTGATCGTCTCGTATTCCGGCTCTGCGTTCGCTTTTGAAAGGAAGATCTCTACCGGCATAAAGGAACAGTACTTCTCCAGCACTTCTCTCGCGCGGTACTCATTTGCAAACTCAAGGCTGTCTTCATTCAGGAAGAGCGTGATCTCTGTGCCGACACTGTCTTTGCTGCCTTCCTGCATCTCATACTCGGTTCCGCCCTGGCTCGCCCAGTGCACCGGAGACGCGCCTTCTTTATAGGAAAGGGTATCGATCTGCACTTCGTCCGCCACCATAAATGCGGAATAGAAGCCAAGACCGAAATGTCCGATCATATCGTCTTCCGTCGTCTTGTCCTTATACTTTTCAAGGAACTGGGTGGCGCCGGAGAAAGCGATCTGTGTGATATACTCTTCCACTTCATCCGCGGTCATGCCGAGTCCGTTATCGATAAACTTCATGGTCTTCTCTTCCGGATTGACGATCACTTCGATCTTCGGCTTATATCCTTCCGGGAGTTCATATTCTCCCATCATATCCAGTTTCTTCAGCTTCGTGATCGCGTCGCATCCGTTGGAAATCATCTCACGGACAAAGATATCATGATCCGAATAAACCCATTTCTTTATGATCGGAAATATATTTTCGCTGTCAATTGATAATGTACCTTTTTTCACTGCCATTATTGAACACTCCTTCTTTACCTTGCTGGTTCGCCGCGGCGGATCTGACACCCGCCCGCCCGTCTAAGAGACATTCTAGCTCAGTAAAAAATAAAAGTCAATAGAAAATTAGCACTCTTTAAGTAAGAGTGCTAACAAACATAATATTTATCCCCGGATCAGCGCTTCTACTTCTTCTCTTACCGGCATTGCCCGGATCGCGCCCTTCTTCGTAGTAACAAGTGCGGCCGCCGCATTGGCGAATGTGAGCAGCTCGCCAAGGTTATCTTCTGTCAGATCGTCAAACCCGTGCTCTGCAATGTAATTCAGCGTGCTTCCGCAGAATGTATCCCCGGCGCCTGTGGTCTCGATGGCCTTTACGGCGAATCCCGGACGCTCCACGCGCATTCCCTTATAATATGCACGGCTGCCGTCTTTGCCCATGGTCAGCAGGATCAGCGGGATATTGTATTTTTCCTGAAGGTATGAGATTCCTTCGTCATAGTCCTCTTTTCCGGACACGAACTGGATCTCATTATCGGAGATCTTCAGGATGTCGCATACGCCGAATCCGTACTCCATCTGCTCTTTCGCAAGATCAAGGGATGACCAGAGCGGCGGCCTTAAGTTCGGGTCGAATGAAACCAGGCAGCCCGCGTCTTTTGCAGCCTTTATCGCTTTCTTTGTAGCCGCGCGCACGCCGTCGTGGGTCATGGACAGCGTCCCGAAATGGAAGATCTTCGTCTGCGCGATAAATGCCGGATCCACATCATCCTCTGCCAGCATCATGTCCGCACCCGGATTGCGGTAGAATGAAAATTCGCGGTCCCCGTCCGGGAATGTATGTACAAATGCAAGCGTCGTATTGACCTGGTCGTCTGTCGCCAGCTGCGACGCATCGATCCCTGCTTCTGTGATCGTGTCCCGGAGCAGCGTGCCGAACTGATCTTTGCCCACTTTGCCGATAAAAGCCGTTTTCTTGCCCATTTTATTAAGAAGTGCAAGCACGTTGCACGGCGCGCCTCCCGGACACGCCTCAAACATGTTATTTCCCTGTTCGCTCTGCCCGTTCATCGTAAAGTCGATCAGGAGTTCGCCAAGGGCGATCACATCATATTTTTTCTCCATTTTCCTTCCCTCCTAAACTGAAGCTTAATTGAAGTATACCAGTTCCTCTATCGGGTCTGCAAGGTCTATATTTTCCGCTTCCAGCACCGGACCTTCGCCCCGGTAGACAGACAGGTTCGCGAACCGGATCTTTGCCCGGATCTTCACCCACTGTCCGGGTTTCAGCTTCGGCGCATAGGCGCTCCTGCACACGTACCCGAGGAAAGACGTATCGTCCGCACAGCAGGTCATTGCCATACGCCCGGCCATGAACACCTTCGCAGGGAATGTCCGCGGCTTCAGCACTTTCGCTGTATATTCGACAACCTTTCCTTTATAGCGGTCGGGATTTTCCATCATATCCACATACCAGATCCCGTAGTCTTCCTTTGCGATCTCAACGACCGGGGCGTTCAGGTCATAGGGCACCTCGTCCTCAAAAATATTTTCGATCTCGCCCTGCTCGTCCTCGAAAATGACCTCCGCCTGCGGGCTTACAACCTTCACGCTGCGGCGGTAGCCGGCGAGGGGTTTGATATCCTCACAGCGGTTAAAAAGCACCAGGTCCGCGCCCCGGACCATCTCCACGAAGAGCGGCTTCAGATTCGTCAGATACATCTGGAACGTACTGGCGTCCACGGTGGTAAGCTTCTGCTCGATGCCCCATCCATCCGGCAGCTTCAGGTTTTCAAAATCGCTGACCTTCCACATGCCGTTGTACTCCACCACAACACGTTCCGGCTCATGTCTGCGGTCCATCTCCTGCAGCCATTCTGCCGTCAGGTCTTCCTGGTCCTCCACCCGCTCGATCACAACGCCGTACTTAAGCATTTCCATCGGATCATACTCTTCTTCCCCCTCCTCGCAGAGGATGAGGAGCGTCTTGCCGTCGATCTGGAAATAATCCTGCTTCAGCGTAAAGGTCAGGAACTGGGTCTTGCCGCTGTCAAGGAAGCCGGTCATCAGATAAACCATTACATCCGGTTCATTCATTGTCATTCACCTCTGTCATACCTGTTTTATGCCAGCCCGAACAGCCCGGCCAGTTTATCTTCATCGAGCTGCGCGCCGATGACGCAGATCCTGCCCGTGTACTCCGGCGCGCCGGTGCGTACCTCATGTTCCTCCGGGACCATGTCAAAATAGATCCATTCGCCGCCCTCGCCGGCCACCATACCCTTCGCACGGAGCACGTTTCCGTATGACGGATCGGATTCCAGCGCCTTCAGGATGCCGCCGATCTGTTCTTTCGTATATTTATGGATCGTCTCACGTCCCCAGCTTGTAAACACCTCGTCCGCGTGATGATGCCCCGCGTGATCGTGGTGGTGATGATGCTCATGGTCATGGTCATGATCGTGATGATGCTCATGGTCGTGGTCATGATGATGGTCATGCCCATGGTCATGATGATGGTCATGTTCATGATGATGGTCGTGTCCGCAGCACTCGCCGGCCTCATGATGGTGTCCGCACTCCGGGCAGATGATCTCATCAAGGAGTTCTTCCTCCAGGGATTTGCCTGATTCCATCGTTTCCAGCACTTTTTTGCCCGGAAGCTCTGAGATCGGGGTTGTGATAAACGGCGCCCTGTCATTGAGTTCCCGCAAAAGCGCCACACTCTCCTCGACTTTCTCCGGTTTTGCCTTATCCGTACGGCTTAAGATGACCGCACCGGCATATTCGATCTGATTGCTGAAAAATTCTCCGAAGTTCTTGCGATAGATCCGGCATTTCGTCACATCTACCACCGTCGTGAAGCTGTTCAGCTCCGCGTCGATCTCCGCCTGCACATTCTGCACGGCTTTGATCACGTCCGAAAGCTTGCCTACACCTGAAGGTTCGATCAGGATCCGGTCCGGATGGTAGGTGTCCACGACTTCGCGAAGGGATTTCCCGAAATCCCCGACCAGCGAACAGCAGATGCACCCGGAATTCATTTCCCGGATCTCGATGCCGGATTCTTTCAGGAATCCGCCGTCGATGCCGATCTCGCCGAATTCATTTTCGATCAGGACCACCTGCTCGCCTGTAAATGCCTCGGAGAGCAGCTTTTTGATCAGTGTTGTCTTTCCGGCTCCGAGGAAGCCGGAAATGATATCGATTTTTGTCATTTAACTCATCCTCTTTCCATATTTTACTTCAGATCCAGTTCCACCGGACAGTGGTCCGATCCCATAATGCCGGTCAGGATCTTCGCATCGGCCAGCCTGTCCTTCAGGCTCTCCGACACGCAGAAATAGTCAATGCGCCAACCCGCGTTCTTTGCCCGGGCGCTGAACCGGTAGGACCACCAGGAGTAGATCCCCTCCTGATCCGGATAGAAATACCGGAACGTATCGATAAAGCCTGCATCCAGCAGTTCCGTGAACTTCTGCCGCTCTTCATCCGTGAAACCGGCGTTTTTCCGGTTCGTTTTCGGGTTCTTCAGGTCGATCTCCTGATGCGCCACGTTCATGTCCCCTGTCACGATGACCGGTTTTTTCTCTTCCAGCTTTTTCAGATACGCGCGGAAATCATCCTCCCATTTCATCCGGTAGTCAAGACGCGCCAGTTCATTCTGGGAGTTGGGCGTATATACCGTGACAAAATAATAATCCCCGAACTCACAGGTGATCACGCGGCCCTCCTGATCGTGTTCTTCGATCCCGATGCCGTAAGATACGCTTAAAGGCTCTTCCTTCGTAAATACCGCCGTACCGGAATAGCCTTTCCTCACAGCGTAATTCCAGTACTGGTGATACCCCGGGAGGTCCAGGTCCAGCTGTCCTTCCTGCATCTTCGTCTCCTGGATGCAGAAGATATCCGCGTCAGCCTCCTTAAAAAAATCAAGGAATCCCTTCTGGACACACGCCCGGATTCCGTTTACATTCCATGATATCAGTTTTTTCATACCATACCTCTTTTAAGAACAGTCCTCTCGCCGGGGCAGGGAATCCGGCCTGTTCTCTGTTTTTTGTCCGCAGCGCTTCCCGCACACTCTCCGGCGTGCGCCGCCCCGTACCTGCCTCCAGCAGCGTGCCCGTCAGGATCCTGACCATGTGATACATAAAGCCGCTGCCCTCAAACCGGAACGTCACAAGATGATCCCGTCTGCTGACCATTATAGCACAGATCGTGCGTTTTGTAGATGTCTCATCCCGTTTGTCCGTAAAGCCGGCGAAATCATGCGTCCCGGTCAGATACTCCGCGGCCTTCCTCATCGCATTCAGATCCAGGTGGTAAGGGAAATGATAGCAGTAACGACGGCGGAACACATCCGGTCGTTCCCCGACATCCACATAATATTCATAGGCTTTCCCCACGGCGCTCTTCCGCGCATGGAATCCGTTCTTTACAAGCTGCGCGTCAAGGATGCGGATATCCTCCGGCAGCATTGCATTGACCTTCCCCGTGAAGAAATCCGGCTCAGCCGCACCGGAGAGGACCACACTGGCCGTCTGCCCTGAGGCATGGACCCCGGCGTCGGTCCGTCCGGAACCGTTCACTTCCACCGGGTATCCCAAAGCTTCTGATACAGTCCGTTCCAGCACGCCCTGTACCGTCCGCTCTGTCAGAGCCTGCCGCTGCCAGCCCTGCCAGCGTGTCCCGTCATAGGCGATCGTCAGTTTATAGGTGCGCATAACTTACTGCAGGAACTTCTTCAGTTCATCCATAAACGTATTCACGTCCTTGAATTCCCTGTATACGGACGCAAACCGCACATAGGCCACCGGATCCAGTTTCTCCAGCTTCTCCATCACGATCTCGCCGATCACGCTGCTTGGAAGTTCCTTCTCTTCCCGGTTAAAAAGCTCCAGTTCCACTTCATCGATCGTCTTCTGGATCTCATCCGCCGGAACGGGACGCTTGTAGCACGCGCTTAAAATCCCTTTTTCCAGTTTGGAACGCTGGTACTGTTCCCGGTTATTATCCTTCTTGATCACAATCAGCGGGATGGTCTCCACTTTCTCGTACGTTGTAAACCTGCGGCCGCACTCATCGCAGGAACGGCGCCGTCTGATGGAGCTTTTGTCCTCAGCCGGACGGGAATCGATCACCCTTGTATCAGGATTGCCGCAATATGGACATCTCATAGCATTTTCCGCCTTTCTTTCCAATCTGCGTACATTATACACAATCGTCAAAACTTTTGCAAAAACTTTTCTTCCTGAATCTCCACGATCACCGTATCCGGCCCGATCGTCCGGATGCAGCCGAAGGGGATCACATACTCGCAGTCTGTTCCGAGGAAGCCGCAGATCCGTCCGGGCCCCGGTATGATCACAGATTCCACCGTTCCGCTGCACGGGTTGATCTCCACATCCACAATCCGCCCAAGCCGTTTTCCGCTGCATATATTAACGACCTCCCTGGCCTTCAGCTCACACATCCGCATGCCGGACGCCTCCTTTTTCTTTCCGGTCTTATGCCGCTCCTTCTGAGGCAGCGAAGCTTCTATCTGAAATATATGCAGATTTTCCCGGTATGTGAATCGGTAAAAGTCCTTTCCTTTTTCAAAATCATGGCTTACAATAAGGAAAATACGCAAAAGGAGTTCAGACAGATATATGAAAGAAACCATCCTGCTTTTCAACGCGCCGGAGAAAGAGACGCTCCTCAGGATCGAAGCCGCGCTCTTCCCGCTGCACATACGCATGAAACGCATTTCAAAAGAAAATTATAACCAGCCCCTCGGATCACTTGCCGGCCTGAAAGATGTCCTTCCGGCAGAAGGATCCTACGAGGGTCCGGAGCTTCCGGCCCCCATGTTCATCTTCTGCTTTCTCAGCGAAAACCGGCTCAACCAGGCCCTTGCCGCCCTTCGGAGATGCGGCGCCGGCCCGTTCCCGTATAAAGCGGTCCTGACCCCCGCCAACAGCACCTGGACCGCGCCCGACTGCTTCGCCGAGATCCGCCGGGAGCACGAAGCGCTCCATCCGGATAAATGAGAACGCTTTACATTATCCGGCGGATAACTTATAATGGACAGATATTTTATTAATAAAGATCACAGGTGAGGAATAAAAGATCATGTGGAAAAGAAGAGTCATGAAGAAAAAGGCAATCGCATTACTGAAGCATAACTACCGGCGAATGGTCTCCGTCTGCTTCCTGATCGCAGTCCTTACATCAGCCTATGCAGTCTCCACAACATTCCTGAACCTGCAGATTCCTTCATCTTACGCCCCGGCCGAATCGGTCTTCACGCTCAGCATCCCGAACTCTGAAGCCGTGATCGGCGCCGTCCACAATTTTGCAGACAGCACGTCGCTTCCCGGACTTTTACACGGAATACCAGAGGCCATCATCGCGGTCCTGATCGATCTGTTCTCCTCGACCATTTCCGTCTTTTTTACACTGCTTCGCACAGCAAACGCCGCTTTTACCGGCGGCTTCGGACTTCCGGTGATCTTTTCAGCGGTCAGTGTTTTATTTGCTTTTCTGTATCAGATTTTTGTAAGCAATATCCTGATCATCGGTGAACGGCGTTTCTTTCTTGAAAACCGCAGTTACAGAAATACCCGGATCTCCAAAATTTTCTTCATGTATAAACTGCGCTGCGAACGGCATCCTGCCTGGGTCATGCTCTGCCGTTCCTTTTTCCAGTTTCTGTGGAACCTCACGGTCATCGGCGGGATCATCAAACATTATGAATATCTGATGATCCCTTACATACTGGCGGAAAACCCGAAGGTCGGCCGCAGGGAGGCCTTTTCGCTCTCCCGTCAGCTCATGCGGCGGAACAAATGGAAATTCTTCCTTCTTGACCTGTCATTCCTGGGCTGGCACTTCCTCTCGCTGTGCACACTGGGGCTTTTGAGCTATCTGTTCGTACATCCCTATGCAGCGGCCTGCCGGGCGGAAATCTACGCCACGCTCCGGAGAAATTACGTACTTTCCCGTTCACCCGGATACGAGGCGCTCAACGATTCTTATCTGGAGCATGTACCTTCGGAAGACGAACTGCTGA
This sequence comes from Candidatus Mediterraneibacter quadrami, assembly GCA_019120575.1. Classification (GTDB taxonomy): domain Bacteria; phylum Bacillota; class Clostridia; order Lachnospirales; family Lachnospiraceae; genus Mediterraneibacter; species Mediterraneibacter quadrami. Next base: position 64,039 of record DWUU01000025.1, read on the forward strand.
TCAGCAAAGCGCTGTACGATGACTCCCAGGGCCCTTATACGAAGATCTCCTACTTTGCACCGGATGAGTATCCGGTATTCCTGTTTTCCGTGCAGCCTCCTCTGAAAGCCGTCAAAAACCCGGTGAATCCGGCGCGCAGATATGACGCCCTGTCTTATCTGTTCCTCTTCGCCGCATTCTCCATCTTCGGCTGGCTTCTGGAGACACTGCTGCAGTTGCTGACAAACGGCATCCGGACAGCAGAACCGATCCTTATCGGGCCGTGGCTCCCGCTCTACGGCATATACGGCATCCTTCTGCTCATATTTCTCCGCCGGTTTTACAAAAAACCGGTGACAACCTTTGTCCTGTGTGGTCTGCTTTATTCGGTTCTGGAATATATTGCATCTGTGGTTATTGAAATGCTGACCGGAATACGGGTTCATGATTACAGCGACTTCTTCCTGAACCTGAACGGCCGGATCTATCTGGGCGAATCTGTTTCATTCGCGGTCATCGGATGCGCCTTTCTGTATTACCTGGCTCCCCGCTGGACGGACCGTTACATGAAGCTGGGACATTCCCGCCGGGTTCTGACCTGCGTAATCCTGTACAGCCTGTTTATCGCAGATGTCATCTTCTCATTTCGGTTGATTTTTATCTGAAATGATAGTAAACTTTTTATAAATGATCCGTCGTAATTGAGATTGGAAAATATAGAACAGCTGCCTCTTCGGCAGCGGAATGGAGACAGTTATGAAAAAAAGAGTTGTATTGGCATTAGGACACCGCGCGCTCGGAACCACACTTCCGGAGCAGAAGGCAGCGATCAGCCACACGGCAAAATGCATCGCCGATCTGATTGAAGAAGGCTATCAGGTCGCGATCACACACAGCAACGCCCCCCAGGTCGGCATGATCCACACGGCGATGAATGAATTTGCCAAAGCGCATCCGGAATACACCGCATGCCCCATGTCCGTATGCTCCGCCATGAGCCAGGGCTATATCGGATACGACCTGCAGAACGGCATCCGTGAAGAACTCCTGAACCGGGGGATCTACCGCACGGTCAGCACGATCCTGACCCAGGTGACGGTAGACACCTACGACGAGGCTTTCTACACCCCGACCAAAGTCCTGGGCCGTTACATGAACGCCCAGGAAGCCAATGAAGAGCGCAAAAAAGGAAATTACGTGATCGAGGAGGCCGGAAAAGGCTTCCGCCGCGTAGTGGCCGCACCGAATCCGGAAAAAATCGTCGAGATCGATGCCGTCAAAGCGCTGCTTGACGCCGATCAGGTCGTGATCGCAGCCGGCGGCGGCGGAATCCCGGTCATGGAGCAGGACAATCACTTAAAAGGCGCCAGCGCAGTCATTGAAAAAGATCTTGCAGCCGGAAAACTGGCCGAAGAGATTAACGCCGATATGCTCATCATCCTCACAAATGTAGAACAGGTTTCCATTAATATGGGCCAGGCCAATGAAGAGCGGCTCGGAGAGATCAGCGTGGACCAGGCCAGAAAATATATGGATGAAGGACATTTCGGCGTCTACAATATGTATCCGAAATTCCGCGCTGCCGTTGAATTCATTGAAAAGGGTGAAGGACGTTCCGCATGCATCACTTCATTTGACAAGGTGAAAGATGCATTAAAAGGAAGAACCGGAACAATAATTAAATAAAATAAGTCACAAAAACCGGGGAAACCCGGTTTTTATTTTGTGTAAATTTGTAATTGATTTTTATGAATGTCTGATGTAATATATGCATATACTATATGTAGTTTTTAAAACCATATGTTGGTTTTTAAATAATTCATCGTATGGAGGTGCATATTATGGCAAATATCGGAACTATGAAAGCGGCAGTCCAGATGGACGCGCCCGTCAGCATCCATAAACCGTCACGGAAATTCCGGATAAAAGAACCCGGGAGCGCGATCACACATTTCATTGGTATGGTCATGGCAGTCATCGCATCCGTCCCGCTGCTGATCAAAGCTGCACATCAGCCGGACAGCATATATGTCATCGCAATGTCCGTCTACGCGGCCAGCCTGATCTTATTATACGCGGCAAGTACGACTTATCATACATTTGACATATCTGAGCGGGTCAACAAACTGCTCAAGAAGATCGATCATATGATGATCTCTGTCCTGATCGCAGGAAGCTACACCCCGGTGTGCCTGATCGCACTTAAAGGACGGCCCGGCATTATACTGCTCTCCATTGTGTGGGGCATCGCCATTGCAGGAATCCTGATCAAAGCGTTCTGGATCTTCTGCCCGAAATGGGTATCCTCCGTGCTTTACATCGGTATGGGCTGGACCTGTGTGCTGGCGTTCACACAGCTGCTAAGCAATCTTGCTCCGGCCGCTTTCGGATGGCTGCTTGCCGGCGGGATCATCTACACCATCGGCGGCGTAATCTATGCCCTGAAACTGCCTCTGTTCAACAGCAGGCATCAGAACTTCGGAAGTCACGAGATCTTCCACCTCTTTGTCATGGGCGGAAGCGCCTGCCACTTCATTGTAATGTATGCATATCTGCTGCCGTAAAATCATCCGATATATTTACATGCGGCCAGCGCAGCCACAGCTCCGTCCGCCGCTGCCGTCGTGAGCTGTCTGACCTCCTTGGTCCGGCAGTCCCCGGCGGCAAAGATGCCCGGATGTGATGTAACGCAGTCCTCTGACGCCAGAATGAACCCGCTCGCATCAAGTCTGACTACATCGGCAAAGATCTCATTCTGCGGAATGTGGCCGACCGCAATGAAGATGCCGGACACTTCCAGCTTGTATTCTTTTCCGTTTTTCTTATTGTTCAGAATAAGGCGCTCAACAGCCTGATCGCCGATGATATCCCGCACAGTCGTGCTGAGAATAAACTCTACATTTTCCTTTTCTTTCAGACGTTTTACAATATTCTCTTCGCCGCGGAACTCATCGCGCCTGTGGATCAGATATACTTTCCTGCAGTAATTGGACAGAAATTCCGCGTCCTGGAGCGCCGTGCTTCCGCCGCCCACGACCGCCACATCTCTTCCCCGGAAGAACATGCCGTCGCAGGTTGCACAGTAGGATACACCCGCACCGGTCAGCCGCTCCTCGTTGGGCACGCCCAGATGCCGGTGTGTCACGCCGGTGGCAAGGATCACGCTTCTGCAGCGGTATTCTTTTCCCGTCGTCCGGATGACCTTGATCCCGTTTTCCTCATCAATGATCCCGGTCACCTGCTCCATCGCGGTCTCCGCACCCAGCTTTGTCGCCTGATCGAGCAGATTCATGGAGAACTCACTGCCGCTCACGCTGGCAATCCCAGGGTAATTCTCTACGTTCGGGGAGGAGGTGATCTGTCCGCCGAAGGTGCTGCCCTCGATGATCACCGTCTGCTTTCCGGCGCGCTGCCCGTAGATGGCTGCCGTCATCCCTGCGGTCCCCCCGCCGATGATTCCGATGTCATATATTCTGTCTGCACTGTTTCCCATATTTACATAATTCCTCTCTTCCTACATATTTCTCGATACGTCTGCACAGGCTTTCATAGCCTCGATCACTGCGCTGCGGAAGCCGCGCTCTTCCAACACACGGACCGCCTCGATTGTTGTTCCGGCCGGGGAGCAGACCATATCTTTGAGCTCGCCCGGATGTTTCCCCGTCTCCATGACCATCTTCGCGCTGCCGTACATCGCCTGAGCCGCGAACTGATAGGCCTTCGCTCTCGGCATGCCTTCCGCCACAGCGGCGTCCGCCATGGCTTCAATAAACATAAATACATAAGCCGGGGAACTGCCGCTCACTGCAACCACCGCATCAATCAGATGCTCCGGCACGATCTCCACTTTCCCGAAAGACTCCAGGATCTTCAACGCATAGGCCTTCTCTTCCTCTGTCACATACGGATTCACGCATGCCGCGGTCATGCCCTCGCCGACCAGCGCCGGCGTGTTCGGCATGGTGCGCACGATCTTTACCGCCTTCCCGAACTGCTCCTCCAGCCACGCAAGCGTTTTGCCCGGCGCGATGGTGATGATCAGCTGGTCATCGCTCACACAGTCCCGGATCTCTGCGATGGCTTCCGCATAATACTGAGGCTTCACGGAGAGGATCAGCACTTCAGACTTCTCCGCCGCCTCCCGGTTGTCAGCCGTCACCTGGATCCCGTAAGTTTCTTTTACGCGCTCACGCCCTGCGGGGGAAATATCCGCGCCGATCATCTCTTCCGGACGGAAGATCTCATTTTTAATGATGCCGCCCATGATGGCGCCCGCCATATTTCCTGTTCCGATAAAGCCTAATTTCATACTGCCCTGTTTCATTTTATATTCTCTCCTTCTCCTGTTATTATTCAAAATCCGCTGCCTGATCCTTTGTATTTCCGGACACGCCTGTAAAATACATATCAGCGAACGGTAAAGCCGCGCTCGCCGTCCCGCAGCGGGATTTCTTTCGCATCCATCCACTCAATGGAAATGAAGCGGTCGTGATTGAGCCGCATGAGCAGTTTGTTGATCATCGGCTCGCGTCCCTGCACCTCCATGGTGACCGTCCCGTCATATTCATTTCTCGCCCAGCCGGTAAGCTCCAGGGAGGAAGCCGCATACTTCGCCGTGTAGCGGAACCCCACGCCCTGCACCCTGCCGTGGAAGACGATATGTTTTCTTACCTCTGACATCGATAAAAACCTCCTGCGCAATCATTTTACCACAAAACAGGAAAAAAGGCACTTCCGCTTTCTCTCTTGTTTATTATCCCGCCCCGTGATACAATATTCAAGACAAACGTTCTGACTGTAAAGGCCCCATAAAAGACCTGAGCAATAAGGCGCATGATATACCGGACAAATGATTTCCGCATCTGCTGCGGACGTCTGTTTTCGTATACAGGAAGCGCCTTTGTGCGCTTTTCTTTTTTGCTTTTATAAATCGACGGAATACAGGCTGAAGCTGTCATAAAGGAGGCTTTCTATGGACACAAGGATCGCGCTCATCGGCATCATTCTCGAATCCCGGGAATCGGTCGATGAACTGAACCACCTGCTGAGCGAATACGGGGAATACGTGATCGGCAGGATGGGAATCCCTTACCGGGAGAAAGGCATCCACGTTATCAGCGTGGCGATGGATGCGCCAAATAATGTCATCAGCGCTCTGTCCGGCAAACTGGGGATGCTGCCGGGCGTGAGCACGAAGACGATCTACGGGAAAAACAGATGAGGGCGGACGCATGACTCCGGGTGAAAGAGAACAGCACGTTATATCCCTGATCGACCGGCTCTGCCTGACCCGGACGCTGAAGCGGGACGAGTGGATCACTGTCATCCGGGAGCGCACACCGGGCGCTGCGGAACATCTTTTTGAACTGGCGCGGAACGTCCGCCATCTCCATTACGGACACGATATCTACATCCGCGGGCTGATCGAATTTACAAACTACTGTAAAAACGACTGCTACTACTGCGGCATCCGCAAAAGCAACGCCAACGCGCAGCGCTACCGGCTGTCGAAAGAGGACATCCTGGCCTGCTGCCATCTTGGATACAGACTGGGATTCCGCACCTTCGTCCTGCAGGGCGGCGAGGACGGCTATTTCACAGATGACCGGCTCTGTGAGATCGTCTCTGAGATCCGGCATCAGTTTCCCGACTGCGCCATCACCCTTTCTGTCGGCGAGCGCTCCCGCGAAAGCTACCGGCGGCTCTGTGAAGCCGGCGCAGACCGGTATCTGCTCCGCCATGAAACCTGTGATGCGAAGCATTACGGCCGGCTGCATCCCCCTCAGTTATCCGCCGCCCACAGGAAGCAGTGTCTTTGGAACCTGAAGGAACTGGGATTTCAGGTGGGCACCGGCTTCATGGTCGGCTCCCCGTACCAGACCCCGGAAAACCTGGCGGACGATATGCTGTTTCTCCGGAAGCTGAACCCCCAGATGGTGGGGATCGGCCCCTTCGTCCCGCACCACGACACGCCGTTCGCAGACGCGCCCGGCGGGACCGTGGAACTGACCCTATACATGCTGGGGCTCATCCGGCTTCTTCTGCCCCGGGTGCTCCTGCCCGCAACAACCGCCCTGGGGACCATCGCGGCGGACGGAAGGGAGCAGGGCATTCTGGCCGGCGCCAACGTTATCATGCCGAACCTGTCCCCGCCCGGCGTGCGGGAGAAATATCTGCTCTACGACAATAAACTGTGCACCGGTGCCGAGGCCGCAGAAAGCCTGGACCGGCTGAAAGCACAGATGGAAAAGATCGGATACCGCATTGCCGTCAGCCGCGGCGACTCACTGAACATATAAATTTCAAATAAGATAAAGGAGGATCATATATGTATGACGTAAATTCAAAATGCGCAGATGATTTCATCAATCACGAAGAGATTCTGGAGACGCTCGCTTATGCAGACGAAAACAAAGAAAACATCGAACTGATCGATGCCATCATCGAGAAGGCGAAGAAGCGCAAAGGGCTCTCCCACCGGGAGGCTTCCGTCCTGCTGGCCTGTCCCATTGAGGAAAAGAATCAGGAGATTTATAAACTGGCGGAACAGATCAAGAAAGACTTCTACGGCAACCGGATCGTCATGTTCGCGCCGCTGTACCTGTCCAACTACTGCATCAACGGGTGCACCTACTGCCCGTACCACGCAAAGAACAAACACATCCCGAGGAAACAGCTCTCCCAGGAAGACATCCGGCGGGAAGTCATCGCCCTGCAGGATATGGGACACAAGCGCCTCGCCCTGGAAGCCGGTGAGGATCCGGTGAGAAATACAATGGATTATTATCTGAAATCCATCGAGACGATCTACAGCATCAAACATAAAAACGGCGCCATCCGCCGCGTCAACATCAACATCGCGGCAACAACCGTTGACAATTACCGCCTGCTGAAGGAAGCCGGCATCGGAACCTACATTCTTTTCCAGGAAACCTACCACAAAGAGAGCTATCTGGAGCTCCATCCGACCGGCCCGAAACACGACTACAACTACCACACCGAGGCCATGGACCGGGCCATGGAAGGCGGCATCGACGACGTGGGCCTTGGCGTCCTCTTCGGCCTGGACAAATACCGCTATGAATTCGCCGGACTGCTCATGCATGCGGAGCATCTGGAGGCCGCCTTCGGCGTAGGCCCCCACACCATCAGCGTGCCGCGTCTTAAACACGCGGACGACATCAACCCGGACGACTTCGACAACGGCATCGATGATGATACATTTGCCAAAATCGTGGCCTGCATCCGCATCGCCGTGCCGTACACCGGCATGATCATCTCCACCCGGGAGAACCAGAAGACCCGGGAGCGCGTCCTGCATCTCGGGATTTCCCAAATCAGCGGCGGATCCCGCACCAGTGTGGGCGGCTACTGCGAACCGGAGCCCGAGGATGAGAAATCCGAGCAGTTCGACGTCAGCGACAACCGCACCCTGGACGAAGTCGTGCGCTGGCTCATGGAGATGGACTACATCCCCAGCTTCTGCACCGCATGCTACCGCGAAGGGCGCACCGGCGACCGGTTCATGTCCCTGTGCAAGAGCGGGCAGATCCAGAACTGCTGCCATCCAAACGCACTGATGACACTGAAAGAATACCTGATGGATTACGCATCGCCGGAGACAAAGGCGATCGGAGATAAACTGATCGCAAAAGAAGTGCTTAATGTGCCGAACGAAAAAGCCCGGAATATCGTGCTGGAAAATCTGCGGCTGATCGAAGAGGACAACCGGAGGGATTTCCGCTTCTGACACGCGCAGGCGGACCGGATCCCGTAAAAATCCGGAATACAACAGCCCGGAAATCAGAACATGATTTCCGGGCTGTACTTTTTCTGTATGCTTTTCTTTCAGATTAGAGATTTCCAAGCAGCTTGTCGATGCTTACCAGCTTCACACTGAGCACGAAGATCTCTGCCGCCATCTGCAGTTCGTCCGGCGTCGGATAGGACGGTGCGATACGGATATTGCTGTCGTGCGGGTCTTTTCCGTACGGGTAGGTCGCGCCTGCGCCTGTCATGACTACGCCTGCCTCTTTTGCTTTTGCGACGATCGCTTTCGCGCATCCGTCCATCGCGTCAAAGGAGATGAAGTATCCGCCCAGCGGCTTCACCCATGAACCGATGCCCAGTCCGCCGAGTTCGCTCTCCAGCACGTCGATGACCGCCTCGAATTTCGGACGCAGGATGTCCGCGTGTTTCTTCATGTGCTCCACGATGCCGTGTACGTCCTTGAAGAAGCGCACATGACGGAGCTGGTTTACTTTGTCATGTCCGATGGTCTGCATCTGCATCATGCTGCGGATCTCATCAAGATTCGCCTCGGATGCAGCCAGCGCTGCGATCCCGGAACCCGGGAATGTGATCTTGGATGTGGATGCGAATTTGTATACCATATCCGGATTGCCTGCTTTTTTACACTCGGACAGGATCTCGATGAGGTAGTCCTGCTTGTCCTCATAGAGATGATGTACGCAGTATGCGTTGTCCCAGTAGATGCGGAAGTCTTCCGCTGCCGGATGCAGGTTCGCGAAACGGAAGACCGTCTCGTCTGAATAAGTGATGCCCTGCGGGTTGGAGTATTTCGGCACGCACCAGATTCCCTTTACAGCCGGGTCTTCATTTACATATTTCTCTACCAGATCCATATCCGGGCCGGTAGACGTCATCGGGATATTGATCATCTCGATGCCGAAGTGCTCCGTGATGCCGAAGTGTCTGTCATATCCCGGCACCGGACAGAGGAATTTCACCTTGTCGAGCTTGCACCACGGTGTGCTTCCGAGTACGCCGTGTGTTACGGCGCGTGCTACTGTATCATACATAACATTCAGACTGGAGTTGCCGAAAATGATCACATTGTCTTTCGGAACTTCCATCATATCAGCCAGAAGGCGCTTTGCCTCTGTGATGCCGTCCAGTCCGCCGTAGTTTCTGCAGTCAACGCCGTCCTCGCATGTGAGATCCGCGCTGCTGTTCAGCACATCCATCATACCCATGGACAGATTCAGCTGCTCTACAGACGGCTTGCCGCGGGACATATCGAGCTTCAGGCCTTTGGCCTTGATCTCTGTATAGCGGGCTTCCAGGCCGCTCTTCAGTTCCAGTAACTCTTCTTTACTCAAATCTTTGTATGCAGTCATTTCAGGACTCCTCCACTCTTTCTTGTTTTTTAGTCACCGTCTGCTATTGTATCGGATTTATGACGGTTCGTCAATGGTTTCCTGCATTTTTCTAACGAAACTAAGCGATATTTTTAACAAAATCGTCCGTCAATGAAATGTAAAGATGCAAATCATTCATTTTCGACGTTTTATCCGGTGTCCGGGCATGCCGGAAGGCACCCTGCGGTGTGATCCGCAGGATGCCTTCCCGGTAGTGATTCATTTATGATTAATGTTTTTTCTTCTCTGTCAGTCCGTCCGTGCGTTTCCGCATCACATACCAGAGCGCTCCGGTGATGCATACGGATGTATACGCGCCGCAGGCGATGCCGACCATGAGCGGTGAAGCGAACTCTTTGATGGAGCTTACGCCCAGCACGAAGAGCGCCACGACCATAATAAATGTAGTCAGGTTCGTGTAGATGCTCCGGGTCAGCGTCTGGGTGATGCACCGGTTGACCAGTTCCTTCAGATCCTCTTTGGAGTGAAGCTTACGCTCCTCGCGGATCCGGTCGAAGATAACGATGGTCGCGTTGATGGAGTATCCGACGATGGTCAGCATACATGCGATAAATGTATTGCCCACGGATACCCGGGCGATCACGTAGAAGGCCAGCACTACGAGCACATCATGCACCAGGGCGATGACCGCGCTGGATGCGAAACGGATATCTTTGAAGCGGAACCAGATGTACAGCAGCATGCAGATCGTCGCGATGACCACGGCCACGACCGCATCGGTGCGCATCTCGGAACTTACGGTGGAGCTGATGTTCTCGGTATGGATGTCCGTTGCGGCAACACCGTAGTTCTCTTCCATATAGTTGGCAAATGCTTCACGCTTCTCCAGATCCTGTGACTGGGTCTTGAATACGACCTGGTTCGTGCCCTTCACGGTCTGCACCTGGATATTCGGGTCGTCCGTGATCTTCTCCAGATCCGGGATCATCATACTGTCGATCTCATCCAGGGTGTATTCCTTATCAAATGTTACATTCGTGGATGTACCGCCCACGAAGTCCAGGCTGTAGTTCATCGCGCCGATCCCTCTCGCGTGGTTGATGCCCATGCCCACGAAGCCGCTCAGGCAGAGCACGATGGACAGGGCGAAAAATGCTTTCCGCTTCCCGAGGAAATCGATCGGTTTTCTCTTCTTAAGCTTCCTGCCGTATACCTTCTCGCTGCGGATGCCGATGGCATAGAACGCATAAATGATCAGCCTTGTGATCACAAGCGCCGTAAACATGGATACCACGATGCCGAGCGCCAGCGTCTGGGCGAATCCGCGGACCGTTCCGCTTCCTCTGAACCAGAGAACCGCCGCTGCGATAAGCGTAGTGACATTGCCGTCGATGATGGCGGACAGGGCTTTGTGGAATCCGGCTTTCAGCGACGCGTGAACGGACATGCCGTCAGTCAGTTCTTCCTTCACGCGGGCGAAGATAATAACATTGGCGTCCACAGCCATACCGATGCCGAGGATGATACCTGCGATACCCGGCAGGGTCAGGGTGATGTCAAATGCATTCAACAGCACAAGCACAAGCTCTGTATAGATGATAAGCGCCAGGCTGGCTGCGAATCCCGGAAGAAGATATACCCAGCACATGAACAGACAGACGATCACCAGACCGATCACACCTGCCAGAAGACTGGTGCTGACCGCTTCCTGGCCAAGCTGCGCGCCCACCACTTCGGAGCTGATCTCCTTCAGTTCCACATTCAGGCCGCCGATACGGATAGTGGATGCGATGCTGTCCGCTTCCTCATAGGTCATGCTTCCGGAGATCGTGGCCTCGCCGTTTTTGATCACCGCATTTACAGACGGCACACTGATCAGGTCGCCGTCATAGTAGATGGCGATGGAATCCTGGCCGTTGTTGTACGCCTCTTCCGTCGCTGTGGCGAAAGCCGCCGTCCCTTCCTCATTCAGCTTCAGTTCAACAGCATATTCTGTGGCGCCTGTCGTCTGATCCGCGTAGGATCCTGCAGATGCGCTCTCTACTTCAGAGCCGGTGAGAACGATGGAACCGTCCTCCTGAAGTTCGTCGATGGTCTTTGTCAGCTCATAGCCGGTTCCCTCGGCGTTGACCGCGTAGTTCTCATTTCCTTCGCTGTCCAGGTGTTTAATGAAATACAGGGACCCCGGCTGTCCCAGTTCTTCCAGGATTTCATTGGCGTCCTGCACGCCCGGGATCTCGATGCCCACCCGGTTGTCGCCCACCTGGTACGCCTGGGCCTCCGTACTGTACTCTTCCACACGGCGCTGCAGCTTATACACCGTGTCCTTCATATCTTCATCGGAAGGAGTCTCGCCCACCGCTTCGTAGGTGATGCTCACGCCGCCCTCCAGGTCAAGTCCCAGATTGATGTTTTTCGCCGCGCCCATGCCTTTGGAATTCAGGCCGTGAGCTGTCGTTACGCCCAGGAAGGCGATGACAGCAGCGATCAGGATCAGGCTTAAGATGCCTCTGCTCTTCTTCATAGTATTACTTCCTTCTTTCTTACTCCCCGTCCTGCATATCAGCCAGGGCGGCTTTTATCATGATTGCGCATTCCACGCGCTTGCGCTCCATCTCACAGCTCACCTCGTAAGTGTCGTTGATGGTGTGGTGGAACTTATAAGAATTCGCCATGCAGCCTCCGCTGCAGTAGAATCTGGCGAAACATTTCTTACAGCTTTCTTTGGAGTAGACGCTGCATCCGCGGAACATGTCCGCGATCTCCGGCTTCGTGATGCCCTCATCCACATTTCCCATAAGGAACTCTTCCTGCCCTACAAACTGATGGCAGGGATATAGGTCGCCCCAGGGCGTCACGGCCAGGTACTCCGTTCCCGATCCGCAGCCGGACAGACGCTTGGATACGCACGGTCCGCCTTCCAGGTCGATCATGAAGTGGAAGAAGGTGAATCCTCTTCCCTCCCGTTCCCGGTCCACCATGATCTTCGCCAGTTTGTCGTATTCCTCAAAGATCGCCGGCAGGTCTTCCTTCCGGATGGCGTAGGGATCCGTGTCCTCGCCGACCACCGGCTCGATGGAGATCTGCTCGAAGCCCAGTTCCGCGAAATGCAGAACATCGTTGGAGAAATCCAGATTGTTCCTTGTAAATGTACCCCGTATGTAATATTTCTGCTGGTTCCGGCTCTCGGCCAGCTTCTGGAATTTCGGCACGATCAGGTCATAGCTTCCTTTGCCGTTCCGGAAGGGACGCATCCGGTCGTTCACTTCCCTGCGCCCGTCCAGGCTCAGGACCACGTTGTCCATCTCCCGGTTTACGAACTCCTGCACCTCATCATTCAGGAGCACCCCGTTGGTGGTAAGCGTGAACCGGAAATGCTTGTCGTGGATCTTCTCCTGCTCCCGGCCGTAAGCTACCAGGTCCTTCACGACCTGCCAGTTCATCAGCGGCTCGCCGCCGAAGAAATCCACTTCCAGGTTCCGCCGCTTTCCGGAATTCGCGATCAGGAAATCCAGCGCTTTCTTTCCCACTTCATAAGACATCAGCGCCCGACGCCCGTGGTATTCGCCTTCTTCCGCGAAGCAGTATTTACAGGCCAGATTGCAGTCGTGGGCGATGTGGAGACAGAGCGCCTTCACCACCGTCTTCCGCTGCTTCACTTCGTCAATATAGTCTTCATATACGTCCCGTGTGAACAGACGTCCTTCCTCTGTCAGCGCGGTGACCGCTTCCAGGATGTCCGCCAGATCTTCCTCTGAATACCGGCCGCCCAGTTCCTCCTTAAGAAACGCTGCCGTCTCCGGCGCTTTCAGCGTCTCCGGCGTATGGAACTCATTCTGGCGTTCCAGCGCCCCGATCACATCGTAAGCTTCCTGGTCCACCATGTGGACCGCGCCGCTGTTTACATCCAGGACGATATTATATCCGTTGTTCTGATACAGATGTATCACTGATGTACCTCTCTTTCATTCGTTCTGACATGCATAAGGCAGCGGCTTTTATACCGCTGCCTTTCCCCCGCTGTTCTCTTGTCGATTATGATGCAGATGCATCAGGGATTACTTTCTGTTCTCGCAGGTCTGGTTTCCTACAGTACAGGATGTCTTGCATGCTGACTGGCAGGATGTCTGGCATTCCCCGCATCCGCCTTTTTTCACTGTATTGTTTAAAGTCTGTGTATTTAATGTCTTGATGTGTTTCATATTCCTGTCCTCCTGTTCTTCTGCAAACTTTTACTCGTGATATTATACCACATCCCCGGCAGTTTTCAAAGCATTTTTTTATGATATCATACCGCCCAGCATGCCGCCGCCCGCGCAAAGTACGAATGCCGCCGCCGTTTCCACGGACGCGCCATGCAGGGAATGATAGATTCCAAGCGAGATCAGAAGCAGGAGCACAAAATACAGGATCCCCGCCAGCAGCCCCCACAGAAACTTTCTGGAACCGGTCAGCTTCCCGATCACGAAGCCGCCGGAGAAGGTGGAAATCACATAGGTCAGCAGGATCCCGGCATTGACGTTTTCCTCGCTTAATCCGGCTTTATACAGCAGAAGCGCCAGTATAAGCAGCAGGATTCCCGTCACCACATAGGCGCACAGCAGCGCTTTGATAAAGTCCATCACCCTGCCTCCGGCCGCCTGTTTCAGAACTGTCTTTTTTTCCATTGTCATCCTCCCGGAACCGGACAGGCATCCACGCGCTGCCGGATGCTTTGTCCCTCTGATGATATATCCTATGTCTGCGCTTTCCGGTTTATGACAAAAAATCTGATTTTCATTTCTGTTTCTACGGACTCATCTGCCTCCCGAGGAAATCCGCGGCGCTGCCGGCCACCCGGCTCTCCACTTCCCCGAAGCATTTCTTCCGGTCCTTTCCAAGCAGGGCGACCGCGCCGATCACATCCCCCTCGCTGATGATCGGACAGATCGCCTGATGCTGATATTCCGGCATGTCGGGGGTGATCCGTATATAGCCCGGATTCCCGTTCGACGCCAGGATCTGGGTCCGCTGTTTCATGGCCTGTCCCATTTCCTTCCCGATGAACTGGTCCTGCAGGTCTTTTTTGCCGCTTCCGGATACGGCCACGACCTGGTCTGTATCCGTGATGCACACCGTGCAGCCAAGCGTCTGGGACAGGCTTTCCGCATATAGTTTCGCCAGCGTCCCGAGTTCCCCGATGGGAGAATATTTCTTCAGGATGACTTCACCCTCCCGGTCCGTGAATATTTCCAGCGGATCACCCTCCCGGATGCGGAGCGTCCGCCGTATCTCCTTCGGGATGACGACGCGCCCCAGATCGTCGATTCTTCTTACTATCCCTGTTGCTTTCATATAAAAAACCCTCCGTTTTACAAATATCTTCATCTGATGTCCATTTCTGTCATTAAATGTAGTATCTGTAAAACAGAGGGTTTTATTCAGTTCATCTCTTTATACTGCTGTGCGATATTGAGCGCATGATCGCCCATTCGTTCGAAGTCGGTCAGCACTTCCGAAAATACAATGCCGCTCTGTGGTTTGCATTTTCCTTTTTTAAGGCGCTGCATCTGTTTCTTAAAGAATTTATCGCGCATTTCGTCGATCTTCTGCTCCTGAATGACAGCGCGTTCCAGCACCTGGCCCGCCTCATCGGCGGTCGCTTTGCGGAGATTGTCCATCGCCGCCACGCACTGTTTCTTCATCTCTTCCAGTTCCTCCAGCACCATATCGGAGAACTTCAGATCCCATTTCTTCATATCGTCCGCATACTCCGCGATATTGATGGCATGATCGCCGATCCGCTCCAGATTGCTGATGATGGCGTAGTAGCCGTTGATCTTGCGGGAGTCATTGGCATTCATCTCACTGGACATAAGGGATACGATGTATTCTGAGATCCCTTTATTGAGATAGTCGATGTATTCTTCCCGTTCTTTTACTTTCTTACGCGCCTCGCCGTCATACTTGATCAGCGTATTGAAGGCGTCTTCGATATTTTTGGACACCATCTCCAGCATCCGGTTTACTTCATCCTTCACCTGGGTGATGGCGATGGCACTGTTGCCGACCGCATAGTTCGAATCAAAGGGCCGGATGTACCGCAGCCTGAGATCTTCGTCGTCAGCCTTCTTGCTGTCCGGCAGGATCTTCTCCGCCGCCTTCGCCATGTAGGTTCCGAACGGAAGCAGGAGCAGCGTGGTCACGATATTGAAGATCGTATGTGCGTTCGCGATCTGGGATACCGGGTCGCCCGGCGTAAGGGACTCTATAAAGCCCACGTACGGCGTCACCATACAGATCACGGTAAAGATCGCTGTACCAATGATATTGAACATCAGATGGATGATCGTGGTCCGTCTCGCGTTCACCTTGGTTCCGATGGACGCCAGCACCGCCGTGATACAGGTACCGATGTTCTGTCCGAAGAGAACGTATACCGCACCGGAGAGCGGGATCATGCCCGTCGCCGCCAGCGCCTGCAGGATGCCGACCGATGCGGAGGACGACTGGATGATCGCCGTAAATACCGCACCCACCAGGATGCCGATCAGCGGGTTGCTGAACTGGGTCATCAGGTTGATGAATGCCTCGGACTCCTGCAGCGGCTCCATCGCAGTGCCCATCATATCCATACCGATGAAGAGGATGCCGAGACCTGCCACAATACCGCTGATATGGTGTACTTTTTCATTTTTCGAAAACATGATCGCGCCCACGCCCAGGATAGCGAACAGCGGAGCGATGGCTCCGATATCCAGAGCGATGAGCTGTCCGGTGATCGTCGTACCGATGTTGGCGCCCATGATGATCCAGACTGCCTGCTGCAGGGTCATCAGGCCCGAGTTAACGAATCCGACCACCATGACGGTCGTCGCCGAGGACGACTGGATGACCGCCGTGATCGCTGCGCCGACGAGCACGCCCTTGATCCGGTTGGACGTCAGTTTCTCAAGGATCGATTTCATCTTGTTGCCGGCTGCCGCCTCCAGGCCGTTGCTCATCATCTGCATGCCGTAGAGGAAGAGCGCGAGGCCGCCGAACAGTGAGAGTATATCTTTAATTCCCATTCCTTTATCTCCTTTGCAAGTTAACTGCGTATCATTTTTAAACTATCACGCTGCTTCGACACATGTCAACGAAAATTTACACAATTCACACATTTTTTTAACGTTTAATTAACGCAGTTTTACCGTTTGCTCCATACCGGCCGTTGTCAAGTCATTATTGAAATGAAAATCCGGTTCTGTTAGAATCTAATAAGGTAAAGGAGTGAAGTGACCATGAGTCTGACAATACCCATTGAAACGTCCGCGAGACATATCCATATCACACAGGAGGATTTTGAAACCCTGTTCGGAAAAGGGGCGAAACCGACCTTTGCAAAAGAACTGAGTCAGCCCGGCCAGTACGCCTGCAAAGAACGGCTTACTGTGGCCGGCCCGAAGGGACGGTTTGAAAAAGTCGTGATCCTCGGTCCCTGCCGGAAAGAGACCCAGGTGGAGATCTCCGTTACAGACGCCCGCCGCCTCGGGATCAGGAGCGTGATCCGTCAGTCCGGCGATCTGGAGGGGACGCCCGGCTGCACCCTCATCGGCCCTGCCGGAAAGATCGAACTGGAACGGGGCGTGATCGTGGCCAAGCGCCACATCCACATGACTCCGGTGGACGCGATCCGGGCTCATGTGAAAGATAATGATATCGTATTCGTGATCACCACAAGCTATGAGCGGTCTCTGATCTTCTCCGATGTGGTCGTGCGCGTCAGCCCGTCTTTCTCTCTGGCCATGCATGTGGATACGGACGAGGCCAACGCATTTGCCAATGAAGACCACCCCACCGGCGTGATCCTGAAACTGTTCAACGGCCATACATACAGCCTGCAGTCCTGGGCGGACGAACTCCAGGCCGGCAT
>DWUU01000026.1 GCA_019120575.1 Candidatus Mediterraneibacter quadrami
CTCACGGTTTTCTCCTGTACTCTTTCGGGCTCATCCCGTATTTTTCTCTGAAGATCCTGTAAAAATAACTTGTATTATCATATCCCACCGACTCAATGATATCCGTCACCGGGACCGCGCTGTTCGACAGCATATATACCGCCTGCTGCATCCGCTTCTCCTGCAATAGTTCCTTGTATGTCTTCCCTGTCCGCCGCCGGATCTCCCGGCTCAGCCAGTACACATCGTACCCCATCTGCGCGGCAAGTTCAGAGAGCGTCCCTTTTTTATAATGATCATTGATATAACTCAATACCGCCGCCGCGATCTCGGTGTCGTATTTTGATCCGCCGGACTCCATCTTGTCCATACAGTTCAGAAGCTGCAGGAACAGAAGCCCCATGGTGATCTGGGTGCAGCTGCGTTTGTTCGATGAATCATAGAAGATCGTCCAGACCATATTCTCGATCAGATTCTGGACCGGCAGGATATCCGCCACATGAAAATACATCCAGCAGGTCTCCCCGTCTCTTCCGGACAGCGCGCCCACGAGGAAATCACGGAGCTGGTTTTCCTCATCCCCCATCATGGAAAAGGCCGTGTCGAGAAATTCCGGAAGCACGATGAAATTCACCGCAATATCATCCCTGCCTGCCGGCAGGATCT
Source organism: Candidatus Mediterraneibacter quadrami (assembly GCA_019120575.1). GTDB lineage: Bacteria > Bacillota > Clostridia > Lachnospirales > Lachnospiraceae > Mediterraneibacter > Mediterraneibacter quadrami. Next base: position 646 of record DWUU01000026.1, read on the forward strand.
CCTGGACTGCATTCTGATTGAGAAAAAGCAGGTCCCCCGCCTCCAGGATCACTTCTGTCCCGTTGATGATATGCGTGGTCCTGCCCTGGCACATATAGATCACTTCGATATAGTTGTGGGTATGCTTCGGGAAATGAACGAACCGCGTGTGCGGACGGACCTGAATAAGCTTCCCCTTCTGGAGAAGCTTTTTACTGTCAATGACCATATCTTTCTTTTCTGTGTAAAGCTGCGGGTCGATCTCTTTTCTCCCGTCCAGGATATGTTGTTCTTCCTCTGTGATGACCGACAGCTCTCTGATCAGTTCTTCATGCATGACCGTCACGCTCTCTCTGCATCGATCTCCTTCGTCAGTTCCATATATTCCTTCGCGCTCCGGCTGCTCTTCCGGTACGCCATGACCGGCGCGTTGTTGTCCTGGGACCACTCCACGCCGCTGTCCACGCGGATATAGGTGTCAAAGACTTTCACATCGTCCAGCTCTTTGAGCGTTTCCAGCGTCTGTTTGAAATAATTCTTCCTTGTATCCACTTTTGTGATCAGGATGCCGCCAAGTTTCAGGTCCGGCGTGATCTGCTTCACCTGATCCAGGAACTCGAACATATTTCCAAGACCGAAGAGCCCCCACGGAGAGGCTTCCACCGGGATGATGATCTCATCCGACGCGCAGAGGATATTCATCACCCATCCGCCAAGCGTTGGCGGCGCGTCGATCAGGATGTAGTCATAGACGCCTGAATCAATGACGCTCTTCAGCCCTTTCTTCAGAATATATTCCCGCTGCCATTTCGTGAACAGTTCATATTCGATGGAGCTCATAAGCGTGGAAGACGGGATCAGGTCCAGATTCTCATAAGCCGTATGTACGATGTAATCCGTCAGGTCATCCTGCCGCCGGATCCCCTCGTATATATTCTTTCCGCCCTGGGCGAAACCGAGCACCGTATCCTCATCAAAAAGAGAGAGGGAGAGGTTCAGCTGCATGTCCCCGTCGATCAGCAGGACTTTCCGTCCAAGCTGTGTCAGACCGTATCCCACGTTGGAACATGTCGTTGACTTCCCGCTCCCTCCTTTATTATTTGCAAAACAGATTACTTTCGTCTTCGCTCCCATCTGTTATCTGTCTCCTTTCTTCCAGTCGGTATGCGCCGGCTCCGGCCCGAAATTCTTATCGATCAGCCGGCAGTATTCTTCATAGGCTGCGACGCCGCTGAAGTTCTCTTTCAGCACGTCGCGGATCCCTTTATAATACCAGGCAAGCGCCGCTTTGCTCTGCATCCTGAAACGCTTCCAGAGATCATCTCCCGCCACCGGGTAATCCCGGTCGATGTCGCGCATATTGGACAGCTTGTCCGCCAGGCCGATCATCTGCACCTCGACCGGCGCGTTTTTCAACCGGGTAATCGTCGCGCCTTTGCGTTCTTCCCAGCTCAGGCTCTTGTCTTCGCTCTCCTGGGCGACCATGTCCGCCACCCGGGCGCCGAACCGGAGCTTCAGTATATCAAATGTGATCCCCTTGCAGTCCTCAACCGTATCATGGAGCACTGCCGCACAGATCACTTCCTCGTCTTTGGTCATCGATGACACGATATCCGCCACCTCAATGGGATGGACAATATACGGCCGTCTTGTCCCCTTCCGAAACTGCCCTGCATGCGCCTTCGCTGCAAAATCCATCGCGTCATCTATCATGTCGATTCCTCCGCCAAGTTCTGTACCTCCTGTCCGGATCCTCCGGCAGGCTGTATGTATTCCCGTATATCAGTTGTCATGTAAATTTTAACACAAGGCCGCCGCAAGTACAACGAAAACCCGAGAAACTTCTTTCACTTTTCATATTCCGTCCGCATGACGGCTGTGGTATAATTACCTTACTATGGAAAAGAAATATGTTTTAGTGACCGGCTCTTCGCGCGGCATCGGACGCGCCTGCGCGCTCGCATTTGCCGGGGCCGGCTTTCATGTATTTATAAACTGCAGAGAATCTCTCGGACAGCTCCGGGAAGTGAATGAAGAGATCCTTGCGTCCGGCGGAAGCTGCACCATGCTCCCGGGTGACGTCTCGGATCCGGACAGCGTGCGCGCCATGTTCCGGCAGATCGCTTCCGCCTGCGACGGACTCGACGTCCTGGTCAACAATGCCGGACGCGCGTATTTCGGGCTCCTGAGCGATATGACGGACGATGACTGGCGACAGGTGATCGACACCGATCTCTCCTCGGCATTTTACTGCTGCCGTGAAGCCATCCCCTATATGGTCTCAAGGAAACAGGGCCGGATCATCAACATCTCCTCCATGTGGGGAACCGCCGGCGCCTCCTGCGAAGCGGCATACTCCGCGGCCAAATCAGGTCTCCACGGGCTGACCCGGGCCCTTGCCAAGGAGCTGGCCCCCAGCAATATTCAGGTCAATGCCCTGGCCTGCGGGGTGATCGACACAGAGATGAACAGCCGGCTCGACGCCGGAGAACGGGCAGCCCTTGAAGAGGAAATACCGGCAGGCCGGTACGGAACGGCCGAAGAGGCTGCACGTACGGTACTGCTGCTGGCGGACGCACCCGCCTATCTCACCGGACAGATCATCGGTCTGGACGGCGGGATGATCTGACCGCTGACCTGACCCCTGATCCGGATTGTAATCTGAAATGAAAGGAAACCATTCATGATCGATGTAAATGACCTGACCAGCATTTCAACAGACTGTTCCATGACAGAATTCGTAGGAACCACCGTGCTCGATACGATCGGCCTCGTGATCCCCGGGATCGATCCTGCCCTGCTGGAACAGATGGGTCTGAAAAAGCCGTACCGGAGCCTGGGGCTCATCAGCTCCCGCACCGGCGCCGCCGGCCAGATCAATGCAGTGGATGAAGCGGTGAAATCAACCAACACCGAAGTCGTATCCATCGAACTCCCCCGTGACACAAAAGGCTGGGGCGGACACGGCTGTTTCATTATTCTCGGCGGGGACAACGTATCCGATGTGAGACGGGCCGTAGAGATCGCACTTGAATATATTGAAAAATATGCCGGCGAACTGTACATCAGCCAGGCCGGACATCTGGAATTCACCTATTCCGCCAGTGCGGATCAGGCGCTCCACATGGCATTCGGCGCCCCTGTCGGCAGAGCTTTCGGGTTCTTCTGCGGCTCCCCGGCGGCCATCGGACTGGTCATGTCGGATCTGGCGCTCAAAGCGTCCCCCGTGGAAGTGATCCGGTATATGACGCCGGATAAAGGCACCAGCCATTCCAACGAAGTGATCGTTGCCGTGACCGGCGATGCGTCCGCGGTTAAAAATGCGGTGCTGACCGCAAGAGAAAACGGCCTGAGGCTTCTCATCTCCATGGGAAGTTATCCCGAGACGCCGTCCAGACCGTTCCTTTAATCCCGCCTGCGCAGAATAATCCGATATCAGATTTTTGAATAAATATCCTGAGGGACATAGGCCCTGACCTCGATCCCCTCCGGAACATAAGACTCTTCCAGAAGCTGGCCCCGGCTGCGGATCAGCTGAATCTTCCCGGCTTCTGAGAAATCATACAGGCGCTCCACATAGATCTGGTCCTTACGGACGATCTCCAGGAGCGCTTTTTTCAGTTCTTCCAGTCCCTGCCCGGTCTTTGCCGATACCGGGATGGAATAATCCGCCCGGAAGTCCTTCTGCCGGGAATCCCCTGTCAGCAGATCCTGTTTATTAAAGAGCGTCACAACCGGCCGGTCTTCCACGCCCAGTTCTCTCAACGTCTCATAGACCACATGCATCTGCTCCTCCATCTGGGGATTGGATGCATCCACAACATGGATGATGATATCCGCATATTTCGCCTCTTCCAGCGTGCTCTTAAACGCCTCCACCAGATGATGGGGAAGCTTCCTGATAAATCCGACCGTATCCGTCAGCAGGATTTCCTGCGTGTTATCCAGCACAAGGGAACGAGTCGTCGTATCCAGCGTGGAGAAAAGCATGGCGTCCTCCAGAATCCCGGCTCCTGTGAGTGCATTTTCAATGCTGCTCTTCCCGGCGGACGTATAACCCACCAGTGCCGCTGATTTAAGCCCCGACTGCCGCCGCTGGGAGCGGAGCAGCTCCCGGTGCTTTTCTACATTCCGCAGATCCGCTTTCAGCCGGCTGATGCGTTCCCGGATCAGCCGCCGGTCCATCTCCAGCTTCTTCTCTCCGGGTCCTCTGGTCCCGATGCCGCCGCCCAGACGGGACAGGGATCTTCCCAGTCCGGTGAGCCGGGTCGCCCGGTATTTGAGCTGGGCAAGCTCTACCTGGATCTTTCCCTCGCCGCTCACTGCGTGGGCCGCGAAAATGTCCAGGATCAGCAGCGTCCGGTCAATGACTTTGCAGGACAGTTCCGCTTCCAGATTGCCGATCTGGGAACCCGTCAGTTCGTCATCACAGATGATTCCGTCCGCTTCCGTCTCCCAGAGAAGATCCTTTAATTCTTCCAGCTTTCCCTTTCCGATATAAGTTGCAGGATGAATGCTCTCGCGCGCCTGGATGAGCCGTCCGGCAGTCTGTGCACCCGCCGTCTCTGCAAGGTCCGCAAGTTCGTCAAGAGACCGCGCCGCAGTCTCCGGACTGCCCGTATCCACGCCAACCAGGATCATCCGTTCTTTCATATGTTCTGTCTCAAACATTTTTGATTCTCCTAACGTGTCGCCAGGAACTCCGCCTCTCTCTGAGCGGCTTCATCATCCGGGTACGCTTCCAGATATTCTGTTACCTTCTGCTTTGCACTCTCCCAGTCCGCCTTCCGCTCACAGCAGATGATCTCATTGAATCGCATTTCCTGTATCAGACCGTCCGACGGCTGTTCATCAGCGGATGCACTGTCCGCCAGCGCCAGCCCCGAGCGGATATACTCCAGCGCCGGTCCGTACTGTTCTGTCTGCATGGCGCATACAGCCATCAGATTATACATCTGAACGGTCGGGCTGATCCCGTTTTCCACAGCCTGCCCGAAGGCGTCCAGCGCCCCCTGATAATCTTCCGCCTCGTAGCGGGCCATTCCCAGTCCTCGCCACCCTTCGGCGGCATCCTTTCCATCTTCTTCCGTCAGTTTCTCAAACTGCACCTGCGCCTCTTCATAATTGCCTTCTTCCAGCGCTTTCACGCCGGCCTTCTGCGGGTTTGAGCAGCCGCATATCATTGTTGCCGCAAACAGCGCCGCTGTCGTGGCAGTCATCCATCTTTTTCTCATAATTGCCTGCACCTCTAATGCCCTGAATACTGCAGCATCCAGAACGAATTCAAAATATTGATCAGCATAACGACCATATCGGCGATGATCGCATTCTGCATTGTTACAAGACCGGAAAATGCCATAATAATGAGCAGCACCTTCATGCCGATTGCAAATCCCATGTTCTGCTTCACTGAACGGATGGTCGCCTTCGCGATCCGGATCGCATGAATAATCCTGGACGGCTCGTCCTCCATCAAAATGATATCCGCCGCCTCCAGGGCCGCATCCGCGCCGAGTCCGCCCATAGCGATTCCGATATCCGCCAGCGAAAGAACCGGAGCGTCATTGATACCGTCTCCGACAAACGCCATCTTCTCACCTTCCATCTGGTTCTCCCGGAATTCTTCCAGAAGGCTCACCTTATCTTCCGGCATCAGTTCCGCATACACGCTCTCGATCTTCAGTCTGGACGCCACCGCTTCAGCGACGCGCTCATTGTCTCCCGTAAACATTACGGTGCCCAGATTTTTCTTTCTCATCCACTGGATCAGTCCGCGCGCATCCTTCCGGATCACGTCCGAGATGCGTATGTATCCGGCATATTTGCCGTCCACGGCAATATAGACAACGGTGCCGGCTTTCTTTGCCGGGCGGTAGAAGATCCCCTGCCGGTTCATCAGTCTGGTATTTCCCACATATACGTCTTTCCCGTCCACACGGGCATGTACGCCGTATCCGGGCTGCTCTTCAATATCCGTCACGCGGGAACGGTCTATCTCTTTTTTGTACGCTTCGCTAAGCGACATGGCGATCGGATGGTTGGAGTAAGACTCCGCGAGCACAGCCAGTTCAAGAAGCTCCGACTTATCCATCTTATGCGGAACGACTTTTCTCACATGGAACACACCTTCTGTCAGCGTACCGGTCTTGTCGAAAATGAACGTATCCACACGGGTCAGTTCTTCAAGATAAGCGCCGCCCTTGATCAGTACACCCTGTTTGGACGCCGCGCCGATCCCGCCTAAAAAGGCCATTGGAATAGAAACCATAAGTCCGCACGGGCAGGCCGCAACGAGAATGATAAGCCCCCGGTAGACCCATTCGGTGCTTGACTCAATAAACATCATCGGCGGCAGAAGGACCGTCAGCAGCGCGATCAGGATCACAATCGGCGTATAGAACTTCGTGAATTTATCCGCAAAGTGCACGCTGTCCGCCTTATTTTCATTGGCTTTCTCCACCATCCGCATGATCTTTGCAGCGGTGGAATCATTGTAAAGTTTTGTGACTCTCGCTTCGAGAACGCCGTTCAGGTTAATGCTTCCGCTGTAAAGGCGGTCGCCGGTCCTTACGGCATGCGGCTCGGACTCTCCGGTCAGCGCCTTGGTGTCGATCGTGCCGGCCCCGTGCGTCACAACACAGTCAACCGGTATCTTCTCACCGGGGCGAAGTACGATGATCTGCTTTAATTCCAGTTCCTGAGGCGGTACGATTTTCTCTTTATTTCCGATTTTCAGATTTGCATACTCCGGGCGGATATCGATAAACTCGGCAATCGATTTCTTCGTTTTGCCGAGCGACAGCTCCTCCACGAACTTCGCGACCTGATAAAACAGCATCGCAGCCACCGCTTCTTTATGTCTTCCGATAAAAAAAGCTCCCAGCGTTGCAATGATCATCAGCAGGTTTTCATCCATGAACTGACGTTTCCGGATCTTCTTCAGCTGATCCCAGTATGTAGTCGCCGACAGAACAACGTACGCCACAAAAAACAGCACTGTCTCCGCGATCTCCGGCACAGTCCAGTAAGTCGTTACCGCGAACGCAATAATATAGAGCAGAATGCCTGCCCCGATCTCAATCCCTTTTTTCTTTGCCTCTTCAGTCATTTTTCATCCCTTCGGCTTTCATAAACTTTTTCTTCCATAAAGTATATCGAAAATCTTCCAAAGCATCAACACATTTTAGCTTTGCCAGACTAATATTAAGAAAATTTAACGTCTAACACCTTGATTCAGTATTTCGCCGCATACATATATGTGCTACAATGAACACAATTCAATTTATCACTTTAACACAAAAAGGAGGTGGCTCATGGCGAAATTACGATGCCGCCTTTGCGGCGGCAAACTTGTCAACAACCGATGCACCTTCTGCGGGCTGGACAACTCATGCTACAGCCGCGACCGCACATACCGGAAAATCTTTTCCGACCAGCGGCGGGTCGAACGGAGCGCCGAGCGGGGTACACCCGCACAGCCTGTTCAACAGCCTGTACAGCCGCAGCCCGTGCAGAAGCAGCCCGTACAGAAGCAGCCTGTACGCCAGGGATCCGTACGGCCGGCCATGCCGGCGAAAACCGCTTCGGACCCCCGCTCCGTTTACAGAAAAACGGGAGCTCCCGCTCCAAAGAAGTCCGGATGGATCGCATGGATAACGATACTTATCATAATCCTGTGCGCTTTCATCTCATTTCTGAGCAGCGGCGGCTTCACCCTGCCCGACAGCTTCGGCTCCATCACATCTGACGGAACATACAGCGATCCGTCAGGGGAATCCATTGACTGGGATCCCTACACCGGGGTCACAAGAGATATCCCGGCGGACGGGGAAACTTATGAGACCGTCCTTGGAACAGGCGCATACAAAACAGGGATCCATCTGCCGGAAGGCGTCTACCGGGCGGAACTTCTGGCCGGCTCGGGAAGCGTCAGTATATCGGACCGTGAGAACAGTATTTACATCCACAATTATTTCGGCACCGAAGAAGAATATGATGAAGTCGCAGAGACGGATGACCTCCGGCTGTACAACGGTGCAGACCTGGATGTGGGGGAAGGCGTTCTGGTCCGGCTGACCACGGACAACGCCCAGCCGCTGACTGCCGAACCGTATCCTGCCGGATCAACAGATACATATTCCCTGCCTGAAGGCGAATACCGGGCGGGAACCGGCGCTTCGGAGATCCCCGAAGGGATCTATGACATCTCCATCGCCGAAGACGAAAGCGATCCCTTCGGATATGCCAGCATTACCCTGCTCTATCCGAACGGTTTATCCGGATATTACTGGGCGGACTCGCCTGCGCTGGCCACAGATGCCGAAGGTTATACATCCGCGGGCGTAAAGAACGTCGTCATCCCCGACGGCACGGAAATCTCCGTCACATACGGAGACATCGTCCTGACGCCCGGGCAGGCATGTTATGATGTGGACTATACAGATTATCCGCAGCAGTAAAGAACGCTGCGAGAAAGGAGGGGTTTCATGAATGCAGATATCATCACGCTTTCGCCGGAGTCGCTCAACCTGATCTGGCTGATCCTGTTCGTGGTTCTGCTGGTGATCGAACTGCTGACTGTAGGGCTGACTACCATCTGGTTCGCCGCCGGTTCACTGGCCGCATTTCTGGCCGACTGTCTCGGCGCCGGTCTGCCGGTGCAGATCATCGTCTTTCTGGCAGTATCCTGCATCCTGCTGATCTTCACCCGGCCCTGGGCGCTGAAACACGTCAACCGGAAGCGGATCAGGACAAATTACGAGAGCGAGATCGGCAAGGTCATCCTCATCACCGAGAAAGTAGACAATATGAACCAGACCGGCAAAAGCACGGTGGACGGGCAGGAATGGACCGTGCGTTCCAGAGACGACTCGGACATCCTGGAAGCCGGCACAAAAGCTAAAGTCGTCGGTATCTCCGGCGTAAAACTGATCGTAGAAAAATATAAGGAGGATTCCGTATGAATTCAATTATTGTCAGCCTTGGAGGCATCATTTTCATTGTAATCCTGGTCATCCTCGTACTGATCCTGATCTCCTGCGTGAAGATCGTTCATCAGGCGCAGGCTGTTGTCGTCGAACGGCTCGGCGCATACCTGACGACCTGGAACACGGGACTCCACTTCAAGATCCCGATCATCGACCGCGTGGCACGCAGGATCGACCTGAAAGAACAGGTCGTTGATTTCCCGCCGCAGCCGGTCATCACGGAAGACAACGTAACCATGCAGATCGATACCGTTATCTTCTATCAGATCACGGATCCGAAAATGTTCTGCTACGGTGTGGCAAGCCCCATCATCGCCATCGAAAACCTGACGGCGACCACGCTCCGTAACATCATCGGTGATCTGGAGCTGGACCAGACGCTCACCTCTCGCGAGACGATCAATACAAAAATGCGGGCGGAACTGGACCGCGCGACCGACGCCTGGGGCATCAAAGTAAACCGGGTCGAACTCAAGAACATCATCCCGCCGACCGCGATCCGCGACGCGATGGAGAAACAGATGAAAGCAGAACGTGAGAGACGTGAAGCCATCCTCCGCGCAGAAGGCGAGAAAAAATCCACCGTCCTTGTTGCCGAAGGCCAGAAAGAATCCGTGATCCTCGAGGCGGAAGCGGCGAAACAGGCAGCGATCCTGAAAGCCGAGGCTGAAAAAGAGAAAATGATCAAAGAAGCTGAAGGTCAGGCAGAAGCGATCCTGAAAGTCCAGCAGGCGACCGCCGACGGCCTGAAATTCATCAAAGAGGCCGGCGCCGACCAGTCCGTCCTGACACTCAAGAGCCTGGAGGCATTCGAAAAAGCAGCCGACGGCAAAGCCACCAAGATCATCATCCCCTCAGAGATACAGGGAATCGCAGGACTTGTAAAATCCATCACGGAAGTGGCGGAAGACAGCGAAAAGAAACAGTAACAGACAAGGCCGCCTGCACACTTCGTGCAGACGGCCTGTATTTTTTACTGATTATTCTGTAGTCTGGGCTGTTCTTTCCGGTTCCCGATCACATGATCCAGCACATCATCCATATTGTCTCTGTTCTGCTGGTGTGCGATGCATTCCTGGATCGCCTCGTTGAGCGAGAGCATCTTCTCATCCAGTTCCGAAACCATCTTCGCGCATTCCCGCAGGTCGCGGCTAATATATTCCGGCGCATTTCCTTCAAACTTATAATAGATCTTGTGCTCCAGGCTGGCCCAGAAATCCATGGCGATCGTGCGGATCTGGATCTCTACCTTCGTATCCACCACACTGTCCGACAGGAAGATCGGAACCGACACGAGCATGTGATAACTCTTGTAGCCGCTCTCCTTCGGATTCTTGATATAATCCTTGATCGAGAGGACTTTCAGATCGCTCTGGTTGCCGATCATCTCCGCCAGCCGGTAGATATCTGACGTAAAGGAACAGATCAGCCGGACGCCTGCTATATCGTTGATATAGCGTACCATATTTTCGATCGACGTCTCATATCCGTAGCGTTTCAGCTTCTTGACGATGCTTTCAGGAGTCTTGATCCTTGTCTTGATATGTTCGATCGGATTGTACTGATGTACGTGCTGAAATTCATCGTTCAGAATCTCCAGCTTTGTACCAACTTCCTTCAAAGCTGCATTATAAAGAAATATAACTGTCTTCCAACTGTCGACATCCTCGTAGCTCTTCAGCGCAGCTTCAACCTCTTGTTTGCCTTTCATCGCGGACATCCCCCATTGGTTATTTGCTTTTTCAAGTATACCATATTATGTATTCAGTGTTAACCGAGTTCACTCTTTTTTAATGAAGATTTAAGATTGTCCGCTCCGCCTTTTAATGAGGATCTAATCCAGTTTCATATCCCCGAAACGGATCCATTTCTTCTTTCTCATGAACTCTGAGATCAGAAGCGTCACGACCGCCGGAAGGATAAACTGGATGAGCAGGATCTTGACGAGCACGATCATCTCCGACTCTGTCTGCGTCATAACCTGCCAGGTCATCAGCGGCCCTACAAGCCCGGCCGTTCCCATGCCTGATCCGGTAGCGTTATTGGTCATATGGAAGACCATCGTTCCGACCGGTCCCAGGATCGCACTGGAGAGGATCGCCGGAAGCCAGATCTGCGGATGTCGCACGATATTCGGCACCTGGAGCATGGATGTCCCGATGCCCTGGGAAAGAAGTCCCCCGATCTTATTCTCCCGGAAACTGGCTACCGCAAAGCCGATCATATTGCAGCAGCATCCAACAGTCGCCGCACCTGCTGCCAGACCAGACAGATTCAGGATCACCCCCAGAGCCGCAGAGCTGATCGGGAGGGTCAGTATCATTCCCATCAGCACAGACACGACGATCCCCATGACGAACGGCTGCTGCTCTGTTCCCCAGTTGATGAGCGAACCGAGCCATGCCATGAATCCGGAGATCGGCGGTCCCACCAGCAGGCCCACACCCGATCCGACGGCAATGCATACGAGCGGCGTCAGGATGATATCCAGCTTCGTCCTCCCGGAAACCAGAAGCCCGATCTCGATGGACACATACGCCGCCACAAAAGCGCCCAGAGGTTCCCCCGGCCCGGACAGCACGAGGGCGCCGTCAACCATGATCCCGCCGGACATAATATCCCCGGCGAACGCGCCGATCAGTCCCACGACTGCCGCCGACACGATCACCAGATGCCCTGCATCCAGTTTGCGCGCCACACCCGCGCCGATCCCCGCGCCGGTAAGCCCTGCGGCGACCTTGCCCAGCGTAAAGATCAGATCGCCGATATTCTCGCCGCAGTATGTCCCGATCTGCTGGATGATCGTACCGATGATCAGCGTTGCAAAAAGGCCCTGGGCCATACCCGTCAGGCCGTCAATAAATATCCTGTCCAGAAATTTCTTCATTTGTTTTCACCTTCCACTATGTGCGCTGCACCTTTCCGAAACTCATACAACAGATCAATATACTCATGAATAATCCTCTGACAATATTCTTTCACGATCACTCCGTCATAGTCATGCGACAACTGATTACATACCTTCAGCATTTCCATCCATATATCATCGGAGATCAGCTCTGCCTTATATGCTGCCCGCAGCACCTCACGGGGTGAACCGGCTATAAAATCCGTGATCGCATAACACTGAACAAGAATATCTTTCATAACCTTCCAGGCAAGATCAAATGTAATGCTGAACTTTGCACTTGTCCCACTTAAAACAAACGAATCCGTCAGGTCACGTTCCCGTGCTTCCGCAAGAGATTCCAGCGAACGCGTAAACGATTCCCATCTTTTCTCAAATTTTGCGTCCATACTTTTTTATATCCTCCAGAATCAACTCATTTCCACATGTGTCCATATTGAGCAGATCAATCGTATACAGGGTCTGGATCGCGTCCACAGCATCCTGCAGCGAATCAAAATCCTCAACCCCGGATACTGCTATGTCTATGTCGCTTCGCTCAAGCGCCGTCCCCTTCGCCCGGGAACCGAACAGAATAATCTGTTCCGCATGATATATCTCACATAACTCTTTTATGTTCTGTAATACCATATCAACTGTCATAAAATCCACACTCCCTGCCGTACTCCTTTAATAATATAGCAGAAAGCATATTCCCGCACAACCTTACAAATGCGGTTTTTTTGAATGACTTTTCCGCTGTCCTGTGCTAAAATAGCATCTGTGACAGGATGAAAGGAGCCGTGAAAAATGTTCCGTTTATGGGGAAAAGAATTTAAAGACAACCGGATGCTGAGAGATACCGTGATCTGCGATGACACAGACGACACGCGCACACATAAAATCTTCAATGCGCTGGACCAGATCTGCTACGAATTCGACCTGAGCAAGCCGATCTGGCTGGACGTCACCATCAATGAATTCAAACGCCACGCAAAAGCGCGGTTCTATCAGGACAGCTTCGTGGATTCCATTGATTTTGATTATCTGGAAATACAGGTGATAGAAGAATAGCCATACAGAGCCAGGAAAGCCGGGAGCGCTGATTTTTCAACGCTTCCGGCTCTTTTCAAGCAGATGACGGGAATCGAACCCGCCTCGCCAGCTTGGGAAGCTGGAGTTCTACCGATGAACTACATCTGCATCTGCACGTTACGAATTATAACGCGCTTTTCAATAAATTGCAAGACCTTTCTCAGTCGATCTGCCAGTCGACCGGTTCGATCCCGTGGCTCTCCAGAAACTCATTCGTCCTGCTGAACGGCCTGCTGCCGAAGAATCCTCTGTACGCTGAGAGCGGGCTCGGATGAGGCGCCGTCAGGATGAGATGCTTCGGATTGTTCAGCATGGCTTTCTTGCGCTGAGCCGGGCTCCCCCACAGGATGAACACGATAGGCCGGTCCTGGCTGTTGAGCGCCATGATCGCCGCATCTGTAAATTCTTCCCAGCCGATCCCCCGGTGGGAGTTTGCCTGATGGGCCCGCACGGTCAGAACCGTATTGAGCATCAGCACGCCCTGCTCCGCCCACTTTGTCAGGCAGCCATGCGTCGGGATCGTGCATCCCAGGTCGTCGTGCAGCTCCTGATAGATATTCACCAGTGAGGGCGGGATGTCCACCCCTTTTTTCACCGAGAAGCACAGCCCGTGGGCCTGGCCGTTATTGTGGTACGGATCCTGCCCCAGGATCACCACTTTCACCTTTTTCAGCGGCGTCAGGTGAAAAGCATTGAAAATATCATCCGCCGGCGGAAAGATCAGCCTCGTCCTGTATTCCTGATTGACTGTCTCAAACAGTTTCTTATAATAAGGTTTTGCAAATTCTCCTTTCAGCGCTTCGTACCAGTCGCCGTTCAGTCCTGCCATACCCGCATTCTCCTTCTCTCACATTTTTACGCCCGCCCGGACCGGCGGGGATATCTACAGCCGCACCGGGATGCCCTCATCCCGGAGATATTCTTTCACCTGGCGGATCTCCAGCTCTTTGTAGTGGAACAGGGAGGCCGCCAGCGCCGCATCCGCCTTTCCGACGGTCAGCGCGTCTTTAAAATGCTCCAGTGTGCCCGCGCCGCCCGATGCGATGACCGGGATGGACACATGCTCCGCGATGGCTTTCGTCAGTTCCAGGTCATATCCGGCCTTCGTCCCGTCGCAGTCCATGCTGGTGAGCAGGATCTCGCCGGCGCCCAGCCGTTCCACTTTCATGGCCCACTCCACCGCGTCAATGCCGACATCGATGCGCCCGCCGTTTTTATAAATGTTCCAGCCGGATCCGTCCGCGCGCCGCTTGGCGTCGATGGCAACAACCACGCACTGGCTCCCGAACTTATCCGCCGCATCGCTGATCAGCTCCGGCGTATTGATGGCTGATGAATTAATGGAGATCTTATCCGCCCCCTCCCGGAGGATGGCGCGGAAATCATCGACCGTGCGGATGCCTCCGCCGACCGTAAACGGGATGAACACGCATTCCGCCACTTTGCGCACCATATCGATGACGGTGCGGCGCCCGTCCGAGGACGCCGTGATATCCAGAAATACCAGTTCGTCCGCCCCTGCCTTATCATATGCTTTCGCGATCTCCACCGGGTCGCCGGCGTCTTTAAGATCCACGAAATTCACACCTTTTACTACCCGTCCCCCGTTCACATCCAGACAGGGGATGATCCGTTTTGTAAACATAGCCGTTCCCTTTCCGCTCTTGCCGCGTTCTTGCCTCGTTTTACAATTCCACGAAATTTTTCAGGATATGCAGTCCCACGTCGCTGCTTTTCTCCGGGTGGAACTGGCACGCGAATACATTATCTTTCTCCACGGACGCGTGGATATGAACGCCGTATTCTGTGGACGCCTTCACGCTCTCTCCGTCTTCCGCCTTCAGATAATAGGAATGGACGAAATACACATAAGCGCCTTCACCGATTCCCCGGAACAGCCGTCCGTCGTGTTCGAGATGCAGGGAATTCCAGCCCATGTGGGGAATCTTTAGCCCTTCCTGCTCCGGGATCTTCAGGATCTCCCCTTTCAGGATGCCCAGTCCTTTCACGCCCGGCGCCTCATCACTCCGCTCAAAGAGAAGCTGCAGGCCAAGACAGATCCCGAGGAACGGAGTTCCCTGATCCACAACCTGACGGATCACGTCTTCCAGTCCCCGCGCCCGGATGGTGGCCATTGCGTCTCCGAACGCCCCCACGCCGGGCAGGATCACTTTGTCCGCCGCCAGAATCTCGTCTCTGTCACCGGTCACTTTCACATCCTGCCCCAGCAGGATGAGCGCTTTCTCCACGCTCCGGATATTGCCCGCATCATAATCAATGATCGCTATCATAACTGTTCCTCCATGTCCTGCTCTTGCTTATTCTCCGCGGATTCCCGTCTTCACGACCGGCACCGGTGTATCGTCAACCGCGTCCAGATCGTTGACATATTTCTTTGTTTCCTTCACGATCACCGGAGACAGCAGGAGCACGGCGATCAGGTTGGGGATGGCCATCAGCGCGTTCAGGATGTCCGCGATCTTCCACACCAGGTCAAGAGCCAGCACCGGGGCGATCAGCGCCACGGCGATATACAGCACTTTATACGGGATCAGCCCCCATTTTCCTGAGAAATATTCCACGCAGCGCTCTCCGTAGTACGCCCATCCGAGGATCGTCGAATAGGCGAATGTAATGATCCCCACAACCAGGATAAACGGCCCGAAATACGGGATCTGTCCGAATGCCAGCGTGGTCAGTTCGCCTCCGTCCGTGATCTGATCCGCATTGATGGCCGGATTCTTCATGATCGTTGACACCAGTACAAGTCCGGTCATCAGGCAGACCACAACGGTATCCCAGAAGGTTCCCGTAGAGGACACCAGCGCCTGGCGCACCGGGTTCTTCGTCCTTGCCGCCGCAGCCGCAATCGGCGCGGAACCCATACCGGATTCGTTGGAGAAAAGTCCTCTGGCAACTCCGTACTGGATCGCCAGGCGGATCCCGCCGCCCACAAGGCCGCCGGCAGCGGCGCCTTTTGTAAATGCCAGCCGGCAGATCGTCTGGATCGCCGGAATGATATAGTCATAATTGATCCCGAGGATGATCAGGCAGCCGATCACATAGAACAGCGCCATGAACGGAACCAATTTCTCGCACACGCTCGCGATGGACTTGATGCCGCCGAAGATCACGAATGCCGTCAGCACAGCCACGACCACACCGATGATCCACGGATCAATCCCCAGATTCGTGCTGCACACTTCCGCAATCGCATTGACCTGCGTCGCGCAGCCGATGCCAAAGGATGCGAATCCTGCGAATACGGCAAAAATGATGCCCAGCCACTTCATGTGAAGCCCCCGGTCCAGGGCGTACATTGCGCCGCCCTGCATGCGTCCGTCAGCCGTCTTCACACGGTATTTGACCGCGATCAGGGACTCCGCATATTTCGTTGCCATGCCGAACACGCCGGTCAGCCAGCACCAGAGCACCGCACCCGGTCCGCCCAGCGCGATGGCCGTACCTACACCAATAATATTTCCCGTGCCGATGGTTGACGCCAGCGCCGTTGCAAGGGCGCCGAACTGGCTCACCTCACCGTCCGCATCCTCTTCTTTTGCAACCGACAGCGGGATTCCTTTTGTGATTGTCTTCCTCTGGATAAAGCCCGTCCGGATCGTCATAAAGATATGGGTGCCCAGAAGGAGCACGATCATGCCCCATCCCCATACAAAGTCGTCCACCGACTGTATGACGCTGTAAATCTTATCATACATATAAAATCCTCCTCAAACACTCATGAAAAATTCCTTCTATAACAGATATAAGGCATACACACACCCGCCTGCAGGCCGGCATGCCGTATGCCTTAAACCGCGTCTAAACGCTAATATTTTACCGCATTTTCACTTTAATGTAAAGAAGTGTTTTCCGTATCCGCATCAAGTTCGAACCAGAACTCCACGCCATTATCGAAATTCCGGACGCCGTATTTCTGATGGAACGCCTCCATGATCGCCTTCACGATGGACAGTCCGATGCCGTTTCCGCCATACTCTCTTGTATGCGCCTTATCCACTTTGTAGAACTTGTCCCACAGTTTCGGGAGATCTTCCTCCGGGATGGGCCGTCCGCTGTTGAACACGGAAATGTGTGCGTTCTTTCCTTCTTTTCTGATCCGCACTTCGATCCGCTTTTCATTTTCCGCATGGTGGATGGCATTCGTCAGATAATTGCGGATCACCTGTTCCGTCTTGAATTCATCGGCCCACACATCCAGCTTCTCATCCGCCACAAAATCAACCGTGGCGCCCGCCTGCTGGATCAGGATCTCGCAGCTTGCGATCACGCCGCGCACCAGTCCCACGATGTCAAAGCGCTCAAACTGCACTTCATCTGCACCGAATTCCAGCTGATTGAGGGTCAGCAGGTTTTTCACCATATGGTTCATCTTGTCCGCTTCATCCATGATCACGTCGCAGTAGAACTCCCGGCTCTCCGGATCATCATTAATCCCTTCCTTCAGACCTTCCGCATATCCCTGGATCAGGGCGATCGGCGTCTTCAGCTCGTGGGATACGTTTCCAAGAAATTCATTACGCATCTCTTCGATCTTCTCTTTCTGCTCGATGTCCATCTGGAGCTGATTGTTCGCACGCTTCAGTTCCGAGATCGTTTTCTCCAGCTGCTCGGACATCTTATTAAAGTTGCTGCCCAGCACGCCGATCTCATCCCGCCCGGTTCCGGTATACCGGGCGTCAAAATTCAGATTCGCCATCTCCTGGGACAGCCCTGCAAGCTGCATAACCGGCTGCGTAATCCGCCGGGAGAAGAGCCAGATCAGCACCCCGCCCAGGATGATGCCCACGCCGCCCAGATAGATCAGGAAGCGGTTTGCAAGAGACGCGCTCTCCTGAATGCTGGCAAGCGGACTCTGCATGACGAACCAGGAGCCGTCTGAAAACATGCCCCACATCTTCAGATACTCCACATCGCTTCCGCTTATCCCCTGCGATTTCGATCTGTATACTGTAAAATTGCTGTCTTTCCTCAATATGTCTTCACTGCTGATATTCCGGGTGAAGATCTCGCCCACCATCTGAGTGAACCGGGGATCATCCTGCCCCATCGTCGAGATCTGCGCCTTTCCGCTGCTGTCCACAACCACAAGATCAATATTCCCACGCTCCGTCCGGACCAGGATCGTCTTCAGAACCGCAAGATCCGTCAGGCTGCCCGTCTGCAGCGTCCGGTCAATCTCCTTGTAGGTCCGCACCAGCTCTTCCGTCTTGTGTGAAAGATAATAGGACACGAGGAAGCCGCTGTTGATGACCAGCACCCCGCCCAGGATGAACGCAAGCAGCGCGATAAAAAGCGCTGTAATCTGCCTTCTGATTGAATATTTCAATTTCATAACACGCTCTGCCTATCCCACTTCAAATTTGTATCCCATGCCCCAGATCGTCCGTATATACTCGCCTTTATCTCCCAGCTTGCTGCGGAGTTTCTTCACATGCGTATCGATCGTCCGGGCATCGCCGAAATAATCGTAGTTCCATACGTTGTTCAGGATCTTCTCCCTTGACAGAGCGATCCCCGCATTTTCCATAAAATAAGACAGAAGTTCGAATTCCTTGTAACTCAGTTCGATCTGACGCCCGTCGATCTCCACGATATGGGCCGCCTTGTCCATCCGGATGCCGCCCGCCTCGATCACATCGCCGCCGGTCGTCCCCCTTGTTCTCCGGAGGATCGCATTGACCCGGGCCACCAGGATCTTCGGGCTGAACGGTTTGGAAATATATTCGTCCACGCCCAGATCAAATCCCTGAAGTTCATCCCGCTCCTCCGAACGGGCCGTCAGCATGATGATCGGAACTTTCGAGGATTCGCGGACCTCCCGGCACACCTGCCAGCCGTCCATCTTCGGCATCATCACATCAAGGATGATAAGGGCGATGTCCTTATCTTCATAGAAAATATCCATCGCCTCCATGCCGTCCCCGGCTTCCAGCACCGTGTACCCCTCCCGCACAAGGAAATCCTTCACCAGTTTCCGCATCCTGCTCTCATCGTCAACCACCAGTATTTTTATATTTTCCATCCCAGTCTCCTCCTCCCGGCCGGATCGTTATTATCTATGTAAACAGTGTAAGTTTACCAGAAAAATATGTCAATCCTGTGAACCGGCAAAGTCCGCGCGGCTTTATTTTCCCCGCCGTTAAATTTCCTCTTGCAATCTTCCGGATCCGGTGATAAAATACGGGGGCTACGAAGGAGAAAAAACATGGGTTTACTGGAACTTTTCATCCTTGCCGTAGGGTTGTCAATGGACGCTTTCGCGGTATCCGTCTGCAAAGGTCTGGCTATGCCGAAGATATCGGTCAGAAAAGCCGGAATCGTCGGGCTCTGGTTCGGCGGATTCCAGGCGCTGATGCCGGCCGTCGGTTATCTGCTGGGCTATCAGTTCAGAGATAAGATCACCGCCATTGATCACTGGATCGCCTTTATCCTGCTCGGGATCATCGGCGCCAATATGATCAAGGAAGCCTGTTCGAAGGACTGCGAAAGAGAAGACGATTCGCTGGATATCCGGACGATGTTCCTGCTGGCGGTCGCCACAAGCATTGACGCCCTGGCGGTGGGAATTACATTTGCATTCCTGGATGTGCATATCGCTGCCGCCGTTTCATTTATCGGCGTCACGACCTTTATCATATCCGCGATCGGCGTAAAGATCGGAAATGTATTCGGAACAAAATATAAATCAAAAGCCGAGTTTGCCGGCGGCGCGATCCTGATCCTTCTCGGGACCAAGATCCTGCTGGAGCATCTCGGGATCTTTTAAGTCATATGGTTTTCCTGTTTCAGCATTCAAACAGGCATATGACTTTTTTTATTTAAAAACAGCATTCATGCCTCCCGCATCCGGCGGAGGCATCGATCATGAAAGGAGGCTTCAGATTATGGAACAGGAAAATTCATTTATGCGGACAAGGCCGGTCTTCCGGCTGCTGGTATCCATGTCGGTGCCGATGATGCTCTCCATGCTGATCCAGTCGCTCTACAATATTGTGGACAGCATCTATGCATCCTGGCTCGGGACGGACGCGCTGACCGCCGTTTCCCTGGCCTATCCGCTGCAGAACGCCATCGTATCCGCAGGCGTGGGCATCGGCGTGGGGATCAGCTCCGCCATCTCCATCCACCTTGGCGCCGGGAGCCAGGAAAAGGCGGACCGGGCGGCCACCATGGGGATCGTGCTGACCGTATTCCACTGTCTGCTGTTCATCCTGGCCGGACTTTTCATCACCCGGCCCTTCCTGTCGCTTTTCACGGAGGATCCGGCTATCCTGGAAGACGCGTGCAGCTATACCCGCATCGTCCTGTGCCTGTCATTCGGCGCGCTGCTCCAGATCGCCTTTGAAAAGATCTTCCAGAGCATCGGCAAAATGAAGGTCACCATGCTGCTCCTCATCGCCGGCTGTGTGATCAATATCATCCTGGACCCGATCCTCATCTTCGGGCTCCTTGGCTTCCCGGCGCTGGGTGTCGCCGGCGCGGCCATCGCCACCGTGATCGGGCAGATCTGCGCCTTTCTGCTGTATATCGTTGTATATATGAGAAAATCCTACGCCGTACATCTCCGGGCGAAATATATCCGGCCCGACTGGCAGATCATCCGCCAGATCTACAGTGTAGGAATCCCCTCTACCGTTATGATGCTGATGCCGTCCGTACTGATCAGTATCCTGAACCGGATCCTGGCCTCATTCTCCGACCTGTACGTCGCGGTCCTGGGCGTCTATTACAAGCTCCAGACCTTTATCTACATGCCTGCGAACGGCATCGTACAGGG
The DNA here is from genome assembly GCA_019120575.1 of Candidatus Mediterraneibacter quadrami. Lineage (GTDB taxonomy): Bacteria > Bacillota > Clostridia > Lachnospirales > Lachnospiraceae > Mediterraneibacter > Mediterraneibacter quadrami. The sequence continues at coordinate 21,395 of DWUU01000026.1, forward strand.
CATGCGTCCCATCCTGGGCTATAATTACGGAGCAGGCGAGACCCGCCGGGTGCGCAGCACCATCCGCTACAGCCTGGTCTGCGCTGCCGCGATCATGCTGCTTGGCACGGTTCTGTCCCTGCTGATCCCGGAGCAGATCTTCGCCCTTTTCGATGCAGACGAGGAGCTGATGTCAGCCGGCGTGTCAGCACTCCGGATCATCTCCGCCGGATTCCTGATCTCCTCCATCGGTGTGATTTATTCCGGTACTTTTGAAGCCCTTGGAGACGGGCGGCGGTCGCTTGCCATCTCTCTGCTTCGACAGTTTGTGATCACCATCCCGGTCAGCTTCATCCTCTCCCGGTTCATGGGCCCGGCCGGCATCTGGATCGCATTTCCGGCAGGGGAGATCTGCGCGGCCGTTGTCGCGTTCTTCCTGCTGCGCTTCTATCAGAAAGGTGCGTTTTCACCGCTCTGACCGGCGGCAGATATCGTGCGGCTCTGACTGCTGTTCCGGCGGCAGTTTAGAACAGCTTCTCAAGGCTCTCCGTATACGGGGGATAACAGATCCCTTTCTCCGTGACGATCGCCGTGATCAGACTGTGATCCGTCACATCAAAGGAAGGATTATAGCATTTCACATCCCCCGGAGCCACCGGCTCCCCGTAAAACTTCTCTTTGATCTCTTCCGGATCCCGCAGTTCAATATGGATATCGTCTCCGGTGGGACAGTTCATATCAATGGTCGACGTCGGCCCCAGCACATAGAACGGGATCCCGTAATACTTCGCCAGCACCGCCACGCCGCTGGTGCCGATCTTGTTTGCCGTGTCGCCGTTCGCAGCCACCCGGTCGCATCCCACCATGCATGCCTGAACCCAGCCGTTCTTCATCACGATGCTGGCCATATTGTCGCAGATCAGCGTCACGTCGATTCCCGCGCGCTGCAGTTCCCAGGCGGTCAGCCGCGCGCCCTGCAGGAGCGGGCGCGTCTCATCCGCAAAGACGCGGAACTCCATCCCCCGCTCTTTCCCGAGGAACAGCGGTCCCTGCCCGGTCCCGTACCGGGATGTGGCAAGAGGCCCGGCGTTGCAGTGGGTGAGGATCCCGTCGCCGTCTTTAAGAAGCGACAGGCCGTACTCTGATATCGCACGGCACATCGCCATATCTTCCTCATGGATCTTCAGACATTCCACTTTTAATAATTCCATGATGTCCGGGATCTTTTTCTCTTTATTCTCCGTCACCACCCGCTCCATCCGGTTCAGCGCCCAGCTCAGGTTCACCGCCGTCGGCCGGGCAGAGTCAAGATAATCCTTCTGTCTGCGGAATTCCCTCAGGAACCCGTCATAGTCCGACGCTTCGATCCGGCGCGCCAGACAGTAGATCCCGTATCCGGCGCAGATGCCGATGGCCGGCGCTCCCCGGACCTGCAGCCGGTTGATGGCCGTCCATATCTCCTCCGCCGTGGTCAGCGTAAGGTATTCCGTCCGGTTCGGAAGCTGCGTCTGATCGATGATAACAACCGCTGTTCCGTCGTCGCTTAATCGCACACTCCGGATGTGGGTAACACGTCCGATATCTGTAGGCATATTGCTCATCTCCTTATTGCTCTATTCCTTTGTATTTTAGAATCATTTCGGGTTAGAATTATTTTATCATCACTTTTCTCCGAAGATCTCATAACAGAGACCTACATCGATATATTTTGTGACTACGAATCGTAATTGTCGTTATTTTGGTCTTTTTTGTCGTCTGAAACTATTTCGGCAGCCTCTTCAATCATATCCGTAACAACCCGGTTAAGCTGTGCAGCGTTTTTGGGGAGATTACCGGTTTTCCGGTTTTTCTTCTTTGGAAATATCTGTAGTATAATTTTTTGTACTGGCGCGTGCTCATACCCGCCCATGCACGAGTGATTTCGTCCGTGAGGATTGCGAACTCCTTTCCTTGCTTTACGCCTCGGTCTTTCCATTCATCTGTCAGTTCTTTACGGACTTGAATTGCCTGCAGCCATTGATTAATCCATTCGCGAGTATATCCTTTCTTTTCATAGGTTTCCAGTGCACGGTCAATCGTCAGCTCTGGATCAATCGTTTCTTCAATCCTCTCACTTCCCACTTGGGCGAGCCATTGTTTTAGAGGTTCTGCTTTGGGTGATGGGATGGATTGTATAATGCGGAAAACACCTTGTAAATTTGCTGCATTCGTGCGATACCGTTTTCCATCAGAAGCAGTCATGGCAGTTAGGGTACAAATTGTACCCCACCTTGCATTAAGTTCTGGATCGCGAGAACGCATTTTTTTAATGTATTGTTTAGGATCGGCACTATCCGTTAAGGCAGCCACGATATCTGTCACAGAAAAATACCATTCTTCCTGTTCTTCATTCCACGCGGTTCGAATTGCTTTATTTTCAAATGATTGAATAGAATTATTTTCCTCTTTCATGTGCGAATCACTCCCTTGTCAGTCTTGACTTTATTATAACAACCATCGTGTTATAAATCTATTTGTATTTCTTTGCAGATTTTTCTCTATTTTTTGCAGAAAAAAGAGGGCGTCCTCTCAAGTCATTTCATGACTTCTGGGACACCCTCACTCCATCGCAAGTACTAAAACCTGCGCTCAAAATTACTTTTACGAGTGCGGGTTTTAGTACGGACCATTTGTCTAAAGGCGCTGTCCTTAATACACGGCCACAAAAGGGAAAACAGCGTAAAAAAGAAAAGGGTGTGCCTAACTTGGGGCGGACAAATCCGCGTTCCAAATTAGGCACACCCTTAGTCATGTAAATACCAGCGAAGCAAATCCCTCCCGGCCATCTTCCTTTAGCCGTTCAACAGAGTAGCGCAGCCATTCCTCCGGGGTAGGCACATCCCCGGCGCATGGTATCCGTTCCCATTGCGCCCGACGCTCCGGATCAGGGTCATGTAGGCCCTCCCATATCCGCTTTGAAATTTTCTCTTTGACCTTTTCCACGGTCGTATGATCCCGCTCCGCCAGCGTGGCGAAGAAGTCTTTTCCATTCTCTTGCAATGTAAAGCCTCCTGTCTATATGAATAGTATCTCCATGTTCGGCCCATGATATAAACTACTCTATGCCCCACTTGGGAAATATGATAGCCACCGATTGTGACTATTATACGCCTTGCTCATCGGCATCGTATACTTGGGAGTAGAAAGCGGCCATGACCTCATATTCGCCCCGTTCGTAGAGGGTATCAAACCGGATCACCGGATGTTCCTCCCAAAAGTCCTGCCGGGCATAGGAGGGCAGGAGGGCAAACATGGTGCCCGTATTCATGTGGTGGCCGTAGATGATGTAATTCCCGCCGTCCACCGGGCAGTCCCCGTCCAGAAACGGCACCCCGCTTACGGAATCGCTCCCGTCAAACGCCCGGCGCAGGTAGTATTCCGGGTCGTCCGGGGTGTACATGACCGGGTAACTCAGCTCGGTATCCTCGATCTGTACCCAGCCGAACAGGTCAGGATTTTCCGCATACAGCTGGGCGTATCCCGGCAGCATGGCAGGGGCTTCCGGCTCCCCGGAATCCTCGTCCGCCGTGGGTGCCGGGGAAGGGGGAGTCTGGGCTTCTGCGACCACTTCCTCCAG
>DWUU01000027.1 GCA_019120575.1 Candidatus Mediterraneibacter quadrami
TATATTTTGCGTTAATATAACGTATATACGATAAACTGATGATTGTTGAAAATACAATAAATATGTTGTACACTAAAGGAGGATAAAAGTGAATCTGTATTTTTATGATTTATAATAAGGTTTTCATCTGACAGGAGGAATATGAAATGCCTTACACAAAAGTAAATATTACAAATGTTATAGAAAAGAAAAAAAATGAAATTGAAGATTTTAAAAAGGGCTGGGATGAAAGCAGAGAAGAATATCGTTTGATAGGAGAAATGACTGCTTTGAGGAAAGCTGGTAAAATTACCCAGAGTGATCTTGCTGAAATGACAGGAACCAGGCAACAGGTGATTTCAAGGATTGAAAAAAAGGAAAACAGTCCCTCTTTAAGATGTTTTTGCAATATCCTGAACGCACTTGGGTATGAACTTCAGATTGTAAAAAGGAGAAGTATATAGAAACGGTTATGAAGAAAAATAAAATTCTCATTTTGTCTGTTGCGGTAATTATTCTTTTAATTATTATTATCGCTTTTAATCGAAATAAAAAACAGGAGTATACGGACGCGATGCAGGCTGTTTATCTGGAAAAAGAAGACGGGTACAGTATCTTTGTAAACCTTGAAGCGGAATATCCTTTTCACGGGACGGTGCCGGAGGATGCCGTCTACGATGAATCAGGGAAGAAGATTACGCCAGATGATCTGAATAACGGGGATGTGGTTGAAATTTACGGAAACGGAATGATCGCGGAATCATATCCGGCCCAGTATCACGGGATTACAGAGATCAGGAGGACAGAGCAGGCAAATCAGGAATATATCAGACAGTATGGACATTATCTTGATGAGTTTTTCATTGAGAAAGATCCGTCTGAACGCCCGTATCTGAATGTATGCTATACGGATGAGCTGGCTGCTGCTTCGGTCATTATTCCGGAACCGTTGAGTTATACATGGACTTATGAAGAGAACGGGGAAAGCAATACGATTACTACGGATGCGCCGCATATCCTGCAGACAAGTCCTGTGGAAGTTAAAAAACTCTCCGAACCTATGCAGATGGAGCTGCAGTTTGATGTTATGCCTGAACGTATACAGATCTTTTCATGGGACGATGCGCTTCTGGGACAGGAACAGGATGAAGCAGGGCAGATGCCGGAGGGGGCGGCTATTGATGTGAAGACAAATGACAATGGCAATCCGACATTTACCGCACAGCCCGGCCGGGTATATCTGGCATGCGGCGAATGGGAGAACGGAACGGTGGAGTATGCATTCCGGACGCCTGCGGATCAGGAGTAAAATGATGAAACTGAGGAAATACAACAGCAATGATATCCGGGAAATTATCAGACTTTTCTACGATACGGTGCACACGGTCAATGCAGCAGATTATACGGAAGAACAGCTGAAAGCCTGGGCATCCGGCAAGGTGGACGCGGACGCATGGAACCGGTCGTTTCTGGAGCATGTAACGTATGTGGCAGTAGAGAAAGACGAAAGTAATGCTGCCGGTGAGATCGTGATCGGATTTGCGGATATGGACCGGTCCGGTTATCTGGACCGGCTCTATGTACATAAAGATCATCAGCGCCAGGGTGTCGCCTCTGCACTCTGCGACAGGCTGGAAAAAGAAATCGAAGCGGACAGATATCTGACCCATGCCTCAATAACAGCCAGACCATTTTTTGAGAAAAGAGGATATAAAACAGTGAGAGAACAGCAGGTGGAGAGGAACGGCGTACTGCTGACCAATTATGTGATGGAGAGAAAAAATGCTGATTAGTGAACGGATTTATAAATACCTTGACGAAAAGGGAATCACACAGAATGAATTTGCAAAAAGGACAGGCATATCCCAGAGTACGGTCAGCGACTGGAGAAGGAAAGGAACAAATCCTTCTGCTGATAAGATTATGATCATATGTGAAGTGCTGGAGATCTCACCGTATGAACTGCTGTTGGATACGGACAGCAAAAATCCGGGCGAACACAGGCAGACAGAATATGTTGTTATCAACAGGAAATCCAAAGAATACGAACTGATCCGAATGTATGAGAAGCTGGACAGTAATGCGCAGAAAAGACTGGAAGGCTATATGCATGCGCTGGGAGAGTTTAAATAAAAAGATATAAGGAGAAATTTATGATATTGACGATTATTCTTTTGCCTGTTATATGCCTGGTATTTTATTTGTTGTATATTAGTGGATGGCTTTTATTCAGCGCGAAGATCGCAGCAGTGTTTACTGGATATATAAGGCGTGACGGTAATGCCAATCTGCATTTCGTTTCGTGCCGGGGACAGGTGCGGAGAGTGATTAGATATCCGGATGAAGGCACATATGAGATGAATTTTCATTCAGAAATCAGGCAGGGGAAAATGATTATGAAATTATGTGATGCACGGAAAAGAAAAGAGATTATTTGCCAGGATGCAATAAGTAAAGCTGATATTAATGTGGAAAGAGGAAAGAGATATTGCATTATTTTTCAATTTTATAATGCAACCGGGCAATGCCGTGTTGAATGGAGGAAAAAATCCTGTGAGAAAGTGTAGCTATTGCGGAAGAAAAATGTCATCGGACATACAATTCTGTTCGGATAAATGTGCGGAACTTTACAGGGAGCGCACGGGAAAGGATCAGAAAGCGATAAAATATTTTTTGGCCGGACTTGGGATGGGAATGATCCTGTTACTGGCGGGTGTATTCGCCGGTGAGGACGTTGTGATCGGTTCGGGGATCATACTGATGGGCGTGGTAATAATGGTTTTTCCATTGATAACTCCAGAGACTGTCAATCTGCTCGGATATAGGAAAGCAAGGATCGCGGGCAGGATTTTAGGCATGTTGACATTGCTGGCAGGGGTCTGGGTGGCTATGTAATCGTAGCACAATCGGATTATAGTGTTGATGGGAGGTGGTAAAGATGAAATGTCCGTTTTGTGGATATGAAATGCAGGAAGGAAAGATCTGCGCGCTTGGCGCTGCAATGGAGTGGAAAGATGCCGGCGGTACAGATGCATTCCGGCTGAACAGCGAACCAGCCGTGGTTGCACGGATGAATGGAGACCGGATCGCAGGGTACAGATGCGAAAAGTGTAAGAAGATTATTGTGGAGTATCAGTAAAAAGAAGAGGGAAAGAGCGCGGGTATGAATGGGGATTTTATTCTGTTGCTGATCTATATTCTGGAAGCAGCTATTCTTGGAGCAAGCGCATTCATTGTCAGAAGCAAACACTCGGAGTTTCCGGATTTCAAAGTTGGTTATCATGTAAAAGAAGCGGAAGCTGACAAGGAAAGCTGGGAGTACGCAAATGATATAGCAGGGAAAATATGCGCGCTCTTTGCAATGGTGTTTCTGACAGCAGGATTGTTCTGTTATATAATGGGACTCAGTTTCATATATACGTTCGAACTTTTACTTCTTCTTACTGCCGCGGCGGTTGGATGCACCCTGTGTGTTCCGGTATATTTATTAAAAGGAACAGACCGGCAGAGAGCAAGGGCGAACAGGACTCTCCGGAGGGTACGGACAACAGTCCTTGTTATGACGGTTCTATGGCTGATCTGGCTGTACGCATATTATCACACCCCAAGTGCAGATAATCTGCCTGGACTGCAATCACTGCAGATGGATGATCTGCGGGAACTTAAAGGGTACAAACGCGGACAGCTCATCAGTGTATGGGATGATCCGGTCAAGAAAGTCAGCCCGGAACAGGATCTCACGGCGGGAGAACTGGATGGAACGATAGAGGAGACGGACGCAGACGGTGATTTTGAGGATTGGTATGCAACAGTCCTGCCGGAAGGGACAAAGATATACGAGACGGATGATGCACAGATCATGCTGGCAGAATGTGAAGGAGAATTCGTTCCGTATCTGAAATATGTGGAAGGGTAAAAAAGAAAGAGTACAACATGATTATGAAAGAACTTGAGATTAAAGACAGAACACCCGGACTGGTTCAACAACTGCTCAGAGTATGGGAGAAATCTGTAAGAGAAACGCATCTGTTTCTGTCAGATGCTGAAATTAAAAAGATTAAAGAATATGTACCGGATGCGCTGACAGCTGTTCCAATCCTGATCGTCGAAACAGATCCGGCCGGTGATCCGGTCGCGTTCATGGGCATTGACGGACATAAGCTGGAAATGCTGTTCATTTCTCCGGAAAAACGGGGCAGGGGGCTTGACAGAAAGCTGCTGGAATACGGGTTGGAGAAGTTTGGTGTGAATGAACTCGTTGTCAATGAACAGAATCCCCAGGCGAGAGGATTCTATGAACATATGGGATTTGCAGTCCGTGAAAGATCGGAACTTGATGAGCAGGGGAATTCCTATCCGATTTTGTTTATGGAAAGAGGATAAATAAATGGTATTTGAACTGCCTTTCTGATAGAATGGAAGTGTTAAAAGAACGGAAATGGAGGCCGTAAGTATGGGAAGATACCTGAATCTTGGGAATGCAGGATTTCAGTCGATCCGGAAAGGTCTGTATGTTGATAAAACGGGATTGATTGAATTTATAAATAGTACGCTGGGTACAAAAGATAAACTGACATGTGTCAGCAGACCGAGGAGGTTCGGAAAATCTTTTGCAACGCAGATGTTGTGCGCATATTATGATAAAAGCTGTGACTCAAGAATGCTCTTTCAGGATCTGAAGATTGCAAAGTCAGATACGTTTGACAATTATTTAAACAAATATAATGTAATTTATCTTGATATTACATGGTTTATTTCAACGGCAGAAAAACTGGACAATCTGGTTAAATATATGCAGGAGGAAATAGTCTGTGAATTGAATGAGGCATTTCCTTCTGTGACTTCAGAAAAGTGCTCGCTTCCGATTGCGCTGAGCGATATTTGCGATGCAGAAGGAATAAAGTTTATTGTGATAATTGATGAATGGGATGCACTTTTCCGTGAAGCAAAGGACGATACAGATCTTCAGAAAGAATACCTGCAGCTTTTACGCGGGTTGTTTAAAAGCAGTCTTACGGATAAGATGATCGAAGCTGCTTATATAACAGGTATCCTTCCGATAAAAAAATACGGAACACAGTCTGCGCTTACGGATTTTCGTGAATATACGATGATCCAGCCGCAGATGCTGGCTGAGTATGTCGGCTTTACAGAAGAAGAAGTAAAGTATTTATGCAGGGAAAATAATCTGGATTTTGAAGATGCTAAAACGTGGTATGACGGATATTCATTTAGCAGGCTTCATTCTGTGTACAGTCCGAATTCTGTTATTCAGGCAGTCAGATCAGGAGAATTTGGAGATTACTGGACAGAAACAGAGACATATGAATCGCTGAAATCCTATATAGACCTGAATCTGGACGGGCTGAAAGATGCAGTGATCTCCATGCTTGGCGGTCTCAGTACAAGGATCAATACGCGGACATTTCAGAATGATATGCTGAATATTAACAGCAAGGATGATGCTCTGACGCTTCTTATACATCTGGGATATCTGGCATATGATAACGAGCGGAAAGAGGTATATATCCCGAACCAGGAAGTGGCGGATGAGTTCAGAAATTCTGTCGAATACAGTAACTGGGAAGGAGTATCGGCCGCGCTGGAAGCTTCAGACCGACTGTTGGATGCGACATTGCGGATGGATGCTGATCAAGTTGCTGAGGAAATGGATAAAGCGCATATGGCAAATACATCCATTCTGACATATAATAATGAACTTTCGTTAAGCTGTGTGATCGCGATCGCTTATTATACAGCGCGCAGAGAGTATACCATGATCCGGGAACTCCCTTCCGGTAAAGGGTTTGCGGATATTGCCTTTGTGCCAAGACGTCATTCTTCGAAGCCGGCATTTATTGTTGAACTGAAGTGGGATCGGTCATCAGCAGGCGCAGTCAGCCAGATCAGATCTAAACAGTATGAAGGCGCGTTAGCAGAATATAAAGATAATCTGCTTCTTGTCGGAATTAATTACAACAGGAAAAACAAGAGGCACGAATGTGTAATAGAAAAATCAAGCCAAAATCTGATTATCCCTTGAAAACACTGTATCCACGGGCATTTCAGACAGGTCAAAACCATCTCATTTACTACGATTTTACTACTGTTGAGTGAGCCTTGACACGCTGAAAGACCACGAAATGCCAAGATACGGATACAGCACCCGTCAATCGGGGCCTCCGCCCCGTGACCATATAACTGAATATAGACCGGCCATCTGCCGGGGCAATGCCATGGGTAACACAAACCTGTGGCGTTTTTTATGCCCTGCCGGGGGTACGCAAAACTGTATGAATACGGGTGGGGAATCCCCTGTTTTTTCGTCTGTGGCGGCTTTTCCGGGAGCCGCCCTTATGATTTCCCATGCGGGCCTGCCCCTTCAATTTGAGGGGTGTAAAGAGGTTGTTTTGAACACTTTTCCATAACAGAGCGGGAGCGCCGCCTTCGGTTTGGGCCGAGGGTGACGCTCCCGCTTCTTTTTTTGTTCTCTTTTTTCTCTTTCAATCAGGATAGGACAGGATAGGAAAGATATTCGCCGTAGTAGGTGCTGTGGGAATGTGCGTAAACGGTCACGCTTGCGGAGCGGCCGTTTTCCACATTTCCATAGCGCAAAATGGTCAGAGGACGCTCTTGTCTGTTGCGTTTCCGTGTAGGAAGATGTATAATGAGTGTGGTTAGTCTTTGCTAACTTAAATTTCAACTTCTGGAGGCAGTTATGGGGATATGGAAGGCTTTTTTCAATAATACCCGCAAGCCGGAAGGTTTGCTGGGCAAGTGTATGGTGGGCAGTATGAACCATGCCCATGCCACCCTCGCGGATTGGGGCCTTAGTCATTTGCCGGAAACAGGTCCGGCCAGGATTGCGGAGCTGGGCTGTGGCGGTGGTCGGAACATTCGGGCGCTTTTGCGAAAATATCCGGCTGCGACTATTACTGCTCTGGACTATTCAGAAATAGCCGTGGAAAAGGCCAAGAGTGTGAACCGTGAGGGGCTCCAAGCAGGCCGCTGCCAAATTTTGCAGGGGGACGTGTCTTGCCTCCCCTTTGGGGATGGTTCGTTTGATCTGGCGACCGCATTTGAAACCGTATATTTCTGGCCCGGACCCACGGATAGCTTCCGGGAGGTGTACCGCACCTTGCGGCCAGGCGGCGCCTTTCTGATTGTCAATGAGGCGGACGGAGAAGATCCCCAGGCCAACAAATGGCTTTCTATCATTGATGGGATGAGGATTTTCAATCGGAACCAGTTTGTCGGATTTCTCACCGAGGCCGGTTTTTCTAATGTCATCGTGGATCAGGATGCAAAAAAGCACTGGCTCTGCGTACTGGCAATTCGGGAGGACACGGAGCACTTGAAAAACAAACAGGGAGACATCTTATGAAAAACGGCAGAAAAAAACAGGAGCAAATTCATCTTGGCGCCCACGGGGAGGACTATGGAAACTGGATGCCGGTCTCGATGCTCCGGCTGGTGGGCGGCTTGGCGGTTTTGGCCGCGGTGCTCTCTCTGCTGTCCTTTGCGGTGTTCCATATCACGGCGCTGGGTGTGGTGTTCGTGATTGCCGCCCTTCTTTTGCTGGCGCTACTCTTATGGATCACCTGGATCAGGCGGCGGTATGCCTTCGAGGGCGGCGGCATGATGGAGCAGGTCCACCAAATCGTCCTCTCTCATCTGGATTTTGACGGGCAGGGACAGCTTCTGGATGTGGGGTGCGGTTCCGGGGCTCTATCCATCCGGGCGGCCCTCACCTGGAGGGCGGCCCAGGTGGTGGGCATCGACTATTGGGGCTCTGCCTACGGTTATGGTCAGACCATGTGCGAGAAAAATGCCGAGAGCGAGGGCGTGGCCGCCCGGTGCCGGTTCCAGCATGGGGACGCCAACAGGCTGGACTTCCCGGATGAGAGCTTCGATGCTGTGGTGAGCAACTATGTCTACCACAACATCACGGGCGCGGACAAGCGGGCCCTGTTGCGGGAGACCCTGCGGGTGCTGAAAAAGGGAGCCGTGTTCGCCCTCAACGATGAGATGAAGCCCCACATATACGGGGACATGGAGGCCTTCGCCCAAGAGCTGCGGGACATGGGGTATGAGGATGTGCGACTCATCGACACGGCCCAGGAGGCCTTCGGCTCCCGCCGGCGGGCGGCCATGATGATGCTGGGAGACTCCCGGATGCTGGTGGGCCGGAAATAGAGCTTAGTGCAGGAGATTTCCCATGATGTAAAATTTAGATAATGAGGAAAGCCGGCTGGTCAGTCCGGCTTTCCTCATTATTCCGGTTTAATATCCCACGATCAGGCGGTAGATGGTGAGGGGCACATACCATGCCGCCACCAGCAGGCGCCACACCAGGACGAAGCCCCCGATGAGCTCGTCCACCTCGGCCCGGAGCCGCTGGGTGGCGGGCAGGGGTACGGCGTCCAGGCGTTTCAGCTCCCTTGCCGCCGCCTCAAAGAGGATGATCTCCCCCTCATGCCCCCGGAGGAATTTCTCCTTGTCCCTGGACTGGCGGTATTGGTCATACAGGGGACGGAGCTGGCGGTAGGTGGCGGCGTGCTTCATGGTGAGAGTCAGCCGTTCCATTTCCTTCTCCGTTGTCCGGAGGCCTGCCTTCACCCTGGCGGTGGCGGCCGCAGCCCCGTCGCACCGCTCGGACAGCTCCTCCAAACTTCCAATTCCATGTTCAGTCAGGAAGTTCAGTGTTTCAGCGGCCCGCTTCAAGTTCTCGATGGTCGCCCAGTGTTTGTAGCCGGCGCTCTGCTGGGCTTTGAGATTGTTCTGGATGTCGATGAGCAGGCTGGGCTTCCCGGTGCGTTGCTGCGGCTGACGAGAGGGCCTGGGCTTTCCGGCAATCCGGGCGGTCAGGGCCTCCTCGGCGTAGTCGGCGCCCAGGGTTTTCAATCGGGTGAACCGCTCCTGTCCTGGAGCCCTGGCGGATATGTACTTGCCCTGTTTCAGTTCGTACCCTTCCCGCTGGAGGCGGCGGAGCAAGTCCTCCAGGTCGGAGCAGCCGGGCAGAAGCCGGTCGATGGCGGTGCGCAGCTTCGCCTTGTAGCTGGTGCCGTTCTGTTCCGCCTGGTGCTCAATGTAGCTCTTGCCCTTGTCCCGGCCTGGGACGATGACGGACAGGCCATGCTCTTTGCAGATACGGTCGCTGGTGCGGCGGATGAAGTGATAGCTCCGCTTGTTGGAGTGATAGTGCTTGTGGTCCTGAAAACTGACCGCATTAAAAATCAGGTGATTATGGACGTGATCCCTGTCTATGTGGGTGGTAAGAACAAATTCATACTTGCCGCCCAAGACCTCCCGCGCCAGCTCCATGCCGATCCGGTGGGCTTCCTCCGGCGTGACCTCCCCAGGTTCAAACGCCTGGCTGAGGTGGCGGCCCAGGTTCGTGCCCTTGTCGATAGCATGGCGGCGGGTCCATGCAAATTCAATGTCGGCGGTCTCCGCGGTGCAGCCAAAGGAGGACACCAGCAGCTTCCCGTCCGTCTTGTCTGGAT
>DWUU01000028.1 GCA_019120575.1 Candidatus Mediterraneibacter quadrami
CGGTGACTGTGGAGCGGTCTTAGGAAAAGTAAAAACCGGAAAATTGACTTTAGAGCCGCAGATGAGGCTGTCTGAACGTTAGTGAGTTCCTCATCTGCGGCTCTGTTTTTTGTCAATGATCCGGTTTTTAACTTTTCATTAGGCTGCGAAACCGGAAACGGGAAGGTTTTATCCCTTATTCCGTGAATCCACATTCTGATTAAATTCTTTTACAGCATTCAGCGCTGTGCTTTACCATTCAGTTCGATAAACAGGAATTTACATCTTAATAATCTTCCTCGGACATTTTTCTGCGCACACGCCGCAGTTTGTACATTTATCTGCATCAATATGAGCCAGGAAGTTGGTGACGGTGATCGCACCTGCCTCACAGCTTCGCTCGCAGAGCCGGCATCCGATACAGCCGACCTGGCATACGTCCACCAGCGCTTTTCCTTTTTCGTTGGAATTACACTGTACAAATGTCTGCTGTTTATACGGAATCAGCTCGATCAGTTTCTTCGGACAGGCAGCCACGCATTTGCCGCAGGCCTTGCAGGCTTCCTTGTCCACTACGGCAATGCCGTCCACGATGTGGATGGCGTCGAACGGGCAGGCAGCCACGCAGGAGCCGTATCCCAGGCATCCGAATGCGCAGCCTTTTGCGCCGCCGTCCTGCATCTGGCTGGCCATAAGGCAGTCTTTCACGCCGTAATAGTTGTATTCAGTTACGGCTTTCTCACAGGTGCCGGCACATTTTACAAATGCAACCTTACGTTCCTGAGAACCGGCTTCCACGCCCATGATCGCTGCGATCTTCTCTGCTACAGGCGCTCCGCCTACAGGGCATCCGCCCACTTCCGCCTCTCCGGCGACGATTGCCGCAGCAAGGCCGGAACAGCCGGCGTAGCCGCAGCCGCCGCAGTTGTTCCCCGGAAGGACGTCCAGGATGGCTTCTTCTCTCTCATCGGTCTCGACCGCGAATTTCTTTCCGGCGATGCCGAGGAAGACGCCGATGAAAAGGCCTGTGCCGCCGACGATGACGACAGCCAGGATTATTCCAGTTAAACTCATATCATCTTCCCTCCTATATCAGACCTGAGAATCCGAAGAACGCGATCGCCATCAGCCCTGCCGTGACCAGTACGATCGGGGTTCCCTGAAATGACTCTGTAATATCGTTGTGTTCAATCTTCTCGCGGATGCCGGCCATCAGCACGATCGCCACGAGGAAGCCGAAAGCGGTTGCGAATCCGTTTACCACGCCTGTCAGCAGTCCGTATCCGCTCTCAACGTTCGTGAGGGCGACGCCGAGTACCGCACAGTTTGTCGTAATCAGCGGAAGGTACACGCCGAGCGCATTGTAGAGCGACGGCATGGATTTCTTCAGAAACATTTCCACAAACTGGACCAGAGCCGCGATGACAAGGATGAATACAATCGTATTCAGATAATCAAGCTCACCGCCCATGATGTTGGGGTTCCCGAGGATGAATTTATAGATCAGTCCGGTCACGAAAGAAGCGATCGTAATAACAAATACAACGGCTCCTCCCATTCCGGCAGCTGTCTTTGTATTCTTTGACACGCCGAGGAACGGACAGATTCCCAGGAACTGGCTGAGTACAACGTTATTCACGAATGCAGTTCCTACTGCGATTAAGATTAATTCCTGTAATCCCTGCATTTATGACTCCTCCTTTTCCTGATTATTTTTATCCGCCTGATCTTTCGCTTCGTCAGGCCGGTTTCCGGAAACTTTCTCCGGCTCGATCAGATGGCCGCCGCAAACGCCTCTGCTTGCACAGGCTGCACACCCTTCGCCGCATCCGGCCGGCTTCGCCACCTTTTTCCCTTTCTTTTCCAGGCTTCTTCTGATCTTGCCCTGAAGCGCCACGAGACATGCGAGCACAAAGAACGCGCCCGGCGCAAGGATGAAGATCGTGAACGGTTCATAGGAATCCGGCATGATCTGATGACCGAACGCAGAACCGGCGCCGATCAGCTCACGGACGATGCCGATGCAGGTCAACCCGACGGTGAATCCAAGGCCCATGCCAATGCCGTCGAAAATGGATGGAAGCACCGGATTCTTGGACGCATAACTCTCCGCACGGCCAAGGATGATGCAGTTTACCACGATCAGCGGGATGTAGAGGCCGAGTGATGCATACAGACCCGGGACGAAACCTTCCAGCAGGAAGTCCACGATCGTAACGAAGGAAGCAACGACAACGATAAATGCCGGCATTCTCACTGAATCCGGGATGATCTTCCGGAGCATGGAGATGAGCATGTTTGACATGACAAGCACGGCTGTCGTGGAAAGCCCCATTCCGATGCCGTTGATGGCGGACGTCGTGACCGCCAGCGTCGGACACATGCCGAGCATGAGGACGAAAGTCGGGTTTTCTTTGACAAGTCCGTTAAAAATACGTTCTGTACATTTATTCATTGACTCCGCCTCCTAACTCATTCTGGAAATAGACAAGCGCAGAGTCTACTGCATTGGTGACTGCGTTGGTGGTGATGGTCGCGCCGCTGATGGCATCGATCTTGTCGTCTCCGTCCTCGCCGGTCTTGGTATATGTAAACTTCTGTACGTTCTTGTCTTTGAACTGGTCTTTAAATTCAGCCTCATCCGCTTTCATGCCGAGACCTGCCGTCTCGCTGATCTCAAGCATTTCGATTCCTTTTACGGTTCCGTCAGAAGCAATGCCGACCGAAAGGGACAGGGAGCCGTCATAGGCTTCGGATGACTGAACGCTGATGACATAACCCACAGTCGCACCACCTGCATCCATTCCCTCAGCAATCTCCGTGATCACGTCGGATGTATACCCGTTTTCAGACAGAAGGGAGGCCGCCGCATCTGCGTCGAATTCAACAGTTTCAAACTCAGAAGCATCGGAAAGCACCGTCCGGTAGGCTTCCTGCTTTGTGTTTTCCTGAGCCTGGGCGATCGGTTCTTTTGTAATGTCGTATACGACTCCGAGGAGAAGTCCGGACACAACGGTGATCGCGGTCAGGATCAGCGTGTTTTTTACAATATTGTTCATTACTTCTCTCCTCCTTTACCGAAAGGTTTTGGAAGGGTAATCTTCTCGATCAACGGAACCAGAAGGTTACTGATAATGATGGCATAGGATACGCCCTCGGCGGATCCGCCGAAGAGGCGGAACAGTCCGGTCAGAAGTCCCATGCATATGCCGTAAATGATCTTGCCGCTGCTTGTGATCGGCGAGGTCACATAATCCGTCGCCATGAACCATGCGCCAAGCATCAGGCCGCCTCCGCACAGATGCGCGGTAATGTACTGCGCATCAAGCCCGTGCCCTCCGAACAGCGCAATAAATACAACAAATGATACGATATAAGATCCCGGGATCCGAAGGTCGATAACGCCCATCAGGATCAGGAACATGGCGCCGATCATGATGGCGATAACGGATGTCTCACCGATGGTGCCCCGCGTGAATCCGAAAAGCATGTCCATCGTATTGACAGCCTCTCCGGCTTTCAGGTTGGCCAGAGGTGTCGGACCGGTCACGCCGTCGTAAACGAAATAGGTCATGCGGCCGGTAAAACAGATCAAGAGAAAACAGCGCGCTGCAAGGGCCGGGTTCATAAAGTTCTGTCCCAGGCCGCCGAAGAGCTGTTTCACGACAATGATCGCGAATACAGAGCCCACAACGCCCATCCACCACGGTAGTGTGGGCGGAAGGTTCAGCGCCAGAAGCAGTCCGGTCACGACCGCACTGAAATCGTTGATCGTAATCGGTTTGTGCATTAGTTTTTCCCAGACAAACTCTGCAAGGACAGCCGCAGCCGTTGTGACAGCAACGAGGATCCATGCGTCTTCATGACGGAAGTTCCAGATGCCGAATACTGTCGCAGGAAGGAGGCCGATCACGACCATGAGCATGATGTTGCTGCTCTTAATCCGGTCACGGATATGCGGCGATGATGATACATTATATTTCTCGTTCAATTCCCACTCACCTCTCTTACTTTTTCTTCCTGTTCGCAAGGGCTGTCTTTCTCATGGAACCGATGGCCTGTTTAAGCTGGCGTTTGGCCGGGCAGACATAGCTGCAGGAACCGCATTCCACGCATTCCAGTCCGTTCATTGCAACAAAGGAGTCTTCATCATGTCTCAGGGCGTAGTCCGCAAGACGGGAAGGAATGATCCGGCTCGGACAGACTTCCACGCAGCGTCCGCAGTTGATGCAGGCAGTCTCCGGATTTTTCGCAACCACATCCTCTTTAAATGCAAGGATGGAGGATGACGTCTTTGTAACCGGCGCGTCCGCCGTGACCATGGCAAATCCCATCATCGGTCCGCCTGAGATCAGTTTCTCCGGCTCGGCAGTGAAGCCGCCGGCCGCCTCGATCAGTTCCTGATGACTGGTTCCGAGAAGGACTTTAAAGTTCCCCGGAGCCGCAACGGCGTCGCCGCTTACGGTCACGACACGCTCCATGAGCGGCTTTCCCTCTACCACTGCTGTATGTATGCCGATCAGTGTCTCTGCGTTATCAACGATGCATCCTGCGTCCGCCGGAAGCATGGCTGAATTGATGGCCCGTTTTGTGACCGCATAGATCAGCTGACGTTCAGCGCCCTGCGGGTATTTGGTCATCAGGAGCTTTACTTCCATGCGCGGTTCGCCGGCGATGGCTGCACGGAGTTTCTCTGCGCAGTCCTTTTTGTTGTCTTCCACTGCGAAGTATCCCTTCGCATTCGGGAAAAGGGAAAGGACAACGCGCATACCGCTCAAGAGCTCTTCTGTGTTTTCCAGCATTCTTCTGTAGTCCGCCGTGATATAGGGCTCGCACTCGGCGCAGTTTGCGATAATGTAGTCGATCTTTTCCGGCTCTTTCGGGGAGAGCTTCACTCTCGTGGGGAAGCCGGCGCCTCCCATACCGACGATGCCGGCCTTCGCGATGCGGTCAAGGATCTCGTCCCCGGATTGTTCGGCAAGCGGTTTTACCGGCTCATATGTTACTTCCTCATATGCTCCGTCATTCTCGATCACAATGCATTCAGTCCTGCTTCCTGCCGGATTGAAACGCTGCTCAAGGCCTTTTACCGTACCTGAGACAGATGCATACACCGGAGCAGAGACAAAGCCGCCGGCGTCGGCGATCATCTGTCCTTTCAGGACGTGGTCCCCTTTTTTCACAACGGGAATGGCAGGTGAGCCGATGTGCTGAGACAGCGGGTATACCATATCGCCTTTCGGCATGACAGGCCGGATCGCCTGATCTTTGGAAAAGCGTTTTCCATCGTCCGGATGGATGCCGCCTTTAAATGTCAGAAGTCCCATTCTAATCTTCCTTTCATAACAGCAAAATATAACAGCAGTCTGACAACCGCTGTACATGCTTTGATACAATATAACCATTTTACAGTATTAAAGTGACAAAATCCAGTATTTTTATGACATTAATTGTGTATTTCCGAGTACAATTGATGTATTTTGCGTTTCAAAAAAATATCCGGAACAGCGTGCAACTGCTCCGGATAAAAATGATCAATATGTGATTATTACTCAGCGTCCGCTGCCTCTACAGCCTCTGCAGGAACTTCTTCCTCGGTGTGTTCCGGCTCCAGGGCCTTCATGCTCAGACTGATCTTCTTCTCATCCTCGTTGAGGTCTACAATCTTCGCAGTGATCTCCTGACCGATCTTGAGTACATCTGACGGTTTGTCCACATGTGTACGGGAAATCTGTGACACATGAAGCAGTGCGTCAACGCCCGGTGCAAGTTCAACAAATGCACCGAAGTCTGTCATACGAGCCACTTTTCCTGTGATCACTTTTCCTACCGCGAAATCCTCTGCAGCATTTGCCCACGGATTCGTCTCCGGGAACTTCAGGCTGAGCGCGATCTTCGTATCGTGGATATCCTTAACAAGTACAGTGAGCTGATCTCCTACATGGAAAAGCTTCTTCGGATTGTCAACTCTGCCCCATGACATCTCTGAGATGTGAAGAAGTCCGTCTACACCGCCCAGGTCAACGAATGCACCGAAATCCGTTACATTCTTGACAACGCCGTCAATCCGGTCTCCAACCTGGAGCTTCTCGAAAAGTTCTTTCTGCTTCTCAGCACGCTCTGCAACAAGAAGCTGTCTTCTGTCGCCGATCACACGGTTTCTTCTCGGATTGAACTCGCTGATCACGAATTCGATCTCCTGACCTTCGTATTTGCTGAGATCCTTCTCGTAAGAATCGGACACGAGGCTTGCCGGGATAAACACTCTTACTTCATCAACTGTAGCGCAGATGCCGCCGCCAAGGATCTGAGTAACCGTAGCTTTGAGAACCTCTTTGTTCTCATATGCTTCGCGCAGTCTCTCGTTGCCTTTTTCAGCAGCAAGTCTCTTATATGTAAGAAGAACCTGACCCTCACCGTCATTTACTTTTAAAACTTTCACTGTCATGGTATCTCCAACAGAAACAACTGTTGTAAGATCTACAGACGGATCATTTGAATATTCACTCTTTGTGATAATACCGTCAGCCTTGTAGCCGATGTTCAGGATAATCTCATCCGGTTTTACATCAATGACCGTACCGTCTACCACCTCTCCGTTGTGAATAGTTTTGAATGACTCGTCTAACATCTGTTCAAAAGATAATTCTGACATTATTTTGAACCTCCTCAATTATATTGTTGGGCGTGGATGCCCCTGCTGTAATACCTACCGTTTCCACTGACCCTAATTGATTCAAATCCAAATCGTCAAGTGTCTGTATATAGTACGTATTGTTACATGCATTTCGGCAGATTTCGTATAACTTCTGAGTGTTGGAACTGTGTTTATCGCCAATCACGATCATAGCATCCACCGACTCTGCGATGCTGCGGGCTTCTGTCTGACGCTCTTTCGTAGCATTGCAGATTGTATTTAAAACACTAATATCATAACTCTTTTTCTTGATAATTTCAACTAAATCTTGAAATTTGTTGTAATTAAATGTCGTCTGCGACACGACACATATCTTTTTATTTTTACTGAAATCAACTTTTTCTATATCACCGGCATTCTGGATGACAGACACGTCGGAACCGGCCCATCCACGTATGCCTGCGACCTCCGGATGGTCCGGATTGCCGATGATCAGGATGTATTTTCCTTCCGCGCTCTCCTTCTCCACGATATTGTGGATCTTCTTGACAAAGGGACATGTGGCGTCCACAATGCGGATCCCTTTGCCCCGGAGCTTGTCGCAGATCCGCTTCTCCACGCCGTGGGACCGGATGATGACGGTCCCCTCTGTGATGCCTTCCAGTTCTTCTTCCGAGCGGATCACGGAAACGCCCCGGCTCTCCAGATCTTTGACCACTTCTTCGTTATGGATGATCGGCCCGTAGGTATAGATCGGGCCGCCGCATGTATTCACCTGTTCATAGACCGTATCCACGGCACGCTTCACGCCGAAGCAGAATCCGGCGGTCTTTGCTTTGATCACTTTCATAGGGGACGCTCCTTATTTACAGTAACTGCAGATCTCGGAAACAACTTCCGGGATCGTCATATGGGAACTGTCGACCAGGATGGCGTCATCCGCCTGCTTAAGCGGCGCGGTCTCCCGGTTCATGTCGCGGGCGTCGCGCTCTGCGATGTCCCTGGCGATCTGCTCAAGATCACAGGCCTCGCCTTTGCAGGTCAGCTCGTCATACCGGCGTTGCGCACGGGTCTCAACACTGGCGGTCAGGAAGATCTTCACGTCTGCATCCGGCAGGATGTTGGTCCCGATGTCCCTGCCGTCCATAATCACATCGTTTTCTCTTGCAAGGGTGCGCTGGAGTTCCAGCAGTTTCTCCCGCACCTGGGGGATGGCGGATGTTTTGGAGGCCATGTTGCCCACTTCCTCTGTCCGGAGCATGGATGTAACATTTTCACCGTTCAAATACACCTGCTGTGCTCCGTTTTCATAACGGATCGACACTTCTGCGTCACCGCAGGCGTCAATGACCGCGCCGGTATCCTCCGGGGCGATGTTTTTTTTCAGAAAATGGATCGCAAGCGCCCGGTACATGGCGCCGGTATCCACATAGATATACCCTTTTTCCTTTGCCACCAGTTTTGCGATGGTGC
The DNA here is from genome assembly GCA_019120575.1 of Candidatus Mediterraneibacter quadrami. Lineage (GTDB taxonomy): Bacteria > Bacillota > Clostridia > Lachnospirales > Lachnospiraceae > Mediterraneibacter > Mediterraneibacter quadrami. The sequence continues at coordinate 8,090 of DWUU01000028.1, forward strand.
TTTTGCCGGCTCCTGCCGGTCCGTCGATCGCTACATTGTATCCCATAACTTCTTCCTCCTGAATCGATTAAATATTTTATTGATTTCCTGCGTTCATGCCGGCCAGATATCCGGTGCTCCATGCGATCTGCAGGTTGTAGCCGCCGGTCACGGCGTCAAGATCCAGCACCTCTCCCGCAAAGTACAGGCCGTGCACCCGTTTTGATTCCATGGTGCCGGGATCAATGTCCCGGACAGAGACGCCGCCTTTTGTGATGATCGCCTCATTGTATCCCCGCAGGCCGGTCAGCGTCATCGGGAAGTCCTTGATGAGCCGGACGAACCTGAGGCGCTCTTCTTTCGTGATCTCATTCACTTTTTTATCCTCCGGGATGCCGGACAGTTCCACCATGACCGGCCGGAGCTTCGCGGGGAACAGCCGGTCCGTCGAATTCTTGAACTGCCGGTTGTGGTTCGCCTCAAATTCCCGCAGGATCCTTTTGTCCAGCTGTTCTTCCGTAAGCGCCGGCTTCAGGTCGATATGGAGCGTCAGTTCACTGTTTTTGAGCCGCTTTCCGACGATGCTGCTGGCGCTGAGGATCACGGGGCCGGTCACGCCGTAATGGGTGAACAGCATTTCCCCGAACTCCTCGTACAGCTTCTTCTTTCCGTCCGTGATGCGGATCCCGATATTCCGGAGCGAAAGACCCATCAGTTCACCGGCATACCATTCTTTTACTTCCATGGGCACCAGGGAGGGAGACAGATCCGTAACCTGATGGCCGCTTTCCCTGGCGAACCGGTATCCGTCCCCGGTGGATCCGGTGGACAGATAGGATATGCCGCCGGTCGCCACGATCACGGCGTCCCCGTATATTTTCTGCCCGGAGGCAAGAAGAAGGCCGACTGCCTTTGTCTTCTCTTCGTTGAGGAGCAGTTCCTTTACCTCGGAATGAAGACGGATGCGGACGCCGAGCCGCTCCATTTCCCGGGTCAGAGCCCGGATCACATCTGAAGAGTGATCCGAAACCGGAAATACTCTTCCGCCCCGTTCTGTTTTCGTTTCAACTCCCAGCCGGTTGAACAGTTCGATCACCTGTTCATTCGTAAAACTGTAAAATGCGCTGTAGAGAAATTTCGGATTGGATGCAACGGCCGGGAAAAACTCTTCGATATCCGCAGCATTCGTAATGTTGCAGCGGCCCTTTCCGGTAATAAAAAGCTTTTTCCCCGGCTTTTCATTTTTCTCAAAAAGTTCGGTTTCATGGCCGTTCCCGGCTGCAGCGATGGCCGCCATCATTCCCGCCGCGCCTCCGCCGACGATCAGTACTCTGCTCATTCTTCCGCCCTTTCCGAATCATCCGTTATCTCTTCCGGGATGGAAGATCCGACCGGATTCAGTTCGTCCCCGCTGTACACCTGATATTCTCCCCAGATCTTCTCCAGAGTCTCCAGGGTGGATACCACTTCTTTCTGCTTCTTCATGCAGAGGGCCACCACCAGTGCATTTACAACACTCAGAGGCGCCACGAGGGAATCTACGATGGAAGCCATGTCGCTGCGGGCGATCAGATTGCAGGATGAATACAGGTTCATGGGCGAATGGATGCTGTCCGTCAGGGTGATCACCTTCGCCCTGCGGTTGCTGGCGAATTCCAGAGCCTTCAGCGTCCGCATGGAATAGCGCGGAAAACTGATGCCGATGATCACATCCTCCTCCCCGATGCGGATCAGCTGTTCAAAGATCTCACTGGAACTGTTGGTCGTGACCGGGGTTACATTATCGCAGACCAGATTCAGATAAAAACTGAAAAAGGACGCAAGCGGCGCGCAGCTGCGGATCCCGATCACATAGATCTTCCGGGCGTTCAGAATCGTGTCGATTGCCAGATTAAAGGCCTTGTGATCGATCACCGCCAGAGTCTGTTTGATCTTGTCGATATCGGACTGGAGGACCGTCTCCAGGATCTCGCTCTGTGTGATCCTTCCGTAGGTCACTTCCATGCGCTGGATGGAGTTGAGCCGGTTCCGGACCAGTTCCTCCAGCGCCTTCTGAAAGCCCGGATAACCTTTGTATCCGAGCTGGATTGCAAAACGCACGACGGTGGATTCGCTGACCCCTACCGTCTCCCCCAGCTTTGCGGCCGTCAGAAAGACCGCCTTGTCATAATTCTCCCGCACATAATCGGCAAGCCTGCGCTGGCCCTTGCTCATTTTCCCGTATCGTTCTTCGATGCGCAGGATCAGCTCATTGGTTGTTGTCTCTGTAATTTCCATACTTTTCATTTCCTGTCTGTTGCTTATTTCTTTTTATCCGGTCAGACCGGCCTTGTATAGACGGAGAGCCATTCCCGTTCTTTTTTGTTCAGGAGCGGGGACAGGGCCTCACATACCTTTCTGTGATAATCGTTCAGCATACGCCGCTCTTCCGCTGTCATAAGCTCCGGGAGAACCGCGTCAAGGTCGACCGGGACCAGCGTAAGAGGTTCGAAACGCATAAACTGCCCGTATTCATTTTTCTCATCCTCGCATACGGTCAGAAGGTTCTCAAGTCGGACTCCGTGGGAGCCTTCGATGTAGATTCCCGGCTCGTCGGAGATGACCATGTTCTTCTCCAGCGCCGGCGCAGGCCTTTCGCCTTCTTTCCACCGGAAATTCACCGGCGCTTCGTGGACATTCAGAAGATAGCCCACGCCGTGTCCGGTTCCATGATTAAAGTTCATCCGCTCCTTCCAGAAGACTTCCCGTGCGGCAAGATCCAGAGCGGTCCCGCTGCAGCCCTTAAGAAATACAGTGTTCATCAGCCGGAGCATGGCCCGCGCCGTCATGGTAAAGTCTTCTTTTTCCCTCCGCGGGATCCTGCCCAGCGCAAAGGTGCGGGTAATATCCGTCGATCCTTCCATGTAATGTCCGCCCGTATCTGTAAGCAGCATCTTCCCGGTATGAAGCGCGGCGTCCGACTCCGTTGACGCGCTGTAATGAACAATGGCACCATGGGCGCCGAACGCGCTGATCGGGGCAAAGGACGGTTCCAGATAGCCGTTCTGGAGAGCACGGAACCATTCAAGCTTAGCCGCTGCGCTCATTTCGGTCAGCGGTTCTCCCGTATCCGGATCCATAAGCGTCCCGTCTTCTCCATCCTCGCCGGCCGGCATACAGCACACTTTAAGCCAGTACATGAATTTTGTGCAGGCGGCGGCGTCTTTCAGATGGGCGCTGCGAATATTCCGGATCTCCGTGTCATTTTTCCGGCACTTCATCAGAACTTCCGGATTTTCTTCCGCGACAATCGCCGCCCCGTCCGGGATATTCCGGTAAAGCGAATAGTTCACCCGGTCCGGATCCAGCAGGATCCGCGTCCCTTCCGGAAGCATGGAGACCGTCCGGTAAATCTCGTTATAAGGTTTTAAAATGATGTGCTCTTCTTCCAAAGAAGCAGGAACACCATCTGAAAATTTATCCACATCGGCAAACAGTTCCGCGTGATCTTCAAAGACCAGAAGGTAAGAAAGAACAAGCGGGCAATATGCAATATCGTTCCCTCTAAGATTCAAAAGCCATGCGATGTCGTCCAGACTGGACAGCAGATGCACGCCGGCGCCCGCCTCCTTCATTTTCCCTCGGACACGGGCAAGTTTTGATGCGGTGCTCTCTCCGCTGTACCGTATGTCCAAAAGCCAGGCCTTTTCTTTCGGAAGGGCCGGCCGGTCCGTCCAGATCCGTCCGGTCAGATCTTCTGTATAACAGATCGTTCCATCTTTCCCGGCTGCGATCTTTTCATACTGTTCTCCTGTGCCCAGGCTGACCGTCCGTCCGTCAAACCCGATTACGCCGCCGCAGGGAAGCTCTTTTTCCAGAAATTCACGGATTGTATCCACGCCCGGTTCCCCTGCCTTATAAAGCATGACGCCGCTTCCAGCCAGTTCCTGCTCCGCCTGGATAAAATACCGCCCGTCGGTCCACAGACCGGCCCTGTCCTTCGTGAAGACGGCCGTGCCTGCCGAGCCCGTGAATCCGGTCATATATTCCCGTGCCTTAAAATAGTCGCCCACGTACTCGCTCTGGTGGAAATCATCGGAAGGCACGATGTATATATCAATGTTTTTATCCGCCATCTCCCGCCGGAGCGAGCGGATCCGCCCGGATATATTCATAACGATTCCTCCTGCAAAAAATGCAGGAATTAATTAACAATCCTGCATTTTTTATTCGTTTTATAATATACCACTAAAAGAGGAATATTACAAATTATTTTATTTTCGGTTCCGGTACTGTACCGGGGTCAGATTATACATCTTTTTGAATACTCTGTTGAAGTGCTCCACATTCTGGTATCCTACGGATTCAGCGATGCTTTCAACGGTTGCGTTGCTGCCTTTTAACATGGCGCGCGCCTTCTTCATCCGGATTTTCTTCAGGATATCTCCGAAGGTCATGCCGGATTTCTCTTTAATGTATTTTGAGAGATACGGTTTTGACAGGAAAAACTTCTCTGCCAGATCATCCAGGGTCACGTCTTTATAATTTGCGTAAATATAGTTTGTGATCTCCAGCAGCCGTGCATCCTTTCCGGCCTGGGACTCCGCGATCTCACGGATCTTGTTCACCGCAACAACAAGTGCTTCAATGGATGCCTTGATGATATCGGCGTCAATCCCGACGCCCCAGTAGCGTTTTTTATTGCAGATCACGCCCACATAGGCTACCGCTCTCGAAGAAGAACCTTTTGTAAGAGAATGCTCCTCGTAGAAAGCAAGCTCGTAGCTGATGTCAAAGTAATGCTTGATGGCATTGCTCACTGCATCCAGACGTCCGTTTCCGACGCCGGTGATCTTGAAGCTGTTATTGTTGTGGTGGATGGTCGCCTCGGCGATAATGCCGTCCTCCTGTTTAAAGTGGCATTCATCAACGGTAAATACCGGCTTCTCATTGATGTAGTGATCTTCAAAGATCCGGTATACCAGATCCGGCGTAAGCTCTTTATGCGCTTTGTCGGACACATCCTTGACCAGATACCCCACTTCCTCGCGCATCTTCTCCGGCAGGCTGATGCCGAAGCTCTGTTTGAGGATGTAGTTGACGCCGCCCTTTCCGGACTGGCTGTTGATGCGGATGACGTCGGAATCGTATCTCCTTCCCACATCCTGGGGATCGATCGGAAGATACGGCACGCTCCATGTCTGAAGCTCGTGCTCTTCCCGCCACGCCATTCCTTTGGCGATGGCATCCTGATGTGAACCGGAAAATGCGGTGAATACCAGCTCGCCGGCATAAGGCTGTCTCGGAGACACTTTCATACGGGTGACGCGCTCGTATACTTCGCAGATGTCGCTCATATTGGAGAAATCAAGCTTCGGGTCAACGCCCTGGGAGAACATATTCATGGCAAGGGTGATGATATCCACATTGCCGGTACGCTCGCCGTTTCCGAACAGCGTGCCTTCGATGCGGTCCGCGCCTGCCAGGATCCCCAGTTCCGCGTCGCTGATCCCTGAACCGCGGTCATTATGCGGATGCAGGGAAAGAATCACGTTTTCCCGGTGAAGGAGATGTTTGTTAAAATATTCCACCTGGCTTGCGAATACATGCGGCATGGCGTTCTCTACCGTGGTCGGCAGGTTGATGATCGCTTTATGATCCGCGGTGGGCTTCCAGATATCAAGGACCGCATTGCACACCTCAAGGGCATAGTCCACTTCGGTCCCCTGGAAGCTTTCCGGACTGTACTCGAACGTAAAGTTGCCGTCTGTCTCATCGGCCAGTTTCTTTAAAAGTTCCGCCCCGTCGGTGGCGATCCTTTTCACCTGTTCTTTATCTTTTTTAAACACCTGCTCCCGCTGTGCAACGGAGGTGGAATTATACACATGGATGATGGCGTGGGGCGCTCCTTTCACCGCCTCGAACGTTCTCTTAATAATATGTTCACGGGCCTGGGTAAGCACCTGGATCGTTACATCATCCGGGATCATGTTCTGCTCGATCAGGGCGCGCAGGAACTGATACTCCGTCTCGGATGCGGCCGGGAAACCGACCTCGATCACTTTAAATCCTACATCTACAAGCAGCTGGAAAAATTCCAGTTTCTCATCCAGGCTCATGGGCTCGATCAGCGCCTGATTGCCATCCCGGAGATCCACGCTGCACCAGATCGGCGCCTTATCGACAGAATCTTTTTTCACCCAGTCGTAGCACGGCTCAGGCGGCATAAAATAGCTTTTTTCATACTTTTTCCAGTTGTCCATTTTTGTACATCTCCTTATATTTCATCAATTTGATTGCTTTATTTTATCCTCACTAATACTACCACACGAGTCGGCACTGTTCCAGTGACAAAATTAATCACTTGCCTTGATCTATTTTAATATTTCTCGAATAAAAAATGGTCTATGACCCAGTCAAAACAGACCTTAAACGTACGTTTCCGGGCGCTGCATCCTGCCGTCAGACGGAACCGGGCCGTCGGGAATCCCTCTATGTTGTATTCGATATATCCAAGTGTTTCGCCTTTATCGACCGGTGCCTCCAGGCTTCGTTCCAGATCGATCTCGCGGTCCGGCATTTCATCGTGCCGCAGAAGGATATCGACAGGCTCTCCTTCAGTCCTGACCGGGATCTTTACGTTCTCAGCGCCCGGATATCCGGAGACAAATCCGTTTTCTATATATGTACAGAGTCCGGCGTCTTCCGGTTCCAGCGTACAGTTTTTGTAGGAATCCAGTCCGTATTCCATGAGTGTCCGGGCATCTGACCATTTGTATCCTTTATTGTTTGGCCATCCGCAGGCCAGCAAAGTGACGATAAACGTCCGCCCTTCGCGCTCAAGCGCGCCTGCATAGCAGTATCCCGCATCCGCGGTGAATCCGGTCTTGCCGGTCAGCGCGCCGTCCATCATTTTCAGAAAGGCATTGTGATTGGTGCAGGAATAGGAGTTTGTGCCGCCGAAGTCTGAAAGTGTCCACGCCGGCTCCCGGGTAATGTCAAGATACGCTTCTCTTTCCGGAGATTCCATGATGCAGTAGCGCAGGATCCGGGCCAGATCAGACGCGGTTGTGTGGTGGATCCCGTTTTCATCCGAGGCATCCAGCCCGTTCGGCGTGATAAAGTATGTGGATGTACAGCCGATCTCATTCGCTTTCCTGTTCATCATGTCGGCAAATGCTTCTGTGCTCCCGGCAATATGTTCGGCGACCGCGACCGCGGAGTCATTATGGGATTCCAGCATCAGGGAATAGAGAAGGTCTTTCAGATGGAAAGTCTCTCCTTCCTTTGCGCCGAGTTTCACTTCCGGCTGGCGCACGGCGTTTTTACTGAATGTTACGGCATCATCAGGAGCACCCGTTTCCAGCGCCAGGATGCAGGTCATGATCTTGGTCGTGCTGGCCATGGGCGCTTCTTCATCGCCGTGTTTGGCAAATAAAATACGCCCGGTACCGGCATCCATAAGGACGGCACATCGGGCGTACAGCTGAGAGGGCGCAGGCGCTTCCTCTCCTGCCGCGTCCGCGGATATTCCCGCGGCGAGCAATATAAATACCGTCAGCATCATGCAGATGGCAGACGTGATATGTTTTTCAGATAAATGACGGTTCATAAGACGCCTCCTGTACGTTCTTATTTACAGAATATGTACAGGATCCGCGAATTAGAATCGGCTCATACATTCAAAGTAAGCTGGGCCTCGTCCTCTGCCTCTTCTTTGAAATATTCAATCTGTTCCGGGTTCACAGACGGAAGTTCATCGAGGGACTGAAGACTGAAACGGCGGAGGAATTCTTCCGTTGTACCAAAGAGCAGCGGACGTCCGGGCGCTTCAAGCCGCCCCTTCTCTTCCACCAGCCCGTACTCCACCAGCTTGTTGACGGCGTGGTCGGATTTGACGCCGCGGATCTTCTCGATCTCCAGACGGGTAACAGGCTGCTTATAAGCCACGATGGACAGCGTCTCAAGCAGGACCTCGGTCAGTGTGTATCTGCGCGGCTGTCTGGCCACGCGGATCAGATATTCGTACATTTCCTTTTTCGTGCACAGCTGAAAGGAGTCTTCCAGTTCAATGATGCGGATGCCCCGGTCTTCTTTGTCATAACGGTCCATCATGCCGCGGATCAGTTTCCGCGTCGTCTCTTCATCATGACCGATGGCGGATGCGATTTTGGCAACTTCGACCGATTCACCCATTGTAAATAATATCGCTTCAACGGCCGCCTGAAGCTTATCCATTTCTTTCTGCATTTTACGTCCTTTCAATCAGTATTTCCCCGCAGGTACAGTCCTGCTCCACCCGGATCTCCCCCAGCTTCATCATCTCCAGGATCGCCAGGAAGGTGACCACAATGTGCATCTTGCTGTGCTGCTTTTCCAGCAGATTGCGGAAGCTGAATCTGCGGTGATCTTTCAGGTAGCTGTGGATATAGGTAAACTTGTCCGTGAGGGATACCTCTTCTTTTTCAATCTTCCCGAATTTGCTTCGGACCGGATCGATCTTGTCGCTCTGACGTTTCATCACATCCCGGAAGACTTCGTTCAACCGGTTCAGCGTCAGACCGTCCAGAAGTTTTCCGAGATCCACCGGCTCCACATATTTCTCTACTTCGGACGGGATCGACGGGCCTCTGTACATAATAAATGCCGCGTCGCCTTCCCGGTCTTTCAGTTCACCGGCTATGAACTTGTACATCTTGTACTGCAGCAGCTGCTCCACCAGCTCCTGGCGCGGGTCTTCCTCTTCCCCTTCCTCATTGACCTCTTTGGGGAGGAGCATCCGGCACTTGATGTCCAGCAGTGTGGCTGCCATAACGAGGAATTCACTCATGACATTGAGATCTTCCCGCTGCATGCTGCGGATATATTCCATGTACTGATTCGTGATCTCCACGATCGGTATATCATATATGTCGATTTTGTTCTTGTCGATAAGGTGAAGGAGAAGGTCAAGCGGACCTTCAAACACCTCCAGTTTTACAGGAATCCCCATACTTTCCCCCGGAATCATTTAAAATATCAGTATTACATTATAATGGAACCTACGGGTTTTTACAATGTTTTTTTCAGCCGTATAACGATCAGTTCGGGCATATTGAAAAGGCGAATGTTCAGCGTGTGCGTGCCCAGGCCCCTGCTGACGATGACCGTCTGATCACCTTCCCGGGTCATCTCGCCGGAATATTTCGGGAACAGGAAGCCCTGCGGCGTCACGATCCCGCCAAATCCGGGAATGCGCACCAGGCCGCCGTGCAGATGTCCGGACAGGACCAGGTCGGCGCCCCAGCCAAGATACGCGTCCATATAGGCGGGATTATGGGCCAGAAGGATGGCAAAAGCCCCGTCAGCAACTGTGCGGCTGGAGCCCAGAAAATCCTCTATCGTATCCGGCGTGATCCGGGATTTCTGAAACTTTTTGTATGTCTGTACAGGAAGTTCGAGACCGGATATTGCAACTTTTACTCCTTTGCAGTCTGCATATGCGGTTTTATTCTCCAGGAAACAGATGCCGGATATTTCCACATCTGCTTTATATCGATCGTAAACGTGACCGTAAATGTCCGGTTCCTCCTTCAGCCGGCCCTCGTGATTTCCGAGCGCATAACAGACCGGCGCAATCTCCGGCAGCCGCTTTATCAGATCAAGGGCGGGCTGAAAATCTGTGTCTTCTTTTCCGACCAGCATATCTCCGCCGATGAGGATCAGATCCGGTCCGGCATTCCGGACCGCCTGAAGAAGCGCATCGTTATCACGTCCGTAAGTACAGTTGTGAAGGTCGCTCAGGAAGACAATGGTTGCGTCGTCTTTTAAGCCGGTCAGCTTCGGACCCGTCACCGTATATTCCGTCACACAAAAATGATGCAGCTCGCGGTGTATCTCAACCGCGGCTGCGATCACGACGATCAGGACTAAAATAAATAATACTGCAAGCAATTCCATGTTTATTCTCCGCAAATCATCTTTTCGGTTTTATTATAATCGATTTGACGGCTGCGTACAAGAAAATTCCTGGTCAAAGCAGGAGCGCCTGCGCGGCTTTGCCCAGCCGGTCAGAAAAGGTCGCTTTTTTCACATCTTCCAGTGCGATGATATCAGACTCTCCTATGACCTTTCCGTCCAGAGAATACTCGATGCTGCCGACCTTATCCCCCTTTTTCACGGGTGCGTCGATCTGCTGTTCAGGTTTTATTTCTCGCTCGGTCCCGCTCAGGTTTGCGCCCTCTGTATCCAGATAAGTAAAGGGGGCCTTCCGCCCGGCTTTTACCGATTCCTGTACGCCGTTCTCCACAGGTACGGAAGTGATGCCGTCTGTGCGGTCATCAGTGTAGAGCTGACATTTCCCGAAACCGTAATTCAGAAGCTTCACAGCATCCGCAAACCGTTCTTTTGACGATTCGGCGCCCATGATGACGGCGATGAGTTCAACGCCGTTCTTCTCCGCGGTCGCAGAGACGCAGAACTTCGCGTCTCCCGTGGAACCGGTCTTCAGTCCGGTCGTATATTCGTACTGCCGTACCAGCTTATTCGTGTTGGAAAGGCCGAATTCCGATTCTCCTTTCGCGGTCCGGTGGGTGATATCTTCCATCCAGATCATGGAATAATCGTGGACCTGGGGATATTTCGTTATCAGCTCCCTGGACATAAGGGCGATGTCATGTGCACTTGTAAGATGTCCTTCCGCGTCCAGCCCGTTGCAGTTGACGAAATGCGTGTGCTCCATACCAAGACCCGTCGCCCGTTCGTTCATCCGGGCGACAAACTCCTCCTCGCTTCCGCAGATTTCTTCAGCCATGGCCACACAGGCGTCATTGGCGCTTGCCACGGCGATGCATTTGAGCATCGTATCCACAGTCTGGATCTCCCCGGCTTCCAGATAAACCTGGCTTCCGCCCATGGAAGCCGCATATTCCGATACCGTTACTTCATCCTCCGGCTGGAGCCGTCCGTCCGCAAGAGCGTCAAAGATCAGCAGCATGGTCATGATCTTGGTCACGCTTGCCGGATGGCGGGCCGTATCCTTATCCTTTTCATAGATCACTTTTCCGGTGGAAGCTTCCATCAGCACGGCAGACGGGGCGGAGATCTCCACGGCCGGCGTCCCGGATTGCCCGGAATCTTCCTGCCCTTCCTGCGGCATTTCCTCCGCATAAATAACATTGGATGCAAGGAGATTCAGCGTCAGAATAAAAAAACTGAGAATGATTGCGGTGATCCGTTTCATAACTGTCCTCGTCGTCAAACAGGTCTGTTAATAATATAAGCGGACTCCGCTGTAAATATAACCATATGGAGCCCCGGAAATACGCATTTTTCTGTCTTTTCGCCGGATTGACTTTTACCGGTTGTTGGCGTATATTAACCGTGGAGTATAAAACAGTAAAAAATAAGGAGTAAAGTGATGAAAAACGCTCGCACGTATTATGATGTATTGGGTGTTTCAAGAGATGCGACATTAGAAGAGATCACAACGGCAAAAAATGCATTGGCGAAAATCTATCATCCTGATGCAAATGTACATAAAGATATTGATACAACCGAACTGATGCAGGA
>DWUU01000029.1 GCA_019120575.1 Candidatus Mediterraneibacter quadrami
GAAAATCCTCGTGTCACTGGTTCGATTCCGGTTCTGGGCATTTTTCTCTGTAATAAAACAGATATTTACGGGGAATACAATAAAATAAGGGCGTGTAGCTCAGGTGGTAGAGCACTTGACTTTTAATCAAGTTGTCCGGGGTTCGAATCCCCGCACGCTCATTGATTAAGCGAATCGGAAAGGTCTGCATCGTGGCGGAACATTCCGGTTTTCTTTGTATATAAAGAAAAAGCCGGTTTGTAGCTGCCGGCTGAGATAAGAGGATATTTATATGAAAAAGCATAACTGCTTTCTATGCTTATCAATATAAAATGCACATGTGAGATTTTCGTGTCAGAAATATAAAAACAAGGTTAAATTTTGTATGGAACATTTGTATGACAAATTAAAGGAGTATTCAATATCGGGGCATTATGGGTTTCATATGCCGGGACATAAGCGAAATACAGTGCTGCTTGGTACCGGACTGCCCTATGATCTTGACATTACGGAAATCCATGGATTTGATGATCTCCACCATGCACGCGGGATCATCCGGGATGGGCAGGAGCGCGCGGCACGGCTCTGTCATGCGGATGAATCGCACTATCTTGTCAATGGAAGTACGGTCGGGATCCTCAGTGCAATTCTTGGAACGACACAGCCCGGGGACCGTGTGATCGTTGCAAGGAACTGTCACAAATCCGTTTACAACGCGATCTTTTTGAATGATCTGAAGCCGGTATATTTGTATCCGGATATGGTTCCGGGGACGAATATATGCGGTCCGGTATTGGCTGCCCGGGCAGGCTGGCTAATCAGAAAATATCCGGATGTGAAAGCAGTGATCATTACGTCGCCGACTTATGACGGGATCGTATCAGATGTGGCGTCCATTGCAGAAGAGGCGCATAAGAATGGTATCCCGCTTATTCTGGATGAAGCGCACGGTGCGCATTTCGGCTTTCATTCTTATTTTCCGAAGAACGGGAATCAGCTTGGAGCCGATCTGGTCATCCACAGCCTTCACAAGACACTGCCGTCTTTGACGCAGACTGCCCTCCTGCACATAAACGGAGAACTTGTCGACAGGGATAACGTACGCCGCTATTTGCATATGTTTCAGTCCAGCAGTCCGTCTTATGTGCTGATGGCATCAATAGATCAGTGCATCCGGATGATATGTGAGAAGAGAGAAGAGCTGTTTGGACGATATGTGAGCCTGCTTGAGGATACAAGGGAAAAGCTTGGAACAATGAAACGCCTTGCCCTGTTTGAAACAGCAGACTACGACAGAGGGAAAATTCTGATCAGAACAGCTGATGCAGGATTAAAAAGCGGAAAAGAAATAATAAAATATACTGGAAAACAATTAAGTGAACAATTAAGAGATGAATATGCTATTGAGCTTGAAATGGCGCTGAGAAATTATGCGGTCGCAATGACTTCTGTATGTGATACGGATCGAGGAATGGATCGCCTTGTCTGCGCCCTGCACGAAATTGACGGAAAACTTGCAAAATATACATCTAAAGATGCAAATCCTGCAAATTCAATCAAAAATGAGACATTTTCGGTGGAAAACACTTATGAACTGTCAATGAGAGAAATAAAAAAATTTATAAATACAAGAATAAATGTCCCGTATGCTGAGGCGGAAGGGTTTATTGCCACAGAATTTGCCTATGTATATCCTCCGGGGATTCCGCTTGCAGTTCCGGGAGAGCGCATTTCGCATCGGACGGCTGAAGTGCTGCAGAACTATGCGGACTTTGGATTTGATATAGAAGGTACACGGCTGAAAGGAAAGATTGAGGTGCTGAAAAATGGGTAAGATATATTATGTGATGGGAAAGAGCTGTTCCGGAAAGGACACGATATACAGGCGTCTGGCAGAACGGCATCCCGGGCTTCGGGCGGTTGTGCCGTATACGACCCGTCCGATCCGTGAGGGGGAGCGGGATGGTGTTGAATATTTTTTTGTTGACCGTAAGAAGCTGGAAGAGATGCAGGAGGCCGGCAGGATTATAGAGCGCCGTTCTTATAATACTGTTCTGGGCGTCTGGGATTATTTTACGGTGGACGACGGACAGATCGACCTGACCGCGCACAGTTACCTGATGATCGGCACGCTGGTCTCTTACGAAGCCGTGCGGGATTATTTTGGAGCGGAAGCGCTCGTTCCGATTTATGTTGAGGTAGAGGACGGAATGAGGCTGGAGCGCGCGATCGGGCGCGAGCGGGAGCAGGCGAAGCCGCAGTACGAAGAAATGTGCCGCCGGTTCCTTGCGGATGCAGAGGATTTTTCTGAGGAAAAACTTCACAGGGCAGGGATCACGAAGCGGTTTGTTAATACGGATCTGGAACAGTGCCTGAAGGAAATTGAAACATTTATAAGATAGTTGAAAGATATGAAAAAAAGTTTCCCTTTTATAAATAAGATGTAGTACAATAGATGTATGGCGTAAAAAGGACGGCATATTCATTTACAAAAAGATACAGATTTGGCAGGTGAAAAGATATGAGCAGTTTTAAAGATGTGGTAGGCCACAAAAATATTATTAAATATATTCAGAATGCGGTTGCAGCGGATGCGGTATCCCATGCATATATCCTGAACGGAGAGCGCGGATCGGGGAAGAAACTGCTTGCCAATCTTTTTGCCATGAGCCTGCAGTGTGAGAACCGCGACGAGGACGGAGATGCCTGCGGGAAATGCAGATCATGCAGACAGGCGGTCAGCGGGAATCAGCCGGATATTATAAGAGTGACGCATGAGAAACCGAATACGATAAGTGTGGATGATATCCGTGTGCAGGTAAACAATGATATTGTTATTCGTCCATACAGCAGTAAATACAAAATTTATATTATTGCCGATGCGGATCTTATGTCGACAGAGGCGCAGAACGCCCTTCTTAAGACGATTGAGGAGCCGCCGGCTTACGCGGTGATCATGCTTCTCACGGAGAATGCGGAAGTGCTGCTTCCAACGATCCGTTCCAGATGCGTAATGATGAAGCTTCGCAATATTAAGGATCAGCTGGTCAGAAAATATCTGATGGAGCAGATGGAGATTCCGGATTACAAGGCGGACGTATGTGTTGCATTCGCCCAGGGGAATATGGGAAAAGCCATCATGCTGGCGAATTCCGAATATTTTAATGAGATCAAGGAAGAGGCGGTTCATCTTTTACGGAACATTGATGACATGACGGTGCCGGAACTGATGGATGCAGTCAAGCGCTGTATGGCGTATAAGCTGGAGATTAATGATTATCTTGATATCATTGCCGTCTGGTACAGGGATGTGCTGATCTATAAGGCCACGAAAAATGTGGACAGGGTCGTATTTTCCGACCAGATGAAGTATATTAAAGAGCGTGCGAGAAAAAGTTCCTATGAGGGAATCGAAAATATTCTTGACGCACTGGAGAAAGCAAAAGCTAGAATGAAAGCGAACGTCAGTTTTGAGCTGTCCATGGAACTGCTGCTGCTGACGATAAAGGAGAACTGAAACGTATGACGAAAGTAATCGGCGTCAGATTCCGGACCGCCGGGAAGATCTATTTCTTTGCCCCGGGGAAACTGGAGATCCGACAGGGAGACAATGTGATCGTTGAGACGGCGCGGGGCGTGGAGTTCGGCCGCGTTGTATGCGGCCCGAAGGATGTGGATGACAGTGCGGTGGTCCAGCCGCTCAAACCGGTCATCCGTCTCGCGAATGAACAGGACCGCAAGACGGTTGAGAAAAATAAGCAGAAAGAAAAAGAAGCATTTAAGATCTGCCAGGAGAAGATCAAGAAGCACAAGCTGGAAATGAAGCTTGTTGATGTTGAGTATACTTTTGACGGTAATAAGATATTATTTTATTTCACCGCTGACGGCAGGATCGATTTCCGCGAGCTTGTAAAAGATCTGGCCGCGGTATTCCGCACGAGGATCGAGCTGCGCCAGATCGGTGTGCGTGATGAGACGAAACTGAAAGGCGGCATCGGCATCTGCGGCCGGCCGCTCTGCTGCAGCACTTATCTGACGGAGTTTTCCGCCGTGTCCATCAAGATGGCGAAGGAGCAGAACCTGTCCCTGAACCCGACGAAGATCTCGGGCGTATGCGGACGTCTGATGTGCTGCCTTAATAATGAAGAGGAAACTTACGAGGTGCTGAACAGCCAGCTTCCGTCTGTGGGCGATACAGTGACGACAAATGACGGCCTGACCGGCGTGGTCCATTCACTGAGCGTGCTGCGCAAGCAGGTTAAAGTGGTTGTGAACCTTGAAAATGACGAGAAGGAGATCCGGGAGTACCAGGCGGACGACCTGAAGTTCAAACCGCGGAAGAAAAAGAAGAAAGTCTCCAAGGATGAGATGAAGAAACTGGCAGCCCTGGAAAAGGAAGAAGGAGCGTCAAAGTTAGATGACAAATGAGGAAAAGCAGAAACTGCTGAAGCCGGGGGAGCGGCTGGATGATCTGCAGATCGGCGGTCTTGAGCTGATCCAGAATCCGGAGGGCTTCTGCTTTGGCGTAGATGCGGTCTTCCTCTCTGATTTCGCGAAGGTAAGGGCCGGGGAAACGGCTCTTGACCTGGGGACCGGAAACGGGATCATACCGGTCCTGCTCTCCGCGAAGACAGAAGGAAAGAAGTTTACCGGGCTGGAGATCCAGGCGGACACGGCGGAAATGGCAAGGCGCAGTGTAGCCTGGAACAGGCTGGAGGACAGAGTGGAAATTGTGACCGGAGATATCCGAGAAGCTTCTCAGATATTTAAGCCGGTCTTTTTTGACGTGATCACCACCAACCCGCCGTACATGCCGGCCGAACACGGGATCCGCAACGCGGACAGCGCCCGGGCGGCGGCAAGGCACGAGGTGCTGTGCACGCTGGACGATATCCTGAGGGAGAGCATGCGGCTTCTCCAGGATAAGGGCCGGTTCTATATGATCCACCGTCCGTTCCGGCTGACGGAGATCCTGATCAAGATGAATCATTATAAGATCGAACCGAAGCGGATCCGGTTTATCCATCCTTATGCGGATAAGGAACCGGTACTTGTGATGGTCGAGGGCGTACGGGGCGCAAGGCCCGGGGTGAAGATCGATCCACCGATCATTATTTATGACAGAAGACCAGCGGAGGAATGAAGATGGCAGGGATGCTTTATCTGTGCGCAACGCCCATCGGCAATCTGGAGGATATGACCTTCCGGGCGGTACGCATTTTGAAAGAGGCTGATCTGATCGCAGCGGAGGATACACGGAACAGTGTAAAGCTTTTGAATCATTTCGATATCCATACGCCGATGACCAGCTATCATGAATATAATAAATATGAAAAGGGACGGAAACTGGTGGAAAAGATGCTGGAAGGCAGCACCGTCGCCCTGATCACGGACGCCGGCACGCCGGGGATCTCGGATCCCGGCGAGGAACTGGTCCGGATGTGCTGTGAGGCGGGGATCCCTGTGACGGCGGTTCCGGGGGCGGCGGCCTGCATTACCGGACTGATCCTGTCCGGCATGTCCACACGGCGGTTCGCATTCGAGGCGTTTCTTCCGACAGACAAGAAAGAGCGGGAGGCGGTGCTTGACTCGCTCCGGCAGGAGCAGAGGACCATCGTCCTGTATGAAGCGCCGCACCGGCTTGTGAAGACGCTGAAGCTGCTGGTTCAGACGCTGGGGGAGAACCGGCGGGTGAGCATCTGCCGGGAACTGACCAAGAAGCATGAGACCGTATTCCGGTCCACGCTGGGACAGGCGGTTTCTTATTATGAAAGCACGGAACCAAAAGGCGAGTGCGTGATCATTGCTGAAGGATTGAGCCGGGAGCAGATCGAGCAGGAGGCCCGAGAGAAATGGGAAGACATGTCCATCGAAGACCACGTGGCGCATTATATGTCCATGGGAGACGACCGGAAAGAAGCGATGAAAAAAGCGGCCAGGGACCGCGGGGTGAGTAAACGGGATATTTATAATTATCTGGAACAGAATAAAGAGAAATAAAACAGACATCCGGCGGATCACTGCCGGATGTCTGTTATTTTTCCATCTTTCATAAATACGGTCTTTTTTCCCAGTTCAACGACTTCATCATATTTGTTGGTCACATAGAGTACGGTAATGTGATATTCCCGGTTGATCGCCTGAATATCCGCCAGCATCTCAATTCGCCGTGCATCGTCCTGTCTTGCAAAATCTTCATCCACAAGCAGCACTTTCGGCTGGCAGACGACCGCGCGGCTGAGAGCGACCCGCTGCTTGTCCGCATCGGAGAGGGAGCGGATCTTTTTGTCCAGGAGATCTGTGAGCCCGAAAAATTTTGCGGCTGTCTTAACCCGGCTGTCGATCACCGTGCGCGGCAGATCGCGGAGCCGGAGCCCGAGCGCGATATTGTCATAGGCATTGAAATGCCGGTAGAGCGTATAATTCTGGAATGCCATGGCGAGACGCCGGTCGCGGGGCAGGATGTCGTTTAACAGATCATCCCCCAGCCAGATCTCGCCGGAGGTAATGTCCTCCAGTCCGCCGATCATGCGGAGGATCGTGGATTTCCCGCAGCCGCTGGGGCCGTGGAACACAACAAATTCACCGTCGTCTATATGAAGGCTGACATCATCTACGGAGATAAATCCGTTGGGATATGTTTTCGTCAAGTGCTTTAATGTCACGCTGGCCATGAATGACACCTCCGTGTTCTGTATCTATACGGACATTTTACCACAAAGACTAACCGCCTACAATCCCGAACCGTTCCGGCGGGAAAACGAATATTGCGCGGCCCGGAGACATAAGATGCAGTAAGGTTTTCAGTGAGCGTACAAAAAATGTGGAAAAGAGAGTAAAAGGAATTGCCGGATGTCTTGTTTTAATCATACTGGTTATATTTCCGGCAGGATGCGCGTATCTCCGGCAGCAGGCTGACGGGGAAGGCGGGGGCGACAGGGCGTTCCGGGCGTATACGGAAGAACTGTTCCGGGAGTCGGTGTCGTCCGATACGATCAGCCTTCATTATACATTAAAAGAACCGGAGAACTTCGGGATCACGGAAGAGGGCGCGCTGGCGGGCAGGTTTGCGGCTGATCCGGATGCGGTCCGGGCTTCGGCGGAAAATATGAAAGGCGCCCTGGACAGATTTGACTATGACAGCCTGGACGTACAGAACCGGATTACATACGATATTCTGGAATATGAGGCGGAGACTGCCGCAGGATCAGCGGATTATCTGCTCTATGAAGAACCGCTGTCGCTGGTGAGCGGGGTGCAGACCCAGTATCCGGTGGTGCTGTCGGAGTATCCGTTTTATGACCGGCAGGATGCGGATATTTATCTGCAGCTCCTGAAGACGACAGACGCGTATTTTGACAGTCTGATGGAATTCGAGCGGGAGAAGGCGGATGCCGGGCTTTTCATGTCGGACGAGGCGCTGGATGCTGTCCTGGAACAGTGCCGGGGGTTCCTTGATATGGGAGACGGCAATTATCTGTATTCTTCCTTTGCGGACCGGATCATGGAAGTGGAAGACCTGACGGATCAGGAGAAGGAGGAATATGTGCAGGACAATGCGCTGGCGGTGGAGGACCATATCATCCCGGCCTATGAGCGCCTGATGCGGGAACTGGAGGAACTGCGCGGGAGCGGAAAGAACGGGGGCGGCCTGGCATATTTCCCGGAAGGGCGGGCATACTATGAACTGCTGGCGCGCCGGTCCGTGGGTACGGCGCGGAGTGTGGAAGAGATCCGGAGCCTGATCCGGCGGCAGATGGAAGCGGATCTTACCGCTATGGAGGAGACGCTGGGGATCACGCCAAATCAGGCGCAGGAAAGTGCGGAAGCGTCGGCGTCCATCCTCGGGGAGAATGCGCCGCGGCTCATCCTGGACCGGCTGAAACAGCAGATCAGTATTGCATTTCCGGCAATGCCGGAGGCGGGACTGGAAGTGAAATATGTGCCGGAGGAGATGGAGGAGCATTTAAGCCCGGCCTTCTATATGATTCCGGCCATTGATAATACAGAAGAAAATGTGATCTATATCAACCGGGGGCACATGAGCGATGATCTGACGCTTTTCACGACCCTGGCCCATGAGGGCTACCCGGGGCATCTGTACCAGACGGTCTATTATGAAGGGACGGATCCGGATCCGCTGCGGAGCATGCTGGATTTCGGCGGATATGTGGAAGGCTGGGCGACCTACGCGGAGATGGGAAGTTATTACCTGACGCCGCTGCCGGAGAAACAGGCGGCCGTCCTGCAGAAAAACAGTTCCCTCATCCTGGGTCTCTATGCCCTTGCGGACATCGGCATCCACTATGACGGGTGGAGCGTGATGGATACGGTGGAATTCTTCAGCAGCTACGGGATCCGGGATGCAGAGACCGTGGAAGAGATCTATGACCTGATCATCGGATCGCCGGCCAATTATCTGAAATACTATGTCGGTTATGTAGAATTTCTGGAACTGAAGCGGGCCTGGGCGGAAGAGGCAGGGGGGACATTTTCCCAGAAAGAATTTCACGGGGCCGTGCTTGGCGTGGGCCCGGCGCCCTTTGAAATTGTAGAGAAATATATGTGGGGCTTCAATAATTAAAAAAGTCCTTGCAATTCTGTTTTTACTGTGGTAATATAAACAGCGGTCACTACAGAAGTGACTGCGTAAATGGCCCCGTGGTCAAGCGGTTAAGACATCGCCCTTTCACGGCGGTAACACGGGTTCGATTCCCGTCGGGGTCATTGCACGTAAGCGACCAAAGAACGGTCGCTAAGTGCTCAGGCGCAGTAGCCAAGTGGTAAGGCGTGGGTCTGCAACACCCTGATGCACGAGTTCAAATCTCGTCTGCGCCTCTGAAAAATCCCGGGAAGTGATTCCCGGGATTTTTTTGTTAACTGTAATGCGGAGTTACGGTTGAAAACAGATATTTTAATTCTACGTTGCTAAATTCATTGCAACAAAATCCCCTTTATAATACGCTTATATACAACAGAAGCAAATTCACTGATATCAGTTTCTATTTACAGACATAAGTGCACGGCACGGGAGGAGGGGTGCAGATGTACGATTATGATAATGCTCCGGAGCGGGATCTGATCCGGCGGGCCAGACGGGGCGATGCAAAAGCGTTTGCCCGTCTTTATTCAGAAATATACAGAGATCTCTACCGGTTCGCCCTCTGCATGCTCCGGCATCCGCAGGAAGCGGAGGACGCGGTGAGCGAAGCCGTGATCGCGGCGTATGAAAATATTACTTCGCTCCGGAAAGAGTCGTCTTTTAAGAGCTGGATCTTCACGATCCTGAATAATGCGTGCAGGCGCGCGCTGACGAAGCGAAGCAGGGAGCGGAAGATCACAGATGACGCAGATACATACCCAGGAGTGGCGGCCGGCGCAGAACCGGATTACGCGCAGCGGGAGGATATCCGGCGGGCGTTGGAACTGCTTGATGAGGAGGAGCGGATGATCGTGGCATTCTCAGTCTTCGGCGGATACCGGAGTGAGGAGATCGCGGAAATGCTGAATAAAAATGCATCCTCTGTGCGTTCCAGGAAGAAGCGGGCGCTGGAGAAGATGCGCGTCAGTCTGGGGAGTACAGTGTGACAGAGTGCGGAGAAAGGAGGAGGGCTATGGATGAGAAAAATCTTCATAATATAAAGACGGATCAGGATCTGATGGATGATCTCCGGAAAATGACGGATGACATCCCGGTGCCGCCGGCACTGGAACCGGATGCGGTTGAGCGGATGCTGGAAGACCGGGCGAAGAAAAAACGCCGGAAATCTGTGCGGATATACGGCGGGGCAGCCGCGGCCGCCTGTGCCTGTGTGGTCATCGGACTGTCAGCGGCATACCTGACAGGTCATCCGGGAGACGGTGCGGCAAGTACAATGTCCGGCGGTGCGGAGAGCGCAGACGCCGGGGGCGCGGAGAATGCAGATGCCGGGAGTTCAGAGAGCACAGCCGCCGGGGGTGCGGAACCGGCAGCGGGGCAGGCGGACGAACTGGCGGCAGCTGAGGATTACAATGAAATATACCGCTACATTCAGGCTCAGAGAGATGCGGATGAGAAACTGGCCGGGACCTACAGCGACGGCGGGTCTGCCGGCGCGGTGGAAGACAGCGCCGCGTCTCAGGAGAGTTCATCGGCTGCGGCGACAGGGACATCCGGTAAATCCGGAAGCTATTCCGACACAAACGTCCGGACCGAGGGCGTTGGAGAGGCGGACATCGTCAAGACGGACGGGGAAAATATTTATCTTGTGAACGGAGAGACCGTTGAGATCGTGGATATCACATCAGATGAGATGGAGCATCTGGCGCAGATCGAGATGGATGAGGATTGTTATGTGACAGAACTTTACGCGGCGGATGAGCGTCTGCTCATACTGTATACAAGGGAAGAGTACGACGACGGGAAGACCGGGTATGACGGAACATACCGGCAGTATACATGCACGGACGTCTATGATATCAGCGACCCGGCGGATCCGGAGAAGATCTCAACGCTCTCCCAGAGCGGATATTACAACACCATGCGGGTGAAAGACGGATACGTCTATGTGCTGAGTGATTACAGCCTGCCCTATGACATCAGCAGACCGGAGCCACGGACGTACATCCCGGAGATACAGGGCGAGATCATGCCGGTATCGGATATCTACATGCCGCAGCGGAAAATGGGAAACGACTACACGGTGATCACTGCATTTTCGCTGGATGACCCGAAGGAAAAGACAGACAGCAAGGCGGTTTTCGGTACGGCCGGCGAGTGCTATGTGAGCACGGAAAATATTTACCTGACAGAATCTTATTACAATAATAATGATGCAAATGTGACGCAGACGTCCATCCGCAGGATCGCCTATGAAAACGGCGTGCTGACGGGAACGGCGCAGACTAAAGTGGACGGGATCCTCAATGACTCTTTCAGTATCGACGAGTACGACGGATACCTCCGGCTGGTAACGACTGTCACGTCTGTGAACGAGACGGAGGGAAGCTTCCTGGCGGATCTGGCAGATATGTTCCGCGGGGAAGAGACAGAAGTCCGCAATGTGGATACAAATTCGCTTTATATCCTGGACAGCGATCTGAACGTGACCGGGGAGATCCGTGACCTGGCGCCGGACGAGCGGGTATATTCCGCAAGGCTGATGGGCGATATCGGATATTTCGTCACCTTCCGTGAGACCGATCCGCTCTTCTCGGCGGATCTCTCGGACCCGCATAACCCGAAGATCATAGGGGAACTGAAGATTCCGGGATTCTCAGAATACCTTCATCCCTACGGAGACGGAAAGCTGCTGGGGATCGGCATGGATGTGGACGAGGAGAGCGTGGCGACGGGGGGCGTGAAGCTGTCCATGTTCGACATTTCCGATCCGTCGGATGTAAAGGAAGAGAATCAATATATCCTGGAAGACATGTACGGGACTGATGTGGGATATGATTACAAGGCGGTGTTTGTGGATGTGGGAAAGAATCTGTTCGGCTTTCTGTCCTACGGCGACTCCACCGTGTACACAATCTTTACCTATGATGAAGAGGACGGTTTCCGCGAAGTGTTCTCGAGGACGCTCAACTGGACGGGAAGCGTGCGCGGGATGTATGCGGGCGAGAAGTTTTATCTCATTTCCGCGAACACAATTGAATCTTTCAGATTGGCAGATTTTAAGAAAGTAGATGACATCGTGCTTTAGGATATTGCATCATCAGGAGAGGATCATGAAAATCCTCTCCTCTTTTTTACGATATAGATGGGGCGGTGCTTGCTCTCCATATAGTCTCTGGCCGCGTACTGTCCCACGATGGAAATAAACAGCATCTGGATGCCGTTGAGCAGCAGGATCAGGCAGACGAGCAGAGGGATCCCGGACAGGCCGCCCTCTGCAGCCAGTCCCCAGATCCCTGTGATCACGGCGATGATGATCAGCAGAGCGCCGGTCATGCCTGAGAGCGCGGCCGGGGCGGACGAAAACGACAGGATCCCGTCCACTGCATAGCGGAACAGAGAAGAAAATGACCACTTCGTCGCTCCGGCCGTGCGCCCGGCGTCATGGAACGGGATCCATTTTGTCTCAAATCCGACAAAAGAGAAGATCCCTTTCATGTAGCGGTTGTATTCCGGAAGCTTCAGGATGGCATCGGCCACGGCCCGGTTCATCATGCGGAAGTCGCCTTTGCCGTCGCCCATATCCAGATGGCAGGTCCTGCGGATGATCCTGTAAAATGTGTGGGACAGGATGCCGCGCAGCCGGCTCTCCCCGGTGCGGTCTTCCCGCAGCCCGGCGCAGCAGTCGTATTCTTCCGTCTTCAGTACGCGGTACATTTCTTTCAGAAGTCCGGGCGGATGCTGGAGATCCGCATCCATGAACACGCAGTAATCACCGGATGCATTCTGAAGCCCGGCATACATGGCGGCCTCTTTGCCGAAATTTCTTGAAAAAGACAGGGAGCGGCAGTGGTCGTCGGACAGGCTCAGGCTTTCCAGGATATCGGGTGTGTGGTCTGTGCTCCCGTCGTCCACAAAGATAAATTCATATTCTGCGCCGTCAATATCCCGGACGGCGTCAGATGCAGCCCGGTAAAATTCCGGCAGTGCGTCTTCTTCATTATAACAGGGTACGATAATGCTGATCTTATCCATGAGAAACTGTCTCCTTTCTGAAGATCCCGAATTTACATAGCACATAATTCCCAACAACTGTGCCCACGCTGACCAGAAGCTTGGCCGGGAACGCCGGAGCGCTCAGACGGATGACCAGGAGCCATAGCAGTGCATTTTCCGCAAGCAGCGTGACCAGGCGCAGCGCTGCGAATGACGCCAGTTCACTGACCACCGGCTTCTGTGAATGGAAGACAAGGCAGCGGTTCAGCGCGTAGGCGGTGAGTACGGCTCCGGCCCATGCCGCGCTGTTGGCGGCGAGCAGAGGAAGCTGAAGGGCGAGCAGAGCGGCATAGAGGATGTAATTGACCGCCGTGGTGATCCCGCCGCTGATCAGATAAGTGAACAATTCACGTCTGATACAGGATGAAGCCAGCCAGATGATGTAAATGGCAACGGAAATGCAGCTGATCAGGCAGCCCGCGGATTTCCCCGGCGGGGTAAACCGGAAATCAATCGTATGGGTCCCCTTCTCCAGCCGGGCACCGGCAAAGGCGGTGTTGATCTCCACCAGATCAGCCGGTTTTCCGTCCACAAGGATCTCCAGTCCATTCTGCATCGGTACAGATGTTGCCAGATATCCATCGGTTTCTGCGGTTATGGTTCCGTCCCGGGAAACGGGGACGACCGTCTGCTCTCTGAGCAGCGTCTGATCGTAAATGTGCCACTGGAAATCCGTCAGTTCATAATGCCCTCTGGAAAATGTAATATCCAGCCGGTTCACCCCTCCCGGCGAGTCTGTGGAAAACTGATAGTGAAAACAGTCATTGCCGTTCGGATAGGGAGCGAAGCGCCCGGAGAGTTTATTCCGTATCCGGTTGATATCAAGGATCACCGCTCCGGTTGTGTGATTCCGGACCTGGAATTCACAGAGGAGGATGCGGCCCGGAACAGGATTGTCGATTGCCAGTGATAAGGAACAGGTCTTATCTGCCCGGATCTCCCAGCCGTTTTCCGCCTGGGTGACGGAGAGCCCCTCCGGCAAAGATCCTTCTCCGGCCAGACGGAGTACCGGTTCCCAGGTCTGCATGCCGCTTTCCGGAATTCCGGAAGCATTGGAAACAACGGCGCCGGGATCATCCACAATAGTTCTGCGGGTAAGCACATCCAGTTTTTTGTAGTCGTCCAGCGTTTCAAAAGCTTCCCGGGAGATGGTTTCGTTTGTAAAGTAGACAGACGGAAGCGTGTGTTCATTTTCTGCCAGAACGGTGTCCCCGGAGCGCAGTACTTCTTTATAGCCTGCGGGGATCTCATCCGCCGGAGTTTCCAGAAAGCGGGCGCCGAGAAGCCGGAGCATGAACGGATTGTCTGAAGTCAGGACTGCCACCCGGTTATTGATGCGGATCGGGGTCATAAGGATGTCATAATACAGTTCTGAGCAGGCGCTGTTCGTTATGGAAGAGTACATGGTGCTGCGGGTCAGTCCGGTATTGTATTCATTCCCGCTGACCAGGGGGCTGATCAGACTGTCAAAATGCCAGCGCGGGTCTATCCTGCAGTCTGCAAGATCTTCTGCGGAGAAACCGGCGGAAATCCCGGTCTTATTTACCCAGTCTTCTGTGCCGGCCGTGGCAAAGTACATCCCGACCGGGGATATAAGAAGCATAAGAATGCAGGGCAGGACGCTTTTTGTCTGCACCACTTTTCGAAAACGCGCGATCATACACAGACCGAGGAGGATCCCGAGTTCTGCCATGATCCACGGGAACTGGGGCTGGCTGAACCATAAAAGGCTGACCGGGATCAGAACGGCAAAAGGCCAGAGCGGAAGACGGGGAAGGCGGTCAGCATACATCTGTCTCATGACCCGCAGGCACTGCAGGATCACGAGGGGCATAAACGGGATCAGGATCTTCGGCCGTGCGTAGAGCGTTCCGTTCAGGAGATAGGAGAAGATCCCGAACAGGCCGAAGAGAAGAAAAAGGATGCTGTCCGGACGCATGTTCCGGATCCGCAGTCCGGCAAGGATTGCGTAGAGGCAGATCAGCGTCAGCCCCATCCCATATTCATTGAACAGGATATTGTTGAAGACCGGGTTGGGGGCAAACAGTTCGAGAACCGTGCGGAGACTGAATCCGCCGCCGCTTCTTCCGTGCTCCAGCAGGACCATTCCGACCGGCAGCAGGAGTGCGGCCGACATCCCGGCGGCCAGCAGGGCGGAGGGAAGGAACCGTTTCAGGAACATTCCGCGAAGGAATCCTGCGGGCAAACTGCAGGACGGACCGGATGACAGCGCTTCACTCCTGTACCAGTACCATGCGAGGGCGGCGAATGCAGCGGGGGCAAAGTAAAAGCTGGACAGACAGATCATCAGCATGCAGAGCGGGAGCCACTTCCACCGCCTGCTTTTTACACAGAGGAACGCCAGGAGAAGGAAGGGCAGATAGTTGACAAACATAATCTGCCGGTGCATGTGGAAGAGACATCCCGCAGTCATGAAAAGAATGCTTCCGAACCAGGCGGCCGCAGGTGAAAATGCTTCTGAACGCAGCCATGCATAGCAGAGCAGTACGGAACAGAGATATACAGACAGCATGTATCCGATGAGGATCTGCACCATCGGAATCTGCGGCAGCAGACAGCCAATCAACAGATCCGGCCGCAGGAATCCATAGTAGGCGAACTGATAACCGTTGGAGCCGCCGCCAAGCCCGATCCAGTCCGGCAGCAGCGTGTGCTGTTCAAGGCAGGCGGTGCGGATCGCCTCTGCCAGAGTAACGTGCTGGCTCAGCCAGTCCGTGTTGGAGCCGTATACAGCCCCGTCCGGGATGACAGCCGGAACAAGAATAATAAAAAGAACGATAAGCAAGGCCGGATACAGCCATTTTGCAGTCGTTTTCATCATGTAAACTCCCCCTTTCAACAAGCCAAGTGTAGAATAGATTTCTTAAAAACCGGCGTAAGAGAATCTAAAGAATTCTTAAGAAGCATTTTCAGAAAGGTAAAATCGTGTATAATCAGAACCTTAGGGAGAACGGAATAATATATAATTATCAGAAAATTAAAACAAAATAAATAAAATAATAAATTTATTTAAAATAAATTATTAAAATGTATTGACAAATATAAACTCCGATGCTATCATAAGTACATCCAAAGAGAACAATTCTTCTTAAAGGATTAATAATAAAGATACATCAGGAGGGGTAATCCCATGGACAGTATTAATTCAGTTTTTAATCAATATGTCAGTGGTACGGCAAATGAAAGTTCCTGTGATGTAAGAGGCCTTTGCCAGATACTTTAGATGATGGATCCGGAAATAGTTTAGAAGAAAAAAAGAAGATCGGAGAGTAAGGAATCCGGATGAAGATCATTAAGATTTAACATTTGCAGACGTATTGAATATAGATACCACATATAGCAGAATTTCGAAAGATGTGTAAAGAAACATTGAGTAGAATATATATTTTATAGAAAAGGGCGCTGGCTATAGAAGTAATAATTAAGTAGGCTGTTATCTTATCTTTAAGGATATTATAAAGGGAACAATTATAGGAATAATAACCAGGATGACTCTTCGGAAGTATAAAATAGTACCTGAAGCGCTTATCGCAGGGATGCTGCTATGAATCGTAATCGTTATACAACGGAAGTATAACAAGAGGCGAAGGTCTCACAGGAACCGAATCAATTTATTTCCTCCGATTTTATATAAAGAAATTTTACAATTGAATACAAAACAAAAATGCATCTTCAATGTCAATTGAAGATGCATTTTTTTGACAGAATGAATCTCATATGATAAACTAAGTAAAATGTTATTCTGCGTTCAGTGCGTGAAGAGCAGAAATCTGCCAGAAAAAATACTTTTTCAATGAGGTGAAGTGCGGTGGATAAGTACGAATATAAGCAAATGACAGAAGAAATGCTTGAATTAATGCATGAAGGTTCTTACAGAAAAGCGGCGGCGATCGCAGATGAGATTGACTGGCGGCGGGTCCGGAATGTGTCCATGCTTGCAAATGTGGGGGAAATATACGAGAAAACCGGTAATTATGAAATGAGTTATCAGGTGCTTTCGCTTGCCGGCCATCGTTCAGACGGCAGCCGGAAGCTTATAAGCAAACTGTGCACGCTGGCATTGAAAATGGGAAAAGTGGATGAAGCGATTGATTATTATGATGACTTTATCCATGCCGCTCCGAAGGATCCGAATCAGTATATTCTGAGATATCAGATTCTCCGGGCACAGAGAGCTCCGGTTGAGCAGCAGATTAAGGCACTGGAAGAATATAAGAAGTCAGAGTACGTTGAAGAGTGGGCGTATGAGCTTGCAAAACTGTATCAGGAAGCGGGTATGACAGCGGAATGTCTGGAGGAATGTGATGATCTGATCCTCTGGTTCAGCGAAGGGCAGTATGTTTACAAAGCAATGGAGCTGAAGATGCAGTACAAGCCGCTGACGCCGTCCCAGCAGGAGCGATATGACAGGCGGTTCGCAGGGCCGGACAGTGAAACGGAGGAGATGCCGGATATTACCGCGTATACGGAGGATGCGGATGAGCAGGCAGAAGATATATCCGTGGAGACAGCGACTGCGGCGGAAGAGGCTGCAGCGATCCCTGAACCGGCAGAGGCGGCGAACGGGGCCGGAGAAGAAGCAGGAGAAGCGTCCGGGGAGAAAACAGAAGAGCCGGACACGAAGACGCCGGCCGGGCCTGTCGAAGAGAAGCCCGAATCAGCGGAGCAGCCGGCCGGTCCGACGGAAGAGAAGATCGAAGAGCCGGAGAAGCCGTCCGGGGAGACGGACAGCGGAGAAGCAGCTGTACATAAGAAAAAGATCGGTGATACGATGCCGCTTGATGAAGCGTTAAGGATGCTTCTGCATCTGGAACCGGAGAAGCCGGAAGATGTACCGGCAGAAGATCCGGCAGTCGCGGCGGCGCCTGAAGAAAGCAGAGTGAAAGATACAGATGCCGGTCCGGAAGACGAAAAAGAGCCGGAGCCGGATGATTTCGAACGCGCCATCGGCGAGATTGAGGCGGTTGCAGATGCCGATATGGTGAGACAGATCGCCGAGGAGAAAGAGAAGAAGAAAAAGCCGGCATCATCCAGGGGAGGAATGACTGAGATTACTCCGGAGGATGTTGAACCGGAAGTTATTCTTGACGCGGATGATGCGGAAGAGTTTATTCTTGACGCGGATGAGGCAGAAGAAATATTACCGGAAGAAGGGGAGAGTATGGAAGATCAGAAAACAAAGAAAATAGATCCGATCCTGCCGGAGGACATCCAGAGGATGATCGATGAAATCGAGGGCGTGATCCCGGAGGAAGAGGTAAAACCGGCTCCGGCGCTGAGAGAAAAAGTCGGAGAAGTTCATGAAAACATGGGCAAAGTGGCTGATTCACTGCGCCTCGATGACGATGATGATTTCGAAGAGTATGACTTCGACGAGGATGACGCGGAGGTGTATGCGGGAGAGGACGAATTCCTCGATGACGGCGAAGACTGGGAAGAATTCGAAGAAGCAGACGAATACCCTGACGGCGAAGACGGAGAAGAGTACGAAGAAGCGAACGAGTACCTCGACGGCGAAGACGGAGAAGAGTACGAAGAAGCGAACGAGTACCTCGACGACGAAGACGGAGAAGAGTACGAAGAAGCAGACGAGTACCTCGACGACGAAGACGGAGAAGAGTACGAAGAAGCGGATGAGTACCTCGACGAAGATGAAGACGAATACCTCGATGACGATGAGGATGAGTTCGAAGAAGCAGACGAGTATCCCGGCGAGGACGAGGAAGAATACGGGGAAGAAGAGGAATTCGAAGAATCTGACGAAGAGATCGCGGACTGGGATGAGGATCTGTTCTCTGAAGAGGATGTTGTGGACGGCATAGACGACCGTGAGATCCCGGATGATGACGATGACAACATGGACATCCTCTCGGCGACGACTCCGCTGAGCCGGAAAGAGACGGCGAAGATGATCGCTACCGGCAAGACGGCGCCGCTTCCGCTGGATGAGATCTCGGATGCAATGTCACTGTCTGACACAGGCTTCATCGTACACGGCCGTTATGATCTGGGCATCCAGAGCGGCATCGGAACGAGGGCCGGCCTGACAGAAGAGCAGAAGAAGCTGTTCTCCTACTTCGTACCGGTGCGCGGCATGAGCGAGCAGCTGGTGGACGTGCTGGAGCAGGATAAGAACTGCACGAACCGCCAGGGTACATCCCGGACAGGCAACCTTCTGATCGTCGGAAATAAAGGAAACGGCAAGACCGTGCTTGCGGTCGACGTTGTGAAAGCGATCCAGAAACAGCGCAACATCCATCAGGGCAAGGTTGCCATCGTGACAGGCGATTCGCTGAACAAGAAGAAGATCAGCGATATCTTTGATAAACTTTACGGCGGCGCGCTCATTATCGAGAAAGCGGGCAAGATGAATGAGAAGACAGTGGCACGCCTCAACAAGGCGATGGAGAAGGATACCGGCGAACTGCTGATCGTGCTCGAGGAGCAGAGAAAACCGATCGACCGCCTGCTCTCCTCCAACCGGGAGTTCAGAAGAAAATTCACGTCCCGCCTGGAGGTGCCGATCTTCATCAACGACGAGCTGGTAACATTCGGCCAGACTTACGCGCAGGAGAACGGATACCGCATCGATGAGATGGGAATCCTGGCACTGTACAGCAAGATCGATTCACTCCAGAGAGAGGACCACGCGGTAACGGTTGCCGAGGTGAAGGAGATCATGGACGAGGCGATCCAGCACTCCCAGAAAGCTTCCGCGAAGAAGCTCGTGAAGCGTGTATTCGGCAAGAATACGGACGAGGCGGACCGGATCCTGCTCTCGGAAAAAGACTTCAATATCTGATCCGGAAAAATATGGAATACATTTCGGGCAGCCGGCGGGAATTATCCTGCCGGCTGTCCTTTTTTCACTTCACTTTTCTGACACTTTAAAGTATAATGTAGATATTAAAGAAAAATAAGCGACGAGGTGGCTTTATGAAAACGGAAAAAAGCACAAAAAAGAAAAAAACGGAGCCCTTTGAGATCGGCGAACTGGACCAGTATCTCTTCGGACAGGGCAACCACTATGAGATCTATCAGAAGATGGGCGCGCACAAAGTTGTCTGTAAAGGCAAAGAGGGCGTCTATTTTGCAGTGTGGGCGCCGCATGCCCGCCGGGTTGCCGTAGTGGGCGATTTTAACGGCTGGGATTTTGAGGCCAACTATATGGACCGCCAGGAACCGCTCGGGATCTACACCTGTTTTGTGCCGGGTGTACAGGAGGGCGCGCTGTATAAGTTCTGTATTGAGACGCAGCAGGGCAAACGGATCTTCAAGGCGGATCCATTTGCAAACTATGCGGAGCTGAGGCCGGGAACCGCTTCCCGGGTGACGGATATTTCTCATCTGAAATGGACGGACAGCACATGGATGAAGCGCCGGGAGACCTGGGATCACAAGATGAATCCGATGTCCATCTATGAAGTGCATATGGGCTCCTGGATGCGGCATCCGGGGCGCGATGACGAAGGGTTCTATACATACAGGGAATTCGCCGACGCGATCGTGAAATATGTAAAAGATATGGGCTATACCCACATAGAACTGATGGGGATCGCGGAGCATCCGTTCGACGGTTCCTGGGGCTATCAGGTGACCGGGTACTATGCTCCGACGTCACGCTACGGCACGCCGGAAGACTTCGCTTATCTGGTTAATGAACTGCACCGCAGCAATATCGGCGTGATCCTTGACTGGGTACCGGCGCATTTCCCGAGAGACGCGCATGGCCTGGCGGATTTCGACGGCACGCCGACCTTTGAGTATGCAGACCCGAGAATGGGCGAGCATCCGGACTGGGGTACGAAGATCTTTGACTACGGCAAGGCCGAAGTGAAGAACTTCCTGATCGCCAATGCGCTGTTCTGGATCGAGCATTTCCATGTAGACGGACTGCGCGTGGATGCGGTGGCTTCCATGCTGTACCTGGACTACGGCAAGCAGGACGGCCAGTGGGTGGCCAATAAATACGGCGGAAATGAGAACCTGGAAGCGATCGAGTTCTTCAAGCATCTGAACTCCGTTGTCCTCGGCAGGAACAAGGGCGCGGTGATGATCGCGGAAGAGTCCACGGCATGGCCGAAGGTGACCGGGTCGCCGGAAGACGACGGACTGGGCTTCAGCCTGAAGTGGAACATGGGCTGGATGCATGACTTCACAGAGTACATGAAGCTGGATCCGTATTTCAGAAAGAATGCCCACCACATGATGACATTTGCAAGCTCCTACGCGTACAGCGAGAATTACATTCTTGTTCTCTCCCACGATGAGGTGGTGCATCTGAAATGCTCCATGCTCAATAAGATGCCGGGACTTGGATTTGATAAATATGCGAACCTGAAAGTCGGATACGCATTTATGACCGGGCATCCGGGCAAGAAGCTGCTCTTCATGGGACAGGAATTCGCGCAGCTCAGAGAGTGGAGCGAGGAGCGCGAGCTCGACTGGTTCCTGCTGGCGGAACCGGAGCATCAGGCGATCCAGAACTGGTACCGCGACCTGCTCCATCTGTACAAGAAGAATAAAGCGCTCTACGAGATGGATTCCGATCCGGCAGGTTTTGAATGGATCAATGCGGACGACATTTTCCGCAGCATCTACAGCTTCGAGCGTCATTCGAAGGATAATAAGAAAAACCTGCTGTTTGTGTGCAACTTTACGCCGATGGAGCGTCCGGATTACCGCGTGGGCGTGACCAGGAGAAAACAGCTCAAACTGGTGCTCAACAGCGACGACAAGAAGTACGGAGGTTCCGGCGCGTCCCGTCCGCTCGTATACAAACCGGTAAAACAGGAATGCGACGGCAAGACGTATTCCATCGCTTATCCGCTCCCGGCGTACGGCGTTGCGGTATTTGAATTCTAAAGAGAATGTCCTGAAACTATACATATAAGAGACATCAAAAGGAAGGAGAGATTTTAAATGGACAATCTACTGGCACTACTGACATTATGCGGCTCCATCATCGCCCTGCTGTTTGTGGGGAGCAGAGCCAACAAGGTTCTGCGTTTCCCGGAGGGAAATGACACGATGAAGAAGATCTCCGCATCGATCCACAAGGGAGCGATGGCGTATCTGCGCCGCCAGTATAAGATCCTGATCGGATTTTTCGCGATCATGTTTGTGATCTTATTCGTGATGGCGGCTCTGGATCTTCTGACCTGGTTCGTTCCGTTCGCGTTCGTGACGGGCGGCTTCTTCTCAGGTCTGTCGGGATTCGTGGGTATGCAGATCGCGACGAGGGCCAACGCAAGAACGGCGGCGGCATGTCAGAAAAGCCTGAACAGAGGACTGAATGTAGCATTTTCGGCAGGATCGGTCATGGGATTCACGGTAGTCGGACTGGGACTTCTGGATATTTCCATCTGGTACCTGCTGCTGAAACTGGTATTTAAACTTTCCATTGAAGACATCACAAGCACGATGCTTACTTTCGGAATGGGCGCATCCTCTATGGCGCTGTTCGCCCGCGTCGGCGGCGGCATCTACACGAAGGCAGCGGATGTGGGCGCGGACCTTGTAGGAAAGGTCGAGGCCGGCATCCCGGAAGATGACCCGAGAAACCCGGCGGTTATCGCAGACAACGTAGGCGACAATGTAGGCGACGTGGCCGGAATGGGCGCGGACCTGTATGAGTCTTATGTCGGCTCCATCCTGTCCGCATGCGCGCTGGGCGTGATCGCATTTAACAAGATCGCGGAAGTTGACCGGGTTAACGCCGTGATCATCCCGATGGTGCTGGCGGCAGTCGGCGTCCTGGCGTCCATCTTCGGATCCCTGCTCGTAAAGACCGGCGAGAGCACGAACCAGAGCACCCTTCTGCGTGCGCTCCGCCGCGGAACAAATACAAGTGCGATCATCATCGCGGTTGTATCATTCCCGCTTGTATGGTTCATCCTCGGCAGCCATTATATCGGATTCTATTTCGCGATCCTGGCCGGACTGCTGGCGGGCGTGCTGATCGGATTCTTTACCGAGTACTTTACATCTGATACGTACAGACCGACCCAGAAGCTGGCGGACAAATCCGAGACCGGCTCCGCGACGATCATCATCGGAGGCCTCAGCCTCGGGATGCTGTCAACAGCGGTTCCGATCATTATCATCGCGATCTGCGTTATGGCGGCATATGCATTGTCCGGCGGATTCACCGAGTCTACGAGAGGACTGTACGGCATCGCGCTGGCGGCAGTCGGCATGCTGTCCACACTGGGCATCACACTGGCAACGGACGCATACGGACCGATCGCGGACAACGCCGGCGGCATCGCTGAGATGGCCGGTCTGGACGCAGAAGTAAGAAAGCGTACAGACGCCCTGGATTCACTTGGCAATACAACGGCTGCAACCGGAAAAGGCTTTGCCATCGGTTCTGCCGCTCTTACGGCGCTGGCCCTGATCGCTTCCTATGTAGAGAAGGTTCAGGAAGTGGGCGGCCCGGACGTTGTGCTCGATATGAGCGTTATGAACCCGACGGTTCTCGTCGGCATCTTCATCGGCGCATGTCTTCCGTTCGTATTTGCGGCGCTGACCATGGATTCTGTCGGACGTGCGGCACAGAGCATCGTTGTTGAGGTCCGCCGCCAGTTCAGAGAGATCAAGGGTCTGATGGAAGGCCGCGCGGACGCGGATTATGAGCGTTGCGTGGACATCTGTACAAAGGCATCTCTGCACGAGATGATCCTGCCGACCCTGCTGGCGATCATTACACCGGTTGTGACCGGACTGATCCTGGGCTACAATGGCGTGATCGGTCTGCTGACCGGTTCCACGGCGACCGGATTCCTGATGGCAATCTTTATGGCCAATGCAGGCGGCGCGTGGGATAACGCGAAGAAATACATCGAAGGCGGCAAACACGGCGGCAAAGGCAGCGACAGCCACAAGGCTGCGGTTGTTGGCGATACGGTAGGCGATCCGTTCAAGGATACGTCAGGCCCGTCCATCAACATCCTGATCAAGCTGCTGTCCATGGTATCCATCGTGTTCGCGGCGCTGGTAGTGAACTATCATATCTTCTAAATAACCGGATATAAAAAATCAGGCCCCGCGGTTCGCACAGAACTGCGGGGCCTTGTCATGTCAACAGGTCTCTTCTCCGACCATGAGCCGGATGATCTCGTTATTTGTTTCTTTCATTCCGTCTTTGCCGAGAAGCCCGATGCCGCGGATCGTGCTCTCGATATCTTTCATGACGATCCCGTCGCCGCTCTTGAATTCCTGGCCGTTCTGATACATGTGGTAGCCCAGGATGCCGGCGTCCACGGAGAAGGCGATCTTGGCCGCGCAGGAGGCTTTCGCCCCGTCGCAGACGATGCCGGAGGTGATGGCCAGTGCATTGACCACGGTGTGGATCACCGCCTGGTAGTCGCCGCCGCACAGATAGGCGATCCCGGCGCCTGCGCCTGCCCCGGCGCTGACGGCTCCGCAGTAGGCGGAGAGAGTGCCGATGCCGGTCTTCTCATGGATGGCCACCAGGTTGGAAAGAGCCAGGGCGCGGCAGAGTGTCTCGTGATCAGCCTTCAGCTCGCGGGCGTACTCGATCAGCGGGACGGAACAGGTGATGCCCTGGTTGCCGCTGCCGGAATTGATGATGACCGGGAGCTCGCAGCCGTTCATGCGGGCGTCGGAGCCTGCGGCCGCCCATGCTTTGGCTCGGGTGGCGATGTCATTTCCGCAGGAGCACAGGAGGACGGTGCCGATGTTGGCGCCGTAGTCGCCCCGCAGTCCTTCCTCCGCGATGGCGGAGTTGTAGCGGATCTGCCGGTCCAGAATGTCGGAAATGTCCGCAATGTCTACGGTGGTGATAAAGTCCCAGATGTCTTCCATGTTGAGGAGGGCGCGGTCCGTGCTGCAGTCATCCTTGCCGTCGGGAGCGTGGGATGCGTCTGCAGTGTTTTCTCGTTCCGTGTCCGGTGTTTCAGCAGCCGCCTCATACAGGATGCTTCCGTCTTTTTCGATCAGGACGATATTGGTGTGGGTGTCCAGGATCCGGACCCGGGCGCTGCGGCCGTCTTTATATTCCGTTACGATGATGTCGAAGACATGCCCGTTGTCAATGTGCTCCACATCAATCCGGACATTTTCCAAGAAAGCCCGGATCTCTTTTATTTTCTCTTCCGGAACCTGTGAGATCACTTCCAGCTCCCGGTCCGGGTCGCCGGCGATGATGCCCGCGGCCGCGGCGGCCGGCATGCCTTTCAGGTGTCCGGTGTTGGGGACGATCACGCTCTTTACATTTTTAATAATGCTGCCGCTCACCTGCAGGAGGACCCGGTCCGGCAGCGCGCCAAGTATCTGGCGGGCTTTGGCCGCGGCATAGGCCAGGGCGATGGGCTCGGTGCAGCCGAACGCGGGGATCAGCTCCTCCTTCAGGATATTCACGTAAGTCTGATATTGGATGTCGTCTTTTTTCATATGACAAGTACTCCTTAAATTATTTATCCAATGGAAATATCATATAGTATCAGGGCGGGAAGTGCAACCGGATTCGTTGGCGAAAAATGATATTTGCAGGTAGTTTGTTATTGTGATAAACTTCTGTAAAGGACGAAAAGAAGGTGAGTTACAGTGGCTGGGATAAAGGATGTAGCAAAACGTGCCAATGTAGGAGTCGGCACAGTTTCAAGAATGCTGAACAATAGTGGATATGTGGCGGATGCGACACGGAAAAAAATTGAAGTCGCTATGAAAGAGCTGAATTATACACCCAATGAACTTGCCAGGAATCTGTATCATAAACGTACAGGGATAATCGCTGTTCTTGTTCCGAATGTGTTAAATCCGTTTTTTGCAGAATTCATCGATTATGCAGAAGCAGATCTCTATGAGGCCGGGTTTAAGATGATGGTCTGCAATACAGCACAGGAAAGCAATGCTGAACTGGAGTATCTTGATATGCTAAACCGGCATATTGTGGATGGCGTGATCACGGGTGTGCATTCTCTGGATGTAGAAGAGTATGAGAATGTGAACAAACCTATTGTAGCCCTTGACCGTTATCTTGGAAGTCATATTCCGGTTGTAGCAGTTAATCACAGAGAGGGCGGCCGTCTGGCAGCCGAAACACTGATACAAAACGGCTGCAGGAAGATCCTGCATTTCCGCGGGGCGGAGATCGTCAATTCGCCATATCATGAAAGACATATTGAATTTGAACGGATAATGAAAGAGCATCATGTCGATACCTATACGTATGATATGAAATGGAATCGGATGGATCTTGCCTATTATAAGGAAGTCGTCCAGGATGTCTTTTCAAAAACAGAAGATTTTGACGGTGTTTTTGCGGTCGATGCACTGGCAATAGAATGTATGAATGAGACGATCCGCAGACACAGGAAAGTCCCGAGAGATGTAAAGTTTGTAGCTTATGACGGAACCTTTATCACTGATCTGGTTGAACCTAAAATGACGGCTGTGGTACAGCCGATCGAAGGACTTGCGAGGGAATCAGTGCGTCTTTTGATAAACAAGATAAATGGAAAGGAATATCGTGATAAAGTGGTGCTCCTTGGTGTAAAGTTAAGAGAGGGCAATACAACTGTACAGTAAAAGTAAAAATCAGATTATACAAAAATCCGCGGTGGAAATTGGACATATTATACAAAAGATCTGTGAATTAACAAAAATTATTGACAAATCAGATGAGAAGGGTATAATTAAAGCCAAGAAAAGAGATTTGGTTTACGACAATGTGGAACGCGTTCCATACAAGACTTATGTATGAATATGATGAATCATTTCAGTTAACGCTGAAAATGATCATTATATAAATTCAGCAGACTGTAGTGCGTGAGTTTCAGATCTGATAGCCGGCAAATGATCTGAAATTGAGACGGACAGCAGAATGCAGGAAACCTGATAATCTGATTTAATATTGTGTTAAGGAGGAGCAAAAATGAAAAAGAGATTAATCAGTATTTTGCTGGCAGCGACAATGGTAGCAACAACAGCAGCAGGATGTGGTTCGGGTGGCGGATCATCGGATTCAGCTGACAGTGCAGAAGGCGGAGAGAATAGCATTACTGTTCTCGTGGAAAGCGGTTCACCGGCTGAGGCTCTTGCGAATGAGACGGCGGCGGATTTCGAAGCAGAGACCGGATGCAAGGTTGTTGTTGATGCAGTAGCATATGCAGGAATGTATGACAAGCTTTCTACAGAAATTAAATCAGGCGAGGCGGCACATGATGTTGCCTGCATGGATTTTGTTTGGCTTGCAGCATTTGCAGATGCGATTGAGCCGCTTACAGATGCCGATACGAGTGATTTCCTTCCGACACTGGAAGAGAGTGGTACGATTGATGGTAATCTGCTCGGATATCCGATGTGGACAAACTGTAAGATCCTGATCTACAGAAAAGACATTATTCCGGAAGACAAAGTGCCGACAACATGGGAAGAGTATAAAGCGGTCGCAGAAGAATATGCTACGGATGATATGTATGGTTCTACAGTATTCGGTAGCGGATCAGATGCTGTATGTTCCTATCTTGATTTTGCCTGCCAGGCAGGTGCTGAAGGTCTTGTGTTCGATGCAGACGGTAATGTAAATGTCACGAGTCAACCGTATGTAGATGCTATGAACTTCATGGTAGAGATGGCAGATGCAGACTATACACCGTCAGATGCACTTGCAACAGCAGCGACAGAATCACAGGAACTGTTTACAAACGGCAAGACGGCTATGCAGCTTAACTGGAGCCATCAGTATCCGGCAGCGGTAGAAGCGCTTGGCGCTGATAAAGTAGGTTGTGCGCCGATGATCGCGGGAAGCGCAGGCATCGGAGCTACAACAGGACCGTGGTATCAGTGTGTAATGAAAAATTCCGCAAATAAAGATATGGCACTGCAGTATGTGGAATATATGTATGACCATAATGCAGATTATATGGATCTGACGCTGAAGATCGCAGGAAGAACATCCGTATATGAAGAAGCAGGGCAGGAAAGCGGCAACGAACATACAACAGCAGTACTTGAGACGCTTGAAGCTGCGCAGGCCCAGCCGAGACCGATGGTAACGACATGGGCACAGATTGAGGAAACCCTGATCGGAGTTGTAGAGTCTTGCCTTGGCGGAGCAGATGTAAATGAGACTCTTGAAGCGGCGCAGGCAGAGATTGAAGCAATTGGAAAATAGAATCTATCTTAATAAACAGAGAGTAGCCTAATTTCAATATAATTTAATCTGCAGAGGGCGTTCCCTGAAGATGATAATTGAGGGGATACGCCCTTTGTTAAAAAAGGCGGTAGACATATGAGATTGATATCGAGAAAAACATTATTACTGTTCTTTTTACCAGGTGCAATATTTATGGGAGCATTCCTGATATATCCTATTATTTCTATGGTAATTGACAGCTTTTATGAGATAGGCATCACTGGTGAAAAGACATTTATCGGATTGGAAAATTATGTTCATGCATTTACGGCCGGCGGATTTTTGAAACAATTGAAAAATACATTTGTGTATATCCTTGTAGCAGTCAGTGTTGAGACCATGATAGGACTTTTATTTGCCTTGTTTTTTGAATTGAATTATAAAGGAAGTAAAGTAATCAGGGCACTAATGATGGCGCCTTTGATGATCGCACCGTTAGTAGCCGGTCTTACATGGAAACTGATGATGAGTTCCAGCTTTGGTATTGTAAATGAATTGTTGACGCGAGTTGGAATTCTTGCAGAGAGCAGTGACATCCTCTGGCTGGCAGATACGAGATGGTCGCTTCTTGCGTGCTGCATCGCAGATATATGGTTGACGGTTCCTTTTATGATGCTGATGTCCCTTGCAGGACTTCAAGGATTGGACTCCAGTGTTATAGAGGCATCCAGAATAGATGGAGCAAATATGTTCCAGCAGATATTTTATGTAAAGCTTCCGATGATAAAGCCGGTGC
Organism: Candidatus Mediterraneibacter quadrami; assembly: GCA_019120575.1. Taxonomy (GTDB): domain Bacteria; phylum Bacillota; class Clostridia; order Lachnospirales; family Lachnospiraceae; genus Mediterraneibacter; species Mediterraneibacter quadrami. The sequence goes on from DWUU01000029.1 coordinate 28,555, forward strand.
TGCTGACTGCACTTTCGGTCAGAATTATTGATGCGGCACGTACGTTTGATATTATCTGGGCAATGACAGAGGGCGGACCGAACAGCTCATCGGAAACGCTGAGTATCGTGATATATAAAACACTGACAAGATACAATGATATCGGATACGCAAGTGCGATGGCAGTTGTCTTTATCGCGGCGCTGGTTATCTTTACGCTTGTTTTCATGCAGAGTTTGTGGAATCCGAAGAAGAAGGCAGACTGACGGCAGAAACAGGAGGAAAAGAAAATGAAAAGAAAAGGTGAATTATTTAAAAGACTTGGAATTATCATATCTGTCATCCTTACCGTGTTCTGGCTGATTCCGTATATCTATGTTATCTGCTGTTCATTTAAACCTGGTGAGGAAGTTATAGCGGTGCCGCCCAAATTTTTCCCGGAAGTATTTTCCGTTGAAAATTTCTTTGGACTTTTTGAGAGAATGGATGCCTTTCATTTCCTTATTAACAGTCTGACAGCGGCAGTCTGCAGCACAGTTATCGCACTTATTCTTGGGTCGCTTGCAGCATATGCCATTCAGCGGTCCGGCGCAAGACTTTCAATAGTGCTTATAGTACTGGTCCTTTGCTTGAAAATGATACCGACTTCCAGTATCGTGGTTCCGATTTATGAACTGATATGTGATCTCGGACTTTACGATACACAGCTTGCGCTTATTATCGTGTATGCTGCGGTAAATATGCCATTTGTCATGTGGACCATGCTGAGCTTTTACGAGGGGATCCCGACCACGCTGGACGAGGCGGCATATGTGGACGGAGCCAGCAGTCTTCAGACTTTCAGAAAAGTTATTCTGCCAATCTGTACACCGGGGCTTGCAACAGCATTTATATTTACTTTATTCCTGGCATGGAATGATTTCCTGCTTGCGCTGCTTCTGACAAGTACAAATGCAAAGACATTTACAGTAGGGCTTGCAGGATTCTTATCGGCATATAATCTGGATCTTGGACCGATGTGTGCAGGTGCATTCCTGTTCAGTTTCCCGGTTATGATCATTTCGCTTGCAGCACAGCGGTATATTGTTCAGGGAATGACAGCGGGTGCGGTAAAAGGTTAATTGTAAAGAGGTAGTTTATGTCAAGAGAAATTATGCAGAATAAAATAAAACAGGCTGAGAAGGAAATTTCAAAGAAGAAAGATGATGTACAGGCTGGCCGCATGAGGCAGCACTATCACTTTATGCCGCAGACCGGATGGCTGAATGATCCAAATGGCCTGATCTATTATAAGGGAAAGTATCATTTCTTTTACCAGTATAATCCGTACTACGGGTTCTGGGACTATATGCACTGGGGACATGCTATGAGTGAGGACCTGCTTCACTGGGAGTATCTTCCCCTGGCGCTTGCGCCAAGCGAAGTGTATGATGATTATATGCGCGGAGGTTGTTTCTCCGGAAGTGCGATTGAGCATGAAGGGAAACTCTGGCTGATGTACACGGGCGTGGCGAACCACGGAAACGGCAATGTACAGACCCAGTGCATCGCATACAGCGAGGATGGCGTCCATTTTACGAAATACGAAGGAAATCCTGTGATCATGCCTCCGGACGATGTGCCGGCCCACCTTTTCCGTGATCCGAAGGTATGGAAACACGAAGATACTTATTATATGGTGTGCGGCGCCAGCCGGAACGAACGGGCACAGGCGCTTCTGTATAAATCGGCAGATCTCCTTCACTGGGATTATGTAAATGTCCTGGCCGAGAGCCGGGGCGAGTGGGGATATATGTGGGAATGCCCGGATTTCTATCCGCTGGGCGACAAGTATGTCCTCACCTGTTCTCCAATGGGTGCAGACGACCGGAAGGCCGTGTATTTTGTGGGCGATTTTGATTATGCTACCGGCAGGTTTGACTGGAAAATATCCGGGGAAATGGACTGGGGGATGGATTTCTATGCTCCGCAGTCTTTTGAGACGCCGGATGGCAGAAGGCTGATCGCGGCATGGGCTAATGAATGGGAGTGCATGCCGTTCTGGAAAGACTGGGGACCGACATACCGGGAAGGCTGGTGCGGCTTCTTTAATCTGGTCCGGGAAGTAAAAATGATGCCGGACCACACGCTGCAGTTTGTACCGGTAGAGGAATTGAAAAATCTGCGCACGGACGGATATGCAGAAGACAGACTGGAGATTGGATCAGCAGGACAGGAACTGAAGGCCGGAGACGGCATTTCTTTTGAGATGCAGTTTAAGATCGATTTAGAGAAAACGCATGCAGACAGAATAGAACTGGATTTAAGGTGTGGAGATGGAAAAAAGACAAGCTGCATCTTTGACTTGAAGAGTGGAACCCTGAGCGTGGACCGGTCAAATGCAGACGGATGGAGCAACGGCGCATCCAGAAGCATATTATTTCTGAAAGGCAAAAAAGAACTGGATGTACACATATACTCTGACCAGAGTTCTGTGGAGATATTTACGGATCGCTATCAGAATAACCATGCGAATAATATTTACGCCGGAAACAGCCAGAATAAGATACAGATCCGCGCTGTTGGCGGCAGCGCGGTGTTAAAGGACTACCGGTCCTATGGCATGAAAGAATGTTTCAGGTAAAATGGCAGAGAAGGAGAAAACAGAGATGGCTGGCAATAATTACTATGATGTGACAAAATGGCCTGTTGGAAATCCGTATGAAGATATTGGAGAGGTGATCAACAGCATTATCGCCGATGTGAAAAGCAGACAGGCGGAATCGGATATTAACGAAGGCGGAAAGCCGGGGGCTGTGATCTATATACCGTCGGGGGATTATCATCTCCGCACACAGGTCATGATCGATATCAGTTATCTGAAGATCATGGGATCCGGACATGGGTTTACGTCTTCGAGCATCCGCTTTAATGTGCCGGAGAAAGACTGGCCGGGACTGCATGAACTGTGGCCGGGCGGCAGCCGGATCCTGGTGGATCTTGATGCTGATGAAGCTGCGGGAGAACGGGCTCAGGCTGCGTTTTATGTGGAGCGGGAAGGATCGCCGCGGATTAGTTCGGTTGAGTTCGAGAACTTCTGTATTGACGGACTGCATTTCGTGGATGACGGAACCGGCGAGCCGAATCCGGAGAACACATATGTAAACGGGAAAACCGGAATTTATGTGGCCGGAGCCCAGGATTCTTTCAGGATCACGGGAATGGGTTTTGTATATCTGGAACATGCGATAACCATTTACCATGCGGACGCACTGAGCATTCATGACAATTTTATCGCAGAATGCGGAAGCTGTATCGAGCTGCGCGGCTGGGGGCAGGCGTCTAAAGTTACCGAAAATCTGATCGGTGCGGGCTACAAAGGATATTCCATTTACGCACAGAACTTCGGGGGCCTTCTGGTATCGTCCAATAATATTTTCCCGCGCGGGAAGAGCAGCGTGCATTTTGACGGCGTGGCCCGTTCCATAGTGACCGGAAACCGTTTCCACTCATTTTATCCCGGCATGCTGGTTATGGAAGGAAACTGCGCGGAAAATCTGGTTTCTTCGAATCATTTCTACAGATCGAGAGAACCGTGGCCGCCGATGAGGCAGCATGACAATGGCCTGGACGACCTTTATGGCCTGGTGTACATCAGCGGCAATTACAATACTGTGACGGCAAACCATTTTTCCGAGATCATCGACCGGGAATTCATCACGCCGGCAGATGCCAAACCGGTTATCATCCGGATTGCGTCGGGGCGGAACAACTATGTGAATGCAAATCATATCGCAGCACTGACAGAAGAAGCGACGGAGTCAAAAGAGGCGCAGGATTCCTGTTATTCCGCACAGGTAGAAGCGATGCTCAGCATATCAAGATCCAAGGAAATTGATATCACAGCGGTAGTTGTAGATCCGGCCGCCGTAAAGAATACAGTCCTTGATACCGGAACAGAAGCGCAGACTGTAATTGACAGAAAAGCAAATGCGTTCCGGCCGCTGCCGGAGATCGGCGCGTGAAAATCTGAACGGCCTGTGCCGTAATGTAAGGATTACATATGGGAAAAATACCACGAGGGACAGAAATCTTTCGTGGTATTTTTTATGACAAAAAAAGTTGTCATTATGTGTTGACAAGGAAAGTTGTCAATGCTAGAATGAGGGTGACAAATAAAGTTGTCATAATAAAAGAAGAGGAGAGGGTATTATGGCACTGCTTAACCGATTGAAAGAATACCGCGCCAGGCTGGGGATCAACCAGACCGAGCTGGGGAAACTGGCCGGCGTGTCCAGGCAGACGATCAGCCTCATTGAGCGGGGAGATTATTCCCCGTCGGTGACGCTGGCGCTGAAGCTGGCGAAGATCTGTCAGGTGAAGGTGGAGGATATATTTGAGTATGAGGAGGATGAGTCATGAAGACGAAGAAAATGGGAACGTATAAGAAGATGGGGCTGATCCTGCTGGCCGGGGCGGCAGGCGGCGGTTTGGTCGGCGCGCTGCTTGGCGCCGGGATGGAACTGTACGGATCCGGGATCGCTTCCGGCGCGGGAAATGTGCTGAGCGCATTGCAGCGGGTTATGCTGCCGCTGATGATCGCAATCGGCGCGGCCGGGATCCTGGCCGGTGAATCCTGCATCTGGAAAATGAAAAATATCGGAGAGGAGATCGCCGGAGCAGAGGATGAGGCGTGCGACCGTCTGGAATATGAATACGAGAAGGCGGGCGCGTTCGGGATGAAGGCGAATATCATTACCCAGGCGCTGTGCATGCTGGTGCTGTCGACCGGTTATTCCATGAAATACATCGGGACGGAAGCGAGCCGGAGCGGCCATTTCCTGCTGGTGTGCATTATATTTATTCTGTACTTTATGTATGCGGGATTCTGGCAGGCAAGGTATGTGAAATGTGTGCAGCGCGTTTACCCGGAGAAAAAAGGCGATCCGGCTTCAAGAAAATTTCAGAAAGAATGGCTGGAAAGCTGCGATGAGGCAGAGCGGGCGATGATCTATCAGAGCGCCTACAAGTCTTACATGACGGCAAATAAGACGATCCCCCTGCTTCTAGTTGTCGCGATGCTGTGCCACCTGTTCTTCGATACCGGGATCATGGCGGTCGTGCTTCTGGCGGCGGTGTGGATCATTGTGATGCTTTCTTATCTGAACTCCTGCGTGAAGATCCGGAGAGAAAAACTGGGTTAAGGCGCACATGAAGCGGGAAAGTGAGGAGATACGCTATGCCGAAGGGAACGAATCAGAAATTCAAGCTGTACCGTCTGGCGCAGATCATGCTGGAGCAGACGGACGATGAGCATTACATTACCATGCCGGAGATCAA
>DWUU01000003.1 GCA_019120575.1 Candidatus Mediterraneibacter quadrami
TCATATTTCATCTGCCGGTCCAGAATGTAGTTTCTGATATCCGCGTCCCCGGTGGCCTGATACGCGTCGTCTGCTATCAATTCCGAAATTGCAAGGCATTCATCATACCCGTCTGCAATTCCGACCACAAAAAGATCCCTGCTTTTAAATACTTTCTGCCTCAGCAGAATGCCGGAATAGAATTCAAGGTTGTTCTGCGGACCGGCTGCAAGCACAATGACATAAATGCGCGGAGACAGCCGCATCCTGCGAACCCTGTTAATTATTTTCTCCTTTTTATCTTTCCAGCATTCACTGATATAAAGTTCACAGTAAAATTTCATTCACGCACACTCTCGTTTATCTATAATATGAATCCAGAATTTCCCCTGCGATTGAAACGGCCCGGCCGCCGGTGCTCCCGTCCGATCCCTCTGTAACAACCGTGATCACAAGCTCCGGATTATCAATATCCGAAAAACCGGTAAACCAGGAATGGCTTCTTTCGCTTTCAGTTGTACTGTACTGCGCAGTACCGGTTTTACCCGCCACAGTATAGGAACGTCCCGCGAGAACCGTCCCGGTCCCTTCCTCAACAACGGCGCTCATATAATCTTTCAGCTGTGCCGCTTCTTCCGGACTCATGAGCCTGCCGGAACTTTTCGGTACATTTCTGCGGACTTCCGCACCCGTATAATTCGTGACCGAATCAACCAGATAGGGTTCCATCAATGTTCCGCCGTTTGCAATCGCCTGAGTGATCAGCGTCATCTGGTAGGGGCTTACCATTGTTTCCCCCTGACCCATTGCCGTCATCATGATCTCGGATTCCGGAGAATCCTGATCCAGCACAAAAGAGCCCTTCGTGTAACCGAGAACCCCCGGAAGCGCGGAATTAAAAAGAAGGTCTTCGGCGGTATCACGGTAGCCGTCCAGATCAAGCTGCAGTCCGATATTCACAAAAGAACAGTTGCACGAGTTTGCAAATGAACTTCTGAGATCCTCGGTTCCGTGAGCCGTTTTGCCGGCACAGGAAATCGTTGTGCCGCCCACCGTGATCGATCCCGTACATTCATAGGTATAATCCGCATAATCCGGATTCTGACGCATATAAGCCAGAGCCGTAATAATCTTAAATACAGAACCCGGGGCATAAGACCCGTTTGTCGCTCTGTTCAGAAGTGGACTGCGCTCTTCATCTGTATTTAACGTTTCCCAGTCGGAGCCGATCTCATTCGGATCAAAATCCGGATGTGAAACCATCGCAAGTATTTTTCCGGTGTCGGCCTCCATCACAATTGCCGCTCCCCGGAAATCCCCGAGGGCGTCTGAAGCCGCCTCCTGAAGAGACTCATCCAGTGTTGTAACGACGGTATCGCCCTGATTCTTCTGCCCGTTAAATTCATTTCTGATCTTTTCTGCAAAAAAAGCGTTCGAAGTCAGAAGTTCAAAATTTTCCGCTGCTTCAAGACCGGTTTTCCCGTATTCGGCGTCACTGTACCCCACAACATGCGCAAACAGATCCCCGTACGGATATTCCCTTGTTTCCTTCCCGTCGTCTGACACCGCCGTGCGGGCCAGCACGTCTCCGTTCCGGTCTGTGATCGCGCCCCGGACCACCTTCTTTGCAAATGCATTCTGCCGCTGATTGTAGGGACTGTTCACGAAACTGTCCGCGCGAAAGGCAGAAAAATATATAATATAGCCCATCATTGCAATAAAAAGGATGACAAAGAAATATGTGATCCAGGCGAATTCTCTATTTCGAATGCGGTCTTTGTTTTTTGCCTGTCCTCTGCCTTGGGACTTCTTCGAACCGCGCGGCGCTTTTCGGCGTCTTTCCGGCTGCTGTTCTTCCCATGCCATGTCTCGCTCTTCTCTCCTTTTCTTTTTCAATCATTTCCTCTTCATCTTCCCGGACAATGTACAGCCCCTGAATGATCCCGAACATGATCATCGTGCTCAGCATTGAGCTTCCGCCGTAGCTCACAAACGGAAGCGTCATTCCCGTAGACGGGATAAACTTCGTCACGCCTCCGATCTGCAGAAATACCTGGAACACATAGCATGTACCCAGCCCGAGTGCGACATATTTATAAAAGCGGTTATGAAGCTCCATCGCAATATTCAGGAACATAACATAACAGCTGATACATACAAGAATAATGCAAAGTCCGAAAATCACACCCATCTCTTCCGTAAGCGCTGAAAAAATAAAATCGGTTTCCGCTACAGGAATGGTGTCCGGCTGGCCCTGAAACAGTCCGGTGCCGAACCACCCGCCTGTTCCGATGGCAAACAGGGACTGAGCAACCTGGTATCCGCTTCCGGTGTAGGTAGCTATCGGATCCTGCCAGGCCTCCACCCGCACCTGGATGTGGCTGAACAGATAATATCCTGCAATTGCCGCCAGTACGCCGGCCGCAAGGCCGGCCAGAGCATAAAGAGGCTGTCTGGTCGCCACATACAACATGACCAGATATACCACAAAAAAGATCAGTGCTGCGCCCAGATCCGTGGATACAACCAGGATCAGCACGTGCGCTGCGGCGACGGCTGTCGTGACAACAATATTTTTAAATTCCCTGGCCCGGTTCAGACTGGCCGCCACAAAGAAGACAAACAGGATCTTCACAAACTCCGACGGCTGGATATTAAATCCCGCAATTTTAAACGACAGATTCGCCCCGCCTGATTTCGGTGCGAACAACGCAACAGCAAGAAGGGCGGCGCCCCCGACTCCGGCATACACCCAGGTCCACTTGTCGAGGAACGTCAGTTTACGGATCAGAACCGGAACGATCAGGCCGAAAGCAACTCCGAGTACGACAAAAATCAGCTGCCGGACTGAAGAGCCGTAAGGCGTCTCATTATCCGCCGAAAGCCGGGTGATCATGATCATTCCTACGGTGATCAGCATGCACATATTGTTGACGACAAGCCTTGACACGCTGGGATAGACCAGATTATAGAGAAGAATGACGCCCAGCAGGACGACCATCAGCGCCGCGTATATAAACAGGATGCGCAGGTCGTCTGTCGTCAGATACATTACCGCGAATGCAATAAACTGCATCATGAACAGAAGAACATCCTGCCGGATCAGCACACGCCGCTCTTCGTCCTCATAATTTCTCGTAAAGACAGAAAAACATGAAAATGTATAGGCTGCCATAAGTGCAATGATGATATATTTCGAAAGTTGTACAATTATGTTTATCATTTTCTCACCATACTCAGTCTGTCAGATATTCATCCAGAACATTCATTATATCTTCTGCGGATTCCGTGCTGAAGCGGATTCTGCGCAGACCGGCCGGACTGCCCGTCCCGACGGTATGTTTTGCCGGAATATGCCGGGGCCGGCTGTTATAGATCACATTGTAGCAGAAATCACAGTGCGCCCGCACCGGGAACACTTTCCCTTTGCGGTCCGTAAGGGAAGAAACCGGATTATCCTTCCTGCATCCGCCGGCTGTCTTAAAGAGACACTGTGCGGAAACCATAACCGGTTCTGCCCCGTATATTTCCATTTCAGCCTTCTCCGGACCGAACCGGAAAAATTCATCCGGCTCCATTTCAAGCGGAACGGTAAATTCTCTTACCCCAAGCGTATTCCAGAACTCAACGGCATGCCGGTTAAACACATATAGATTATGGTCCAGAATCACCGGTTTGTCAAATCCATGCTCGCGAAGGAACTGATACTCTCCGCAGTTCCGGAGCAGAAATCCGTCTGAGCCGAACTGTACGGCCCTGTGAAGCAGTTCTCTGAAGGCCGGATATTCCGTACTTCGAAGCACATACGGGAGTGCGGCGTAAACCGCCGTGCCCTGCTGTCTGATCCGGTGCAGGACATCGGAAATATCCGATCTGTCGTCCGCTCTGTTTCCGGTCAGGATGCCGGTGCCGATATAGACTCTTTCCGGAAATGCACCGGTCCGGTTAAACCAGGACGAAACCGTCTGAAGCTGTTCCGGGGTCTCCACATAAACCGCGAACCGGGAAGACGTTTTCCGGCCGCTGCCGGGCCTCTCTTCCATCTGACCGGACGGCTGTTCCGTATGCACGACATCCGGAATAACAGGCGCGGTACGTCCGCTCTGCGAATATATTTCATTTTCCAGCCCGGCAAAGGCATCCCGCCTCAGCCCCGAAAGCTGCTGCACGGGCATGAAAACATCCGGATCCATCGTGATGTCAAGACGGCTGAAGCGGAATAAAGAAGTTCCGGTCTTATTCAGCTGCTCCCGTACCCGAGCTTCTGACAGCGGACGGTTCAGGGCGCTCTGGACCGGTTCCCGGGACTCTGTCGAATATTCGCATCCGTCACAGATTACGCGGAGAACCGCCGGAGAACCGATTCGCAGTTCCAGCCGTCCTTCCACCGGCCGCTGCAGGTCTGTTCCGGCAACGGATTCTTCAATCCGTTTTAACAGAGCCCCGTTCCGGACGCGGCTGAGGATCATTCCGGCGCGAAGCTTCACGGTCTTCCGGACAAGAAAAGAAAAATCCTGCCCTTTTCGGACTGCCGAGCCAAGCGTGTAATCATTTTTTTCACCTGCTATCTCAAGCACATCTCCGGCGGAAAGATCCGTAAGCGCACGCGCCAGCACCTCCCGTCCCTTCTGACATATGATCCGTGCGGCCCGGACGCCGGCATGATTGGGCCTCGTCAGCGATATCATCTGACGGCCGTTTCTGGTCTTATAGTATCCTTCAGAAAATCCGCCCCGGTTATAGAGATCAAGCAGCATTTCCCGGTCCTCCGGGCGGACCTGAAACGCCTCCCTGCCGCTTTTTAAATAAAAATCCGTGTATTTCCGGTACATTTCCGTAACACCGGCCACATACTGGGGACTTTTCATGCGGCCCTCGATTTTAAAGGAATCGATTCCGGATTCAATGAGATCCGGGATCAGATCCAGCGTACATATATCTTTCGGGCTCAGATAGTACTGTTTCCCCTGACCGGCTGCCGCGTCAAACGTATAGGGAAGCCGGCATGGCTGGGCGCACCGTCCCCGGTTGCCGCTTCTTCCGCCGATCATGCTGCTCAGCAGGCACTGCCCCGAGTAACAGTAACACAGCGCGCCGTGAACAAAGCATTCAATCTCCAGATCCGTGCCTTCTCTTATCCGCCGGATCTCTTCAAGTGAAAGCTCTCTGGCCGGAACAACCCGTGTCATCCCGCAGTCCTGCGCAAACCGGGCGCCGTACAGATCGGTGACTGTCATCTGTGTGCTTGCGTGGATATCCAGATCCGGAAAATATTTTTTTATAGATCCGGCAACACCGAAGTCCTGCACGATGACAGCGTCAAGACCGTTTTCATAGTAAGGCTGCAGATACGCATGCAAACTGTCCGTTTCAGCGTCTTTAAGCAGCGTATTAACGGTCATATACAGCTTCTTCCCGTAAAAATGGGCCTCGCGGATCGCCCGGATCATTTCTTCTTCTGTAAAATTATCTGCGAAAGCCCGGGCGCCAAAGCGGATTCCGCCGGCATACACGGCGTCCGCCCCTGCGCATAAAGCCGCGTGAAACGCCGTGTAAGACCCGGCCGGTGCAAGTATTTCGATCGTCTTGTCTGACATAAACAGAATCGGTTCCTTTCCTGATAAAGTAAAATATAATAATAAAGAAACAGGCTGTCAAAATGACAGCCTTATAATTACCTTCTGCGGTTCTTCATTTCAGTTTCAAGTTTTACGATCTGCATCTGAAGATCATTGTTCTCTTCCTTCATTTTCGCCAGCTCTTTTTCGGCATTTTCAAGTTTGATCTGCGCTGAGATCAGTTCATGCTTCAGATCATACATTTCCTTGTCTTTCAGTTCAATATCATTTTCCAGGGAATCCCCCTGTTTTTTGGCTTTGAAATAATCATCCGCAATGTTCAGGGCGAGAAGTACATTTCTGGTATCAGCGCTCTGCTTTCTGTATCCTTCGCTGTTAGCGCACTCCGTTATCTTATGATTCAGATAGGAAGATACTTTCTGCAGATATTCTTCGCCTTCAAATCCGCTGAGCGTATATACCTTTCCCCCGATCAATACTTCTGTAAAATGTTTTGCTGAACTCATAGCATCCTCCTCGCGTTTCATACAGTTCATTATAAACTATTTGGCAGTAAAAACCAACAGTTTTTTGGAAATTACTCACTGATCCCGGGCGCGGGGATCCCCAGGTGGCTGTATGCGAGTTCTGTTACGGTCCGGCCGCGGGGCGTCCGCTGGATAAATCCGTTTTTCAGCAGATACGGTTCATATACATCCTCAAGAGTCCCTGCATCTTCCGAAATTGCGGCCGCAAGAGTGTCAAGTCCCACCGGACCGCCCTGAAATTTCTCAATCATGGTCAGAAGAATGCTTCGGTCGATATGGTCCAGTCCGTATTTGTCTACATCGAGCAGGTCCAGCGCGTAATCAGCCACCTTTTTCGTGATCCGCCCGTCGTATTTTACCTGTGCAAAATCACGGACGCGTTTGAGCAGCCGGTTTGCAAGTCGCGGCGTTCCCCGGGAACGCCTGGCCAGTTCCAGGGCTCCTGCGCTGTCGATCTCCACATTCAGCACTTCGGCTGAGCGCAGGATGATCGTTTTCAATTCTTCGTCAGTATAAAATTCCAGCCGGTTGACAACGCCGAAGCGGTCCCGGAGAGGTGCGGTCAGCATGCCGGCGCGGGTTGTCGCCCCGACCAGTGTGAATTTCGGAAGGTTCAGCCGGATCGAGCGCGCACCGGCGCCTTTGCCGATCATAATATCAATGGCATAGTCCTCCATGGCCGGATACAGCACCTCTTCCACCTGCCGGTTCAGCCGGTGGATCTCATCCACAAACAGTACATCGTGCTCCTGAAGGCTGTTGAGGATAGCCGCCATCTCGCCCGGTTTTTCGATCGCCGGGCCGGAGGTCACTTTCATATGGACGCCCATTTCATTGGCGATGATGCCGGCCAGCGTTGTCTTCCCGAGTCCGGGCGGCCCGTAGAAAAGGACGTGGTCCAGCGCCTCTCCACGTGCTTTTGCTGCGCTTATGTAGACCGAAAGCGTCTGCCGGGCTTTCTCCTGACCGATATAATCCGTGAGGAACTGAGGCCGCAGTTCACTTTCGATCTTGATATCTTCTTCAAGGTTTTCTGTTGTAATGATCCGTTTTCCCATAATTGATCAGGTAGTCCTTTCAATTTTAAAAGAGGTATTTCAGCGCCTCTTTAAGAATATCCTCTACGGATGCGCAGTCCGGCGAAGTCCTGCGCACAGCCCGCATACTCTCGGCGTTCCCGTATCCGAGAGCCACGAGAGCCTGGACAGCTTCCGCCTGCATGCCGCTTTCGGCATCGCCGGCTCTGACCGCAGGGGCATCGTCTCCATGAGCTGCGTGTTCAAGCACATCTTCAATATCAACCTTGTCCCGCAGCTCAAGGATCAGTTTTTCCGCCGTTTTCTTTCCGATCCCCGGCGCGGCGGAAATAGCTTTCGCATCGCCGGACATGATGGCAAACCGGAGCTCGTCGGGAGACATGCAGGCCAGGATGTTGAGCCCGCCCTTCGGTCCGATGCCGTTCACACCGATCACAAGTTTGAATATGTCAAGATCATCTCTGGTAAGGAAGCCGAACAGTTGCATGGCGTCCTCTTTTACATTCAGATAGGTATAGAGTTTTACTTCATTTCCGACCGGCGGGAGCAGGGAAAGCGTCTGCTGCGACATATAGACGCCGTACCCTACGCCGCCCACATCCACGATCGCTTTCTGCGGCTCCACTGCCGCCAGTTCTCCTCTAACATATGAGATCATAATATTTCATCCTCTTTAACATTCATAATTATTTATGAGATCCCTGCCGGAAATCCAGATCCCGTATTCTTCCAAGCACCGCATCTGCAGTCAGGCCGATCAGTGCCCCTGTGATCAGTCCCGCGATCAGCAGGACCGGCAGATAATATCCGACCTGATATGTACTGACCGCGAACATGGCGGTGACAAGTTGGCCGATGTTGTGCGACACACCCCCTGCCATGCTGACTCCTGTAACGCTGAAGCGCCCGGAACGCATCAGGACCGTCATGACAATAAGACTCAGGATCCCGCCTGCAAGGCTGTACAGGATGCTGAACATACTGCCGAAGATGAATCCGGCAAGCAGGATCCTTGACACGGAAAGAACCAGCGTTTCTTTCCAGTCTGTCTTGTACAGCACGATCACAATGATCAGATTGGCAAGGCCAAGCTTGATCCCCGGTGCGCCGAACCGGATCGGGATCAGAGTCTCCACATAGCTGAGAATCAGTGCAAGTGCGGTGAATACGCCGAAATAAGCTGCTCTGTTTTTCAAATTATCCTCTCCGTTTACTGCGCGATCCCGTCTAATGAGCTCTCTTTGGAGCTCACAACGGAAACGACGACTTTATTGGGCAGACAGATAATGCTCTCTCCGCCGGAACTTACCGGTCTGTGGTCCACGCAGATCTGATCCGGGCAGTCCGCCCATTCCATGACTGCGCTTCCGCCGCTGATCACCAGGCGGTTGGTCTCATTGATCCGGACGGTGCGGTCTTCATTCAGACTGAAGGTTCCGTACGGTTCCCCGTCCACCGTTATTTCAACATACTGTTCCCCGCCGCGCCTGCTGAAATACTGGAAGGCAAAGATTGCGCATGCGGCCAGGATGACCGCCGCCGCGAGGATCAGGTCATTTTTTCTCATCATCTTATCCCTCTGGCTCACATTTTCTAATGTAACACCTTAGTTATCATAGCACACCGGATTTTAGAATGCAACCACATGTTCGATTGGCGCTTTATTGTATTTTCCGCGGGGATTCTGTATAATAAGCGGGATCAGATATCAGATTTGAAAGGATGATTGTTTTGAAAAAATGTGCGGCTGCCCTGCGCACGGCATTGCTTTTATTCTCCTTATTTACCGGATGTATGTTTACCGGCTGCACCGCGCCTCCGGAAAGCGAGGAGGTCCGGGCAAACGGAATGTATTTTGACACGGTTGTCCAGATCCAGGCGTGGGGAACGCCGGAAGAGACGGTCGAACACTGTATGGAACTTTGTGAATACTATGAAGGGCTCTTCAGCGCGACCATCGATACAAGCGAAATATCAGAGATCAATCAGGCCGGCGGACAGCCGGTTGAAGTGTCTGATGAAACGGCGGAACTGATCCGTAAAGGCATCGAATACGGTGAACTGTCCGACGGACGCTTTGATATAACCATTGATTCCGCCAGCCGGTTATGGAACTTTAAAGACAACGAGGAAAAAATACTCCCGGATCCGGAGGCACTGAAAGAAGCGGTCAGACATATTGATTACCGCTGTGTCCACGTGGACGGGAATACCGTCACGCTCTCTGATCCGCAGGCCAGGATCGATCTGGGCGGCATCGCAAAAGGCTACATCGCCGACCGGCTGAAAGACTATCTGGAAAGCGAAGGCACAGAACACGCCCTGATTAATCTGGGCGGCAATATGCTGGCGGTCGGAAACCGGTATGACGGAACAGACTTCCGCATCGGCATCCAGGAGCCATTCGCCGAAACCGGTGTGACCATCGCTGCGGTTTCCGTCTCCGGCCGGTCCGTCGTAACATCCGGAGACTATGAACGGTACTTCGAAAAAGACGGCGTGATCTATCATCATATTCTGGATCCCGACACCGGATACCCGGTCCGGAACGATCTCGACCAGGTGACCGTCATATCAGATGAATCCGTGGACGGCGACGCTCTCAGCACGACCTGCTACGCCCTCGGACTGGATGAAGGCATGGAACTGATCCGGAACCTGGACGGCGTCGAGGCGGTCTTCGTCACAAAAGACGGAAAAATACACCCGAGCAGCGATGTGGTTCTGCTGGAGAACGCGGGATGAAAATTCCTGTTTATCTAACTGAGTGTCAAAGCACAGCACTGAATACTGCAAAAGAATTTAATCAGAATGCGGATTCACGGAATAAGGGATAAAGCCTTCCCGTTTCCGGTCCGGCTTTATCTCTTATTCCGTGAAAGTCGCATCCGATTGGAAATTCATCTGAGATTCTGTACTTGAGTATGCCGGTTCAGTTCCATAAACTGCAATCAGGCAAGTTATCAACAGCTGTGCTAACGTTTAAAATCTAAACACCGTCATATTTTTAAAAACTTGAATCTGGTCCGTATGAAA
>DWUU01000030.1 GCA_019120575.1 Candidatus Mediterraneibacter quadrami
GGCGAGGTTCGTTACAATGCTCTGAAGAGATCCAATCCGGAGAAGGCTGCAAGACTGTTCGCGCGCAACGAGCAGGAAGCTATGGAGAGATACGACTACCTGACAAAACTGGTGGATGTATACGCAGCTGATAAAGCAGAGTAAGGCCTGAAAATCAGGTGTGCCTGACTATAGCCGGAGTGTATGATATAGTGCGCATGGGTAAAAAGAAATGAGGTTCCATTTGGAACAGCGAAAACCCCGGGAGCGGCAACTCCCGGGGTTTTCTATTCCGTTTATGTATGGTGGCTTAGACCATAGGCCGGTTACCGGCTTTTTAACTGACAAGCGGTTCGCTTAAGTATTTCTTCGGCGTCACGCCTTTATATTTCTTAAATGTCTTGATGAAATAGCTCTCATCGTTGAACCCGCAGCTCATGCCGATCTCAGCGATGGAGAGGCTGCTTGTCGCCAGCTTGAAGCAGGCCTGCTCAATCCGGTAATAATTAACATAATCAATGGGCGTCCGGTGGGTCATCTCCCGGAAATACCGGCAGAAATACTTGGAATTCATCCCGGCGGATCTGGCCAGATCGTCCAGTGTGATGCATTCATCATAGTGTTCTTCGATCACGGCCAGCACCCGTTTCAGGTGCTCGATCCGGATGCCGTCTTTTGCGGAGATGCTCTGAACTTCCTTATATAATCCGTGTTCAAGGACATAGCCGAAAAATTCATAGAAAGCGCCGATCACAGTCAGCTCGTGCCCTTCCTCCCGCGTCTTCATATGGCCGAACATCCGCTCCGTGATCCGGGCCATCTCCCTGCTGCACGGTGAAAAATGACTGTCGATCTCGATCGAGTCGCTGCTTACCTTTTTTAACAGACGCTCCCCGGCCGGACTTGCCGTCATCAGAGAATCCAGATTGAAAACAATGCACTCATACAGGCAGTTTTTCGGGATTCCGCCGTGGAGCAGCCCGCCCTTGATAAAAATAATATCCCCGGCCTTTGCGTTAAACTCCTCCTCGCCGATGGTCATCAGCAGTTCACCCTTTAATATCCTTATAATCTCATATTCAATATGCCAGTGGAAAGACATCTCATATCGCGGATGCGCCTGCCCCACATGATAAAACTCCATCGGGAAATCAAACGTCCCGTGTTCCTTCGTCTCCCTGTACTTAATATATTTCACGACATAACATCCTTTCGATTTTATTATATTTTACATAAGAATGAAAAAAGTTTTAAGGGAAGTTGGTCTGTTTCAATTTTCCAGGCGGGGCGGCCCTGTGTGCTGACAGAACCGTAAAGCAGCGCCGGCACTTGGAGCGCGTATTACAGCGCTCCTATGTACCGCTGCGCTGTGTCCCGAGCGAAAGCGTGTTCTGGAAGCACACAGGACCGCCCGCCGGAAGAATAAAATGGATAAATCTATCCCTGCGACTATTTTTAATCTTATGTATAAAAAGTGAATATAATTACATTTTTATTCTATTATAACACGAGACAAATCGGAAAAACAGTACTATAATGATAAACAAGGACGAGCCCCAGAGGGCTCAGTAAGCCAAAGAATAGGAGGAATGTTACTATGGCAGAAAACAGATACGTAGGCTCTTATCCGGTAATCGGCATCAGACCTACCATCGACGGAAGAAAAGGCGTTCTCGATGTAAGAGGATCTCTGGAAGATCAGACAATGGCTATGGCTAAGAACGCAGCGAAACTGTTTGAGGAGAACCTGAAATACTCAAACGGCGAGCCGGTTAAAGTTGTTATTGCCGACTCCACGATCGGACGTGTCGGCGAGAGCGCTGCCTGCGCGGACAAATTCAGAAAAGAAGGCGTTGACATTACCCTGACAGTTACACCGTGCTGGTGCTACGGCTCAGAGACAATGGATATGGATCCGCAGACGATCAAGGCTGTATGGGGCCTGAACGCTACAGAGAGACCGGGCGCTGTATACCTGGCATCCGTTCTTGCCACACACGCTCAGAAAGGTCTTCCGGCATTCGGTATCTACGGACACGACGTTCAGGATGCTGACGATATGACGATTCCGGAAGATGTTAAAGAGAAACTGTTAAGATTCGGCCGTGCAGCAGTTGCAGCTGCTTCCATGAGAGGAAAATCATGGCTGCAGATCGGTTCCGTTACAATGGGTATCGGCGGATCTATCATCGATCAGGATTTCATCGAGTCCTATCTTGGCATGCGCGTTGAGTCTGTTGACGAGGTTGAGATCATCCGCCGCATGACAGAAGGCATTTACGACGAGGCTGAGTATCAGAAAGCTCTTGCATGGGCAAAAGAGAAATGCCACATCGGATTCGACAAGAACCCGGTTGAACTGCAGAAATCTCAGGAAGAGAAAGAGAAACAGTTCGAGTTCGTTGTTAAGATGGCGGTTATCATCAAAGACCTGATGCAGGGCAACAAGAACTTCCCGGAGGAGCTTTCCGAGGAAGCGATCGGACACAACGCGATCGCAGCGGGCTTCCAGGGACAGAGACAGTGGACAGACTTCTATCCGAACGGAGACTTCGCAGAGGCAATGCTCAACTCTTCATTCGACTGGGACGGAGCACGTGAGCCGTACATCCTGGCTACAGAGAACGACGTACTCAACGGTCTTGGAATGCTGTTCATGAAACTCCTTACAAATCGTGCGCAGATGTTCGCAGATGTCCGTACATACTGGAGCCCGGAGGCTGTTAAGAGAGTGACAGGCTACGACCTGGAGGGCGTTGCAAAAGAGAACGGCGGTATCATCCACCTGATCAACTCCGGTGCATGCTGCCTCGACGCATGCGGCGCTGCAAAAGATGAGAACGGCAACGGCGTTATGAAAGAATGGTGGAATGTAACAGAAGAAGATCAGCAGGCGATAATGGACGCTACGACATGGAACATGGCTGACCTCGGATACTTCCGCGGCGGCGGATATTCCAGCCGTTTCGAGACGAAGGTGCAGATGCCGGCTACAATGATCCGTCTGAACCTTGTAAAGGGCCTTGGACCGATGCTTCAGATCGCAGAGGGCTGGACAGTAGGTCTTCCGGAAGATGTATCCGATACACTCTGGAAACGTACAGACTACACATGGCCGTGTACATGGTTCGCTCCGAGATGCGACGGCAAAGAAGGCGCGTTCAAGTCAGCTTATGACGTAATGAACAACTGGGGCGCTAACCACGGTGCGATCTCCTACGGACACATCGGCGCAGACCTGATCACATTCGCGTCTATGCTCCGTATCCCGGTTGCTATGCACAACGTACCGACCGAGAAGATCTTCCGTCCGGCAGCATGGAACGCATTCGGAATGGACAAGGAAGGCGCGGACTACAGAGCATGCGCAAACTACGGCGCACTCTACAAACCGTACAAATAATAAAAGCATAATTTCTGCATAAAGTATGATTTGAGATTTGAGAAAGGAGAGGGTTGAAAGCAGATCTTTCAGCCCTCTTGCCACAAATAAAGGAGAATATTATGGAAAAGAAAGTATTGGCATTTGACTTTGGCGCTTCAGGCGGCCGGGCAATGTGCGGGACTTTTGACGGTGAGAAGATCACGATCGAGGAACTGCATCGCTTTTCCAATGATCCGGTCATCTTAAACGGCACCATGTACTGGGATGTGCTCCGCCTCTTCTTTGAGATTAAACAGGGGCTTATCAAAGCGAAGAAATGCGGAAAGATCGAGAGTATCGGTATTGATACATGGGGCGTGGATTTCGGCCTGGTGGATGCCGAGGGCAGACTCCTTGAGAACCCGGTCCACTATCGTGACAGCCGTACAGAGGGCATGCTTGAAGAAAGCTTCAAGATGATCGACAGACAGAAGTTCTATGAGATCACAGGAAATCAGTTTATGGAGATTAACACGGCGTTCCAGTTGCTCTATCTCCTTAAGAACAGGAAAGACCTGCTTGACCGTGCGGACAAGATGATCCTGATGCCGGACCTCTTCAATTACTTCCTTACGGGACAGAAGAAGGCTGAATATTCCATCGCATCCACGACACAGCTTCTCGATGCGAAGAAGGGCGAGTGGTCAGACGAAGTGATCGACGGGCTGAAACTTCCGAAGAATATCTTCCCGGAGATCGTTCCGACCGGAACGAAGATCGGCGAGCTGACCGATGAGATCTGCAATGAGCTCGGACTTGACAAGATCGACGTTATGGCGGTTGCCGGACATGATACACAGTCCGCCCTCGTAGCGGTACCGGCTGCGGAGGATGACTTCATTTTCCTGAGCTGCGGAACATGGTCCCTGCTTGGAACAGAACTTCCGGCTCCGATTATCAACGGGAAGTCAGAGCATTACAATATCACCAATGAAGGCGGATACGGAAGAAAGACATCCTTCCTGAAAAATATCATCGGCCTGTGGTGCATCCAGGAGAGCCGCCGTCAGTGGATCCGCGAGGGCCAGGAATACGGATTTGGCGAGCTGGAGATCATGGCGAAAGAGGCGGAACCGCTGAAGAGTTTTATTGATCCGGATGCGCCGGAATTTACGCCGGCGGGCGATATCCCCAGCCGCATCCGCGAGTTCTGTAAGAAGACAGGACAGCCGGTTCCGGAGACGATCGGCGAGGTGGTGCGCTGCATCAACCAGAGTCTCGCGATGAAGTACCGTCACGCGATGGAAGAGATCAAAGACTGTACGGGCAAAGAATACGGGACGGTTTACATGGTGGGCGGCGGAACCCAGAGCGCACTGCTGTGCCAGTTCACGGCAAATGCGTGCGGCTGCCGCGTGAGCGCAGGCCCGGTCGAGGCTACCGTGCTCGGAAACGTAGCGCTTCAGCTGATGGCTTCAGGCGATATCAAGTCTCTCGGAGAGGCGAGAGAGATCATTAAACGTTCACAGGATATCAAGATCTATGAGCCGCAGGACACGGAAGCGTGGGATGAAGCTTACGAGAGATTTAAAAAGATCCTCGTTTAGACTTGACTTGTTAAAGTGCTGTGTGCTTTAATGAATATAGCATATGCATTGTGCAAAATGCATAAAAACGGTTTGCCAACTCCCTGAAAGGAGTTAAAATGGCTGCAACGATCCGCGATATCAGGGACAGGACCGGACTGTCTCTGGCGACCATCTCGAAGTATCTGAACGGAAGGAATGTCCTTCCGAAGAACCGGGAACTGATCGAAAAAGCGATCGAAGAACTTCATTATGAAGTGAATGAACTGGCCCGGGGGCTTGTTACGAACCGGACGAAGACGATCGGTGTTCTTGTCTATGACATTCAGTGCATTTTTATAGGAAATATGCTCCATTATCTGGGGCAGGCGCTGCATGAGAAAGGGTACGGGATGCTGATCTGCGATTCCTGCAATGACCGGGATCTGGAGCGTGAGAACCTTCAGTTCCTGATCAGCCGGAAGGTGGACGGGATCCTGGTATTCGCCGTCAGTCTGGACGGGGGATTCCTTGAAGCTGCGAGAAAAGCGGAGATCCCTGCCGTCCTGGTTGACCGGGCGCTGAGAGATGAAGAATATGACTGTGTGGAGATCGACAACCGCGCTGCAATGATGCGGGCAGCGAACAAACTGATCAGCTGCGGGCACAGGCGGATCGCAGTCATTGCTTCCGACATCGAGTATACGGGAATGGAGCGTATGAAGGGGTTCAATGATGCGCTGGCGAATGCCGGCATCACCGTTCCGGACGCGTTCCGGGTGTCGGGAAAGCACTCGTTTGAACTCGGATACCGGGGGATGAAGGGCCTGTTAAAACTGCCGGAACTTCCGACGGGCGTGATTCTGGGGAACTATGACACAACCCTGGGCGGCATTATGGCAGTGAATGAGTCGGGGCTCAACTGTCCGCGGGATATTTCGATCATAGGTTTTGACGACCTTCTGATGTCAAAGGTGATCCGGCCGAAGCTATGGCTCGTTTCACAGCCGATGCGCGAGATGTCCAAAAGGGCGGTGTCCATGCTTCTGAACCGAATCGGCGGGGAAGAGGAAGGCGGCCCGACCAGGGTCAGTTTCAGCGCGGGGCTCAAGGAGGGCGATTCGGTCAGAAATCTGGGTATTTAGCAGAAGTGCACAGAAATGAGGCCTGAAACGTTCGAAAAACAGGATTATAATGGTGAATTTGACGAAAGCGAACCGGTTCGCTTTTAAAAGCATTGGTTTTATTGACAATGCCTTGCATCAGTTGTATAATTTGACCATACGGGCGGATTATGCACGGAGGAATTGTAAATAATGCCCGAAAAACAGTAAATAAAAAGAGAATAGGGAAAAGCGAACCGTTACGCGTAAACAGATGAGGAATGGGGGAGCGAAAGCAGGATACCATGAATCATAACAAAACATCTAAGAAGATGGGAGGAAGAAAAGTGGAAAGTATCAAACAAAATCCTTTAGTTAAAAAGGTGGGATTCAACAGAATCGTATTGTGCATCGTACTTCTGCTGATGTACGGACTGTTCTGTGCCCTGACAGGGGGCGCTTTCTTCGGCCTTCGCCGTATTTTAAGTGCTCTTAACTATGCGTACTTCCTGGGATTCTTATCACTGGCAGTTACGTTTGTCATCGCGACAGGTGGAATTGACTTCTCCATCGGACCGGTCATGTTCTGCTGTGCACTGATCGCAGGATTCTGCTTCACGATCTACGGCGTGCCGATGCCGGCAGCGCTGGTGATCAGCCTGGTTGTAGGTCTTGTGTTCGGTATCTTCAACGGATATCTGGTTGCATACTGGGACGTGCCGTCTTTCATCACATCGATCGCAAGTATGAACATTGCGAAAGGTGTTGCATCCGTATTTACAAAGACACAGTCTGTCAGCTGGCCGCAGTCCAGCCAGGAAGGCGGATGGTTCAGAAACCTGGTAACATCCGGTGAGGTTCCGGTCGGACTGATCATCCTTCTGGTTGTCGCGGTTATCTGTGCGATCATCCTGAATCAGACAAAGATGGGACGTTATATCCTTTCTCTCGGAAGCAACAAAGAAGCTGTAAGGCTTTCCGGTGTTAATGTAAAGAAATGGGAGATGTCCGCATATGTACTCTGCGGTCTCCTGGTCGGTATTTCAGCGATCTTCTTCGTAGGCGCATATACGACAGTTCAGCCGGGCTACGGTGATACATACAACAACGAGGCAATTGCCGGCTGTGTAATGGGCGGAACATCAATGGCAGGCGGACTTGCATCGATCAGTGGTACGATCATAGGCGTGTTCATCATCTCACTCCTTCAGGAAGGGATCATGGCGCTCGGTCTTGATAAGAACCTTCAGCTGATCATCACAGGACTTATCGTTATCGTTGCAGTATTCGCTGACGTTGTGGCAAGACGCAGAAAGAACTAAAGACGATACATGGAAATCAGTAAGTGTGATTGAGAAAGGCAAGGGTAAAGAATATGGGCGAAGTTATATTAACAATGAAGGGAATCGACAAATCTTTCCCCGGTGTTCATGCACTGGACCATGTAGACCTGGAAATCAGAAAAGGTGAAGTACATGCGCTTATGGGAGAGAACGGTGCCGGCAAGTCAACGCTGATGAAGGTGCTGACAGGTATCTATAAGAAAGATTCCGGTACAATTACATATGAAGGAAAAGAAGTGGAATTCCACAATACACGTGAAGCTCAGGACGCCGGCGTTGTAATCGTGCATCAGGAGCTGAACATGCTCGGTCATCTGACGGTTGCACAGAATATCTTCATCGGACGTGAGTTCAAGAAAGGTATCCGCATCGACGATAAGAAGATGAACGAAGAGGCAAAGAAACTGTTCGACAGAATGCACATCGACATCGATCCGACAGAGACGATGAGCAATCTTACCGTAGGTAAGCAGCAGATGTGCGAGATCGCGAAAGCGATTTCCCACAAGGCGAAAGTCATCATCTTCGACGAGCCGTCAGCAGCGCTGACAGAGGCTGAGATCGAGGAGCTCTTCAAGATCATCCGCGACCTTCGCGCACAGGATCTTGGTATCGTATACATCTCTCACCGTATGGACGAGATCAAAGTCATCACGGACCGTGTTACAGTAATGCGTGACGGTACATATGTAGGAACGCTGATCACAAAGGATTCCACAAAGGATGACATCATCAACATGATGGTTGGACGTGTAATCTACGAAGATCCGAAGACGAAGAACATGACGCCTCCGGGAGCTCCGGTTGTTCTGAAGGTTGATCACCTGAACGCAGGAAAGATGGTGCAGGATGTAAGCTTCGAACTTCACAAAGGCGAAGTGCTCGGCTTCTCCGGACTGATGGGCGCGGGACGTACAGAGACCATGAGAGCCCTGTTCGGCGCAGACCCGATCGACAGCGGCGACATTTATGTCAACGGCCAGAAAGTTACGATCAAGAGCCCGCAGGATGCTGTTAAACACGGTATCGGCTATCTGTCAGAGGACAGAAAGAGATTCGGTATCGTTGTTCAGAAGACAGTTGCCGAGAATACAACGATGGCGGACCTGGACGAGTTCGCAAACGGACCGTTCATTAATAAGAAGAAAGAAAATGAAGTTGCACAGAAATTCGTTGAATCTCTTGCAACCAAGACGCCGGGCGTTGACCAGCTTGTTGTGAACCTGTCAGGTGGTAACCAGCAGAAAGTCGTTATTGCAAAATGGCTGACAAGAAACTGCGATATCCTGATCTTCGATGAGCCGACCAGAGGTATCGACGTCGGTGCAAAGAACGAGATCTACAAGCTGATGAATCAGCTGGCTGCAGAAGGCAAAGCCATTATAATGGTTTCCTCAGAAATGACCGAGATCTTACGTATGAGCGACAGGATCGTCGTTATGTGCGAAGGTAAGAAGACCGGTGAGCTGGATATTTCCGAAGCTACACAGGAAAATATCATGAACATGGCTACAAGAGAGATAGAGTAGGGAGGAAAATGTGATGGCAAATAAAGTTAGCAAAACGGCCGGCACGAATAAGTCGTTCATTGACAGAATGGGCGGTCAGCAGTTCATCGTCCTGATCCTCGTCATTGTAATGTTTATCTTCTTCAGTGCAATGAGCCCTGGATTTAGAAAGTACACAACAGTAGTTAGTATTCTGGATTACTCCTATTACATTGCCCTGATGGCGATCGGAGTAACATTCCCACTGCTGACGGCAGGCGTTGACCTTTCCATCGGTACAGGTCTTGTCTGCTACTCACTGATCGGAGGTCTTCTGGTCCGCCAGCACGGACTGCCGGTTGCAGTAGGTATGCTTGTAACAGTCCTGATCGGACTTATCTTCGGTATCATCAACGGATGCCTGGTGGCGCTGATGGATCTGCCGCCGTTCCTGGCAACGCTGTGTACCTGTATGATCACCCGCGGATTCGGCGCCATGGTTGTAGGCGGTTACGGTATCCCGTGGCCGGCGGCAGCTCAGGAAGGCGGCTGGTTCAGAAGCATCTTTAAGATCAACGTGGGCGGTCAGAACATCCCGATCGGCTTCCTGTGGATCATCCTTCTCGTGATCGTGATGAGCTTCGTGCTCAACCACACGAAGATGGGACGTTACACACGTGCGATCGGAAGCAACAAGGAAGCAACAAGACTCTCCGGAGTTAATGTTAAATTCTATCACATCATGGCATACGTTATCTGCGGACTGTTCGCAGGACTTGCAGCAATCGCTTACTCAGCGATCTTTGCTACGGTTCAGCCGGGAAGCGGCGCCGGATTCGAGCTTGACGCCATCGGCGGAGCGATTGTAGGCGGTGTGTCCATGTCAGGTGCGGTAGGAAGCATCTGGGGAACACTGGTCGGTGTATTCGTTATCTGTCTGCTGAAGACGGGACTTCCGTTCATCGGCCTGACAGCAAACTGGCAGCAGATCATCACCGGTCTCGTGCTGATCGCAGCCGTACTTTTCGATATCCTCAAGAGAAAGAAAGAGGCAGGAAAGTAATTCTTAATCTATTATGATAGATAACAGCCGGGAGCTGTTATGCAGTACATCTGCTGCCGGCTGTTACTATAGAAACCCAAAAAGGCAGGCCATGCCGCGGGAACAGCAGACTCAAACAGCGGATCTGCCGGAAATGCCTGTATATGCACGGTACGGGTATGGAAGCGCCCCTGCAGGACGAAGCAGGTTTTCGGAAATGGCCGGAAAAATTATTTCAGGAGGACATGAAATATGAAAAAGAAAGTTTTAGCAGTATTACTTGGCGGATGCATGGTAGCCGGACTGCTCGCAGGATGTGGCGGAGACAATGCAGCTACAACAGGCGATGATGCAGCTACAACAGAAGAAGGCGGCGAAAGCTCAGGCGGCGGAGATTATCACTTCGAAGTCGTAGTTAAGAGCTTCCAGTCTACATACTGGCAGGCAGCTATCCAGGGAATCGACGCAGCAGTTGAGGAACTGGGCGTAACAGTTAACACAACAGGACCGAACGCAGAGTCCGATATCGCTGACCAGGTTAACATGCTGAACAACGCGATCAGCCAGGCTCCGGACGGAATCGCTCTTGCAGCTAACGATCAGAGTGCTGTTCTTGATTCTCTTCAGGATGCACTTGACGCTGAGATCCCGGTTGTATGCTTCGACACAGGTGTGCCGGATGCTCCGGAAGGATCTGTTATCGCTACAATCGCTACAGACAACGAAGCAGCAGGTGCTGTTGCAGCAGAGAATATGTATCCGGTTATCAAGGATGCGATCGCTAACGCTTCAGGCCAGGTAAGAATCGGTGAAGTTAACCAGGATGCTACATCCGCTAACATTTCCGGACGTGGTATGGGATTCATCAACAAGATGAAAGAGCTCATCGAGGCTGACGGCAAGACAGTTGCAGTTATCGGTAACCAGTTCTATGTAGACCAGGTAGAGAACAACGGTGATGAGGGATCAGCTGACGTTATCATCGAAGTAGCAGTTCCGGCTCAGACAACAGTTGAGCTGTCCGCTACAGAGGCTTCCAACATCATGAACAAAGAAGATACGATCGCGATCTTCGGTTCCAACCAGGTTACAGCAGAGGGTGTCCTTACAGCAAACTCTAACCTGAACGTTCTTGCAGCTACTCCGGACGAGGGTATCGTTGGTGTTGGTTTCGACGCTGGTGCTACTCTGAAGGCAGCTGTTGCTGACGGAACACTTGTTGGTGCGGTTACACAGGCTCCGGTTGATCAGGGTAACCTTGCAATCAAAGCTCTGTATGACTACTGCGAAGGCAACGAAGTATCAGATATCGCTACAGACAGCTACTGGTACGACGCTTCCAACATGGAAGAAGACACAATCGCTCCGAACCTTTACGACTAATCCGTATCGGTTACAAATTACGTGCATATAGATTGACTGATATTATGCAGTTGATCTGAAATAAAAAGGAATCGGGATATTCCCGGTTCCTTTTTTAAAGAAAAAATATTATAATCTATATATCAGTAAACAATGTAAGGAGGACACGAGTTATGTTAAAAGGAATTCCGAAAATCTTATCACCTGAACTTCTGATGGTATTGTCTGAGATGGGACACAGCGACAGGCTGGTCATCTCCGACGGAAACTTCCCGGCGGAATCCATGGGCAAAGACGCCATCGTGATCCGCTGCGACGGACACGGCGTACCGGAACTGCTTGATGCGATCCTGCAGGTATTCCCGCTGGATACATATGTAGAACACCCGGTAAACCTGATGGAAGTTATGCCCGGCGACACAGTGGAGACGCCGATCTGGGATACATACAAAGAGATCATCGCAAAATACGATGAGAGAGGGGCTGCCGCTGTAGGAAATATCGAGCGCTTTGCATTTTATGATGAGGCAAAGACCGCTTATGCGATCATCGCCACAGGCGAGTCGGCGCTTTACGCGAATATCATGCTTCAGAAAGGCGTGGTTACGGACTGACAGCCGGAAATATGACTGCAGAATAAGAAGAGACGGAGGATGAGATATGCTGGATCATATTGAAATGATTTTTGATGATATGAAGCCGATGATGAAGAAGCTCAAAAAGAAAAACTATAAAGAAAACATGGACGGGTTTCTCAACAGATACGGCCATTATTTTCATGAAATGACGGCGCAGACTGCCGGAGCGGAGGATAAGGAGAAGAAAGCGGAGGAGATCGCATCTGTTTTTGCCGACAGTGTGGAGAAGAAGTTCACATCTCCGAAGAAAGG
This sequence comes from Candidatus Mediterraneibacter quadrami, assembly GCA_019120575.1. Classification (GTDB taxonomy): domain Bacteria; phylum Bacillota; class Clostridia; order Lachnospirales; family Lachnospiraceae; genus Mediterraneibacter; species Mediterraneibacter quadrami. The sequence continues at coordinate 12,136 of DWUU01000030.1, forward strand.
CAGAGTCGACGGCGTGATTCAGCTTGATCTGAATTTCTTTATGATCTATTATGTCTTTCCGGCGATCCTTCTGACGGAACACGAGGATGCCCGGTTGATTGCGGACCGGATACGCGATGAGTGGAGCAGGCGGTTCAAGGACAGCGACATTCAGTATTCGGATTACGACACGATCTATGCGGCTTTCCGTGAGAAAATCTTCGGGATTCTGTAAAGTGTCTTGCAAAGGCTGACCGACTGTGATAGAATAATCGTGGTTTATCCGCAGGAGGTGTAGAGATGGATATCTTAAAGACAGTATTGACGATCATCTTTGTTATAGACTGCATTGCACTGGCTGCAATTATTCTTTTGCAGGAAGGAAAGTCCGCCGGACTTGGAACGATAAGCGGCGCGGCTGATTCATACTGGGGACACAACAAGGGCCGTTCCATGGAGGGAACGCTTGTAAAGGTGACGCGGGTTGTGGCCGTACTCTTTATCGTACTGGCTGTAGTCCTGAACCTTGGTGTTTTAAATTAGTATCAGATGCACTATTTCAGAAGATAATACATGTAAGCACTCTATGCGGATATAGAGTGCTTATATTTTTCTCGGCGTATGAAAAGGAGGTGCCGCTGTGGATCAGACATTTGAAAAACGGAAAAAAGTGATGCTGGATTTCATCAGTGACGATCTGTACGTCCCGATGAAGATCAGGGAGATTGCGGCAGTGCTCCAGATCCCCCGTGAGCAGCGGGATGACCTGAAGGCGGTGCTTGACGCGCTCGTGGACGACGGGAAGATCACCCTGTCCAAAAGAGGGAAGTACAGCAGGGGAGAGGCAGTCCGGCTGAAAGGCGTTTTCCAGGCCAATGCACGGGGCTTCGGCTTTGTCCGCCCGGAGGATGAGAGCGGGGATGTATATATTTCCGAGGAAAATCTCTGCGGTGCGTTCCACGGGGATGAGGTGGAATACATTATCACAGGGACGCCGGCGGGCCGGAGAAAAGAGGGGAAGATCGTCCGGGTCCTCTCTCACAATATCGTGCGGATCGTCGGCCTCTATGAGCGGAGCAAGGGGTTCGGGTTCGTCCGGCCGGATGACCAGCGGTATGTGAATGATATCTATATCCCTGCGGGGAAAGAAAAGGGCGCCATGACCGGGCATAAAGTGGTGGTGGAGCTGACCTCCTATGGCGAGGCGCACATGAAGCCGGAGGGCGAGGTGGCGGAGATCATCGGCCATGTAAATGACCCGGGGACAGACATTCTGTCCATCGTTATGGACATGGGGATCCCCACGGAATTCCCGGAGCGGGTCCTCAACCAGGCGGTCCGTGTGGGGAAAGAAGTGAGCGAAGCGGACTGCGCGGGGAGGAAAGATCTCCGGAGCTGGACCATGGTGACCATCGACGGCGAGGATGCGAAAGACCTGGATGATGCCGTTTCCCTGACGAAAGAAGGGGAGAACTACCGGCTCGGCGTGCACATCGCCGACGTGGCAAATTATGTTCAGGAAGGCAGCGCCCTTGACCGGGAGGCGCTGGAGAGGGGAACCAGCGTATATCTTGCAGACCGGGTGATCCCGATGCTCCCCCATAAACTGTCAAACGGGATCTGCTCCCTGAACGCCGGGGAGGACCGGCTGGCCCTTTCCTGCATTATGACGATCGATCCCCGGGGCGAGATCATTGAACATGAGATCGCGGAGACGGTGATCCGCGTGGACAAACGGATGAGTTACAACGGCGTGGCGGCGGTGCTTGCGGCTGAGACGGAGAGGGAAGACTGCATAGAATATCCGGACTATGCAGAGTACGTGCCCATGCTCTGCCTGATGAAGGAGCTTGCAGACAAGATCCGGGAGCGCAGGGGACGGCGAGGATCCGTGAATTTTGATTTCCCGGAGACGAAGATCACGCTTGATGAACTGGGGCGCCCGGTCGAGGTGAAGCCCTATGAACGCAATGACGCCTCGAAGATCATTGAAGATTTTATGCTGATGGCAAATGAGACGGTGGCGGAGGCGTATTTCTGGCTGGAGATCCCATTCCTTTACCGGACGCACGATGTGCCGGACAATGAGAAGATCCGCCAGCTCTCTGCATTTATCAATAATTTCGGCTATCATCTCCACATCCGGAATGAAGTGAAGCCGAAGGAAGTGCAGAAGCTTCTGGACCGGATCGAGGGGACGCCCTGTGAAGCCATGATCAGCCGGCTTGTCCTGAGGGCCATGAAGCAGGCGAAATATACGACGGAAAATACGGGACATTTCGGGCTGGCGGCCCGGTATTATACCCATTTCACATCGCCCATCCGACGGTATCCGGACCTGCAGATCCACCGGATCATCAAAGAACATCTGCGGGGACGGATGAACGGGGAGCGGAGCGCCCATTATGAGGAGATCCTTCCGAAGGTGGCGGCCCGGTGCAGCGACCGGGAGCGCCGGGCGGATGAGGCTGAGCGTGAAGTGGTCAAAATGAAGAAAGCGGAATATATGCGCGACCGGATCGGCGAAGAATATGAAGGTGTGATCTCCGGCGTGACGAAATGGGGCATCTATGTTGAACTTCCGAACACGGTGGAAGGCCTGGTCCATGTGGCGGATATGCGCGACGACCACTATGAGTTCCTGGAAGAGACGTATGAACTGACGGGCGTGCATACCGGCCGGACCTTTAAGCTCGGGCAGACGGTCCGGGTGCGTGTGTCCGGTGCGGACAAGCTGCAGCGGACAGTGAATTTTGATCTGATCTCAGAGGAGGAATAAAGATGGCGGTTACAGAGAGAAAACTGGTTGCCAACAATAAAAAAGCATACCACGATTATTTCATCCTTGAAAAATATGAAGCGGGGATCGTTCTTCACGGGACGGAAGTGAAGTCGCTCCGCATGGGAAAATGCAGCATCAAAGAGGCGTTTATCCGTGTGGAGGACGGTGAGATGTACATTTACGGCATGCACATTTCTCCCTACGAGAAGGGCAATATTTTCAATAAAGATCCGCTCCGCGTCCGTAAACTGCTCCTGCATAAGAAAGAGATCCTGAAAATATTCGGGAAGATGAAGGAACAGGGGATCACGGTGGTCCCGTTGCAGGTGTATTTCAGCGGAAGCCTCGTGAAAGTGGAGATCGGACTTGCGAAAGGAAAGAAACTCTACGACAAGCGGGCGGATATCGCGAAGAAGGACCAGAAGCGCGAGGCGCAGCGGGACTTTAAAGTAAGGAATCTGTAGGAGGAACGGATCATGATCCAGGATATCGAACCGTATCATCTTGACAACCAGTATCATCCGGCACCGCCGTCCCCGGACAGTTTCGCTATGTATTATGAAGACCACGCGGTGCTTGCAAAGCGGACGGAAGAGGAGATCGGATTTCCCAGATTCCGGGAACTGGAGCGGCTGAATGACGACATTTACGCGGATGCGGTCTATCTTTTTTCTGTAAATGAAGACCGGTACTACCTCGTCCGGGAGATAAACCGGGAACCGCTGTCGGAATTTACGATGGAGAATACGGAAATATTCCGGAGGGCGGTGCCGCGGCACCGGGCCTTCGCCGGGATCACCGGATATCAGCTCTACAACTGGTATAAGAACCGGCGGTACTGCGGCCGGTGCGGAAGTCTGATGAAGCCGTCGGCAAAAGAGCGGATGATGCGATGCGGGGCCTGCGGCAATATGGAGTATCCGAAGATCTGCCCGGCGGTGATCGTGGGCGTGACGGACGGCGACCGGCTCCTTATGTCCAAGTACGCCGGAAGGGCGTATAAGAACTATGCGCTGATCGCCGGCTTTACGGAGATCGGGGAGACTGTGGAACAGACGGTCGCCCGGGAGGTTATGGAAGAGGTCGGCCTGAAAGTGAAAAATATCCGGTATTACAAAAGTCAGCCCTGGGCGTTTACCGATACGCTGCTGCTGGGGTTCTACTGCGACCTGGACGGAAGCGATGCGATCCGGCTCGATGAAAATGAGCTGGCCGTGGCCGAATGGTTCAGCCGGGAAGCGATCCCGGAGCCGGTATCGCAGGAAAGTCTGACGAACGAGATGATCCTGCGGTTCAAAAACGGCGGGATATGATGTATAATAAGTAAAGAGCCGGTCACGGCTTGAATGTTATATCAGGAAGATACATATTAAATATGAAATAACAGGAGGTACAGCTGAACATGAGAGCAGAATTTGACGACAGTCTTGTAACAGGAAATGAGATGATCGATTCACAGCACCGGGAGCTGATCGACAAGATCAATAAACTTCTTGACAGCTGCGAGACAAGCAAAGACAAAGTCGTGGCTGTAAAGACGCTGGATTATCTTGCGGACTACACGGAGTTCCACTTCGGGGAAGAAGAGAAGCTGCAGGAGTCCATCGGTTATCCGGCCATCACAGAGCATAAAAAAGAGCACGACAAGCTCCGCCAGGTCGTAAAAGACCTGTACAACATGCTGGAGGAAGAAGAAGGGCCGTCGGATGCATTCGTGGAGCAGGTCAACAAAAATGTGATCGAGTGGCTCTACAGACACATCAAAGGCTTTGACCGGTCGGTGGCGGAGTACAAGTTCATGAACGAGAGCAGCGAGAGGCTGTAATCACGTGTTGATGAATGGTGTGGCGGATACAATTCCGGCGGACCCCGGATTCGCATGCCCGGCATGAGGATAACAGCCTGGTTCGGCCGGACAGGCGAAAATATGGATCCAGGCCGAACAAAATGACGGGCCTGTTCGGCCCGGATAATAAAAACGTCCATCCAGGCCGAACAAACAAGCTTTTCTGTTCGGCCTGGGAAGAAGAAATGACAGTCTAAGCCGAACAAAGCGGGCAATTTGTTCGGCTCAGAGAACGGAAATATCAATCTGAGCCGAATGGAGCGGTAAAAATGCACGGCCTGAAAGCCAGAAATGTTAAATCCGGCCGAACGGGCCGGCCGAGAAAGCAAAAATGCTGACCTGAGCCGGTCCGGCCGGCCCGTATTTTTTGATCTGTCTTTGAGAATCTGAAAAAAATCAGATTGTACTTAAAAAAATACAATATTTCTTAAAAATCTCTTGAAATAAATTTCCCCATCTTATATACTAATAGGGCTGTGACATGATAGCGATGAAGCGTGAGGTTGCCGCCTGAGCAAAGAAATAAGCAACGGCGGGTTTTCCGTGGAGCGAATGTCAAGTTAAGAAACTGGCGACAAGTCACTGTACGAATCACAACAGTATCCTGTTTTTCCCGCAGAAACAGCGCTGCGGCACGAGTTGAAGGAACAGGAGCGCCGTGTATGTTTCTCACGACACACACGGGAGAGTGTACAGTCACCGCTTGTCGTACTGAGTTACAAGTACGAAAAGGAGGCGACTTTTTTTATGGCAAGTCAAGTAATGAGAATCACACTGAAGGCGTATGATCACCAGCTGGTTGATGCATCCGCAAAGAAAATCATCGAAACTGTAAAAAAGAACGGTTCACAGGTGAGCGGACCGGTGCCGCTGCCGACTAAGAAAGAGGTAGTGACAATCCTGAGAGCGGTACACAAGTACAAAGACTCCAGAGAGCAGTTCGAGCAGAGAACTCATAAAAGACTGATCGATATCATCACACCGACCCAGAAAACGGTTGACGCGCTTTCCAGACTGGAAATGCCGGCAGGTGTGTACATTGATATCAAAATGAAGTCCAAATAAGAAGGACAGCAACATCAGACAGTAACGTCCTAAAATTTAGGATGAGCGCATAAGCGCTCCGCTGTAAATCACAGGAGGTAATAATAATGAAGAAAGCTATTTTGGCTACAAAAGTTGGAATGACTCAGATCTTCAATGCTGAAGACGGAGTACTGATTCCGGTAACTGTTCTGCAGGCGGGACCGTGTGTGGTAACACAGGTCAAGACAGTCGAGAACGACGGCTACAGCGCTGTACAGGTTGGTTTTGTTGACAAGAAAGAGAAGATCGTCACAAAAGACGGCAGCGGCAAGAAAGCGGTCGCACACAGAAACGGTGTGACAAAAGCTGAGAAAGGCCACTTCGACAAAGCAGGCGTATCCGGAAAGAGATATGTAAAAGAGTTCAGATTTGACAACGCAGAGGAATATGCTCTGGCTCAGGAGATCAAGGCTGACATCTTCGCGGAAGGCGATCACATCGATGCAACGGCAATCTCCAAAGGTAAAGGCTTCCAGGGTGCAATCAAGCGCCACGGACAGAGCAGAGGACCTATGACACACGGTTCCAAGTTCCATCGTCACGCCGGTTCCAACGGTGCTGCATCTGATCCGAGCAAGGTATTCAAAGGCAAGAAGATGCCTGGACAGATGGGTAACAAGAAGATCACAGTTCAGAATCTCGAGGTTGTAAGAGTTGACGCTGAGAACAACCTTCTCCTTGTAAAAGGTTCTGTACCGGGACCGAAGAAATGCCTCGTAACGATCAAAGAATCCGTTAAGAGCTTATAAGGGTGACAATAAGAAAGGAGGAACACACAGATGGCAAAAGTATCTGTTTACAATATCGAAGGTAAAGAAGTTGATACCATCGAACTGAATGATGCTGTATTCGGTGTTGAGGTAAACGAGCACCTGGTGCACATGGCAGTCGTAAATCAGCTTGCAAACAATCGTCAGGGAACACAGAAAGCCAAGACACGTTCTGAAGTTTCCGGCGGCGGAAGAAAACCGTGGAGACAGAAAGGAACAGGCCACGCAAGACAGGGTTCAACAAGAGCTCCGCAGTGGACAGGCGGCGGCGTAGTATTCGCTCCGGTTCCGAGAGACTACTCCTTCAAGATGAACAAGAAAGAGAAGAGAGCCGCTCTCAAATCCGCACTTACTTCCAGAGTGGAAGAGAACAAATTCATCGTAGTTGATGAACTGAAATTCGACGAGATCAAGACAAAGAACTTCCAGAACGTTCTGAACAACCTGAACGTAAACAAAGCGCTTGTTGTACTGGAAGACGGCAACACAAACGCTGAGATCTCTGCTAAGAACATCCCGGATGTCAAGACAGCACGCACAAACACGATCAATGTATATGACGTCCTGAAATACAACACAGTTATCGCAACGAAAGCTGCTGTTGCTGCAATCGAGGAGGTGTACGCATAATGGCAAACGTTCAGTATTATGATGTAATCCTTAAACCGGTCATCACAGAGAAGAGCATGGATCTGATGGCTGACAAGAAATATACATTCCTTGTACACACAGACGCTACAAAGAATCAGATCAAAGAGGCTGTTGAGAAAATGTTCGAAGGAACAAAAGTAAAGAGTGTCAACACCATGAACCTTGACGGAAAGAACAAGAGACGCGGCATGACATTCGGAAAGACAGCAAAGACAAAGAAAGCGATCGTACAGCTTACAGAGGACAGCAAGGATATCGAACTGTTCGAAGGACTGTAAGCCGATTGCTGAAATAGTAACCGATAAACAGAGCACCCTCGAGGCAAACGCCTCTCGGTCGCGTTACACGCTCGGATAATTTCATAAAATCCTGCTCATGCAGGCATGGCAGTCTTATCTGAAATCATCCTCACTCTGTTTATCCCGGATATACGGTGCAATTCCGTGAAACGAATAATTAGAGCAAACGAAAGGAGAGAAAGTAATGGGAATCAAAACTTATAACCCATATACACCTTCCAGAAGACAGATGACAGGTTCTGATTTCTCTGAGATCACGAAGACAACTCCTGAGAAATCCCTCCTGGATTCCAAGAAAAGAAAAGCAGGCCGCAACGCGCAGGGTAAGATCACTGTAAGACATCGCGGAGGCGGAGCTAAGAAGAAATATAGAATCGTAGACTTCAAGAGAAGAAAAGACGGAATTCCGGCAACTGTAATCGGTATCGAGTACGATCCGAACAGAAGCGCCAACATCGCACTGATCTGCTACGCAGACGGCGAGAAGGCATACATTCTTGCTCCTGAAGGACTGACAGACGGCATGACCGTTATGAACGGACCGGAGGCTGAGGTACACGTAGGAAACTGCCTGCCGCTTTCTGAGATTCCGGTTGGTACACAGATCCACAACATCGAGCTCTATCCTGGAAAAGGCGGACAGCTTGTACGTTCTGCCGGAAACAGCGCACAGCTCATGGCTAAAGAAGGAAAATATGCAACACTGAGACTTCCGTCAGGTGAGATGAGAATGGTTCCGATCATCTGCCGCGC
>DWUU01000004.1 GCA_019120575.1 Candidatus Mediterraneibacter quadrami
ATCAATGATTTTTATAAAGTTTACGGCTATGCCTGTATCTATCAATCCAATACGGACCAGATAAAGGAGATTGATCCGCAGGAATTAACGCTTACGTTTGTGTGCAGTCATTATCCGCGGAATCTGCTCCGTCACTTAGAACATGCGCGTGGGATCAATACCGAATATCAGGGCGGAGGGATTTATTATCTGAAAGGGGATCCGATCCCCATGCAGCTCCTGATCGTTCCGAATTAAGTGAGGAAGAGATTGAAAAAATACGCCGGGAGATAGAGTGAGTAAAATAATGTCATTAGAACTGTCAGGCAAGGGAGCCGGCACACTAAATCAGTGTGTCGGCTCCTTTCAGTTATTCTGATTTTGTGAAAAAAGTATAAAATAAATGTGAAATCACCCTGTAATCCGTTGACAGAATTGTGGAACAGTACTAAACTGTCGTTTAGTTTGCTAACTAATTAATATGGACTATAAGGAGGAGTTGCCATGAATCACTGCCGTGATGAGATCCCAGCGATCGGGATGATGGGGATCGTTATGCACAAGATGATGAACCGGGCACAGGAGATGTATCAGGAGTTTGACCTGAATAAAAGTCAGGCGGGCATTCTTTTTACCCTGCATCAGAGTGATTCCATGTCCCAGAAGGAACTGGCGGCAAGGCTCAATGTGACGCCGCCTTCCATCACCGCTTCGATCCAGAAGATGGAGCGGGACGGATATCTGACCCGCCATCCGGATCCGAAAGATCAGCGGGTGATGCGTCTGTCTCTGACAGAGAAAGGAAAATCCTGTATCCAGGGCGTCCGGACGGTGGCGCAGCAGATGGAAGAGCTGATGTTCTGCAATATGACCGGGGAGGAGGTCGCGCTCCTGAAGCGGTTGCTCCTTCAGATCAGCGACAATCTGGACCGGAAATAGATTTACAGAGAGGAATGACTTGCTATGAAGAATTTATTTAAGTATGCGGCGGAGCACTGGAAGGCGCTCCTTCTGATCATCGCCGTGCTGTTTATCCAGGCGTACTGTGATCTGTCGTTGCCGGCCTACACGTCGGACATCGTCAATGTGGGCATCCAGCAGGGCGGCGTGGAGGACCAGGTGCCGGAACAGATCTCCGTGAAAGAGATGGACCGGCTGCTTCTGTTTGTCCCGTCGGATGAACAGCAGACGGTTCTTGACAGTTATACGGAAGATGACAATACCTATGATGTGCCGGCTTATGTGATGAAAGCGGGCATGACCGATGAAGACATGACAGAACTCCGGGATGTGCTGGCGGGCCCGATGATGCTGACCGCCGGATTCGAGTCCGGAAGCGAGATGACCGCGCAGATCGAAGAGCAGCTGAAGGCTGCGCTGCCGGAAGGCATGGCTTCGGATGATATGACCGTATTCGATCTCCTTCAGACGATGCCGGAAGAACAGCGGGAGACACTTATTTTCGGCATGGAGGAGATGACGGGAAAGCTGCCGGATACGATCCTCGATCAGGCGGCGGTAAGCTATGTGGGATCCGCCTATAAGAATCTGGGGATCGATATGGACGGACTTCAGATCCGCTACCTGGTGACGACCGGCGGGAAGATGGCCGGCCTTGCGCTCCTCGGGATGGCGGCCAGCGTCCTGGTGGGATTCATGGCGTCCCGGGTGGGTGCCGCCACGGGCCGGGATCTGAGAGGAAGAGTCTTCCGGAAGGTGGTCGGATTTTCCAACAATGAGTTTGATCATTTTTCAACCGCGTCTCTGATCACACGGAGTACCAACGATATCCAGCAGATCCAGCTGATCATCGTGATGCTTCTGCGGATCGTGCTCTACGCGCCGATCCTGGCCATCGGCGGCGTGATCCAGGTATTCCAGACCAATGTGTCCATGTCCTGGATCATCGGCCTGGCGGTGGTGCTGATCGGGCTGGTCATCCTGCTTTTATTCCTGGTGGCCATGCCGAAGTTCCGCATCATGCAGTCCCTGGTGGACCGGGTGAACCTTGTGATGCGCGAGATCCTGACCGGCCTGCCGGTGATCCGCGCCTTCAGTACGCAGAAGCATGAAGAGGAGCGCTTTGACCGGGCCAACCGGGATCTGACAAGGACGAACCTGTTCGTCAACCGGGCCATGACCTTCATGATGCCGGTCATGATGCTGATCATGAACGGCGTCTCCGTGCTGATCATGTGGAACGGCGCCCACGGCATCGACAACGGCCAGATGCAGGTGGGGGATATGATGGCCTTTATCCAGTATACGATGCAGATCATCATGGGCTTCCTGATGCTGTGCATGCTGTCCATCATGCTGCCCCGTGCGGCGGTTGCGGCCGACCGTGTGGAAGAAGTGCTTGCAAGTCGGACCGCCATCAAGGATCCGGACTGGGCGGAGCATTTTGCTGAAAATGAAAAAGGGATCCTCCGGTTTGATCATGTGTCGTTCCGGTATCCGGGGGCGGACGAAAATGTCCTGGAGGACATTACATTTACGGCGAAGCCGGGTGAGACGACGGCCATCATCGGAAGCACCGGAAGCGGCAAGTCCACGCTGGTCAATCTGGTTCCCCGTTTCTATGACGTGACGGCGGGCAGCATTACGCTGGACGGCGCGGACATCCGGAATGTTCCCCAGCACGAACTGCGGGAGAAGCTGGGCTATGTTCCCCAGAAGGGCGTGCTTTTCTCAGGCGACATTGCTTCGAATATCCTGTTCGGCAATCCGGACGGCGGCGAGGCGGAGATGGTTGAGGCGGCCCGGATCGCCCAGGCGGAAGAGTTCATCGAGGGCAAGAAGGACCGGTATCAGAGCCCAATCGCCCAGGGCGGCTCCAATGTATCCGGCGGGCAGAAGCAGCGGCTGTCCATCGCCAGAGCCATTGCGAAGCACCCGGAAGTATTTATCTTCGACGACAGTTTCTCAGCTCTTGACTTTAAGACGGATGTGACGCTCCGGAAGGCGCTCCGTCAGAAAACGAAAGAGAGCACAGTGCTGATCGTGGCGCAGCGGATCAGTACGATCATGAATGCGGAGCAGATCATCGTGCTGGATGACGGGCGGATCGCCGGCACCGGCACCCACCGGGAGCTGCTGGAGAACTGCGAGGTCTACCGGCAGATCGCCGCGTCCCAGCTCTCGGAAGCGGAATTACAGACAGGAAAGGAGGCGGCTGCACATGCCTAGAGGAATGCACGGAAGACATGCCGGCACAGAGAAGGCCAAAGATTTCAAAGGGACGATCCGAAAACTGATCCGGTATATGAGCGCTTTTAAGGTCCATATGCTGTTCGTGGCGGTGTTTGCCGTCTGCGGAACCATTTTCAATATCGTAGGGCCGAAGATACTCGGAAAGGCGACTACCGAGATTTTCAACGGCCTGGTAAGCAAGGTGTCCGGCGGAAGCGGCATCGATTTCGGCCGGGTCGGACAGATCCTTCTGCTCACGCTGGGCCTGTATCTCATAAGCGCCCTGTGTACGTTTATCCAGGGGATCATCATGACCGGGGTGTCCCAGAAGACAACCTACCGGCTGCGCAAAGAGATTTCGGAGAAGATCAACCGCATGCCGATGAATTATTTTGACACGAAGCCCGTGGGTGAAGTGCTCTCCCGGGTGACCAACGACGTGGATACGCTGGGGCAGAGCCTCAATCAGAGCGCGACCCAGATGATCACCTCTGTGACCACGCTGATCGGCGTGCTGGTCATGATGCTGTCCATCAGCCCGCTGATGACGCTGGTGGCGCTTCTGATCCTGCCGGTGTCCATCCTGCTGATCTCTTTCGTGATGAAGCACTCCCAGCGGTATTTCCGCGGGCAGCAGGCGTATCTTGGAAATGTAAACGGGCAGGTGGAAGAGATCTACAGCGGCCATAACATCATCAAAGCTTTCAATAAAGAGGAAGATGTGATCCGGGAATTCAACGAGACGAATGATAAACTCTATGACTCGGCATGGAAATCCCAGTTCTTCTCGGGCATGATGATGCCGGTCATGCAGTTTGTCGGAAATCTCGGATATGTAGGCGTGGCGATCCTTGGCGGCTTTCTGGCGATCCGGAAGACTATTGAAGTGGGGGATATCCAGTCCTTTATCCAGTATGTGCGCAACTTCACCCAGCCGATCCAGCAGGTGGCCCAGGTTACCAACATGCTGCAGCTCACGGCGGCGGCTTCCGAGCGCGTCTTTGAATTCCTGGATGAAAAGGAAGAGGATCAGACCGTGCCGGATCCGGTGTCTGTGGAAGGACTTCGCGGAAATGTGGAATTTGACCATGTGAATTTCGGATACAATGCCTACAAGACGATCATCAATGACTTCTCCGCGAAAGTGGAGGAAGGCCAGAAGATCGCCATCGTCGGTCCGACCGGCGCCGGCAAGACGACCATGATCAAGCTGCTCATGCGCTTCTATGACGTGAACAGCGGCGCCATCCGCATCGACGGCCATGACGTCCGGGATTTCAACCGGAGTGAACTTCGGGAAATGTTCGGCATGGTGCTGCAGGACACCTGGCTGTTCCACGGTACCATCATGGAAAACATACGGTACGGAAAGCTTGACGCTTCGGACGAAGACGTGATCCGGGCGGCAAAGGCGGCCCACGTCCACCGGTTCGTACAGACCCTGCCGGGCGGCTACCAGATGGAACTGAACGAAGAGGCCAGCAATGTATCCCAGGGCCAGAAACAGCTCCTTACGATTGCCCGGGCCATCCTGGCGGATCCGAAGATCCTGATCCTCGATGAAGCAACCAGCTCCGTGGATACAAGGACAGAGGTGCTTATCCAGAAAGCCATGGATAACCTGATGAAAGGAAGGACCAGCTTCATCATCGCCCATCGGCTCTCCACTATCCGCGACGCGGACCTGATCCTCGTCATGAAGGACGGCGACATCGTCGAGCAGGGCAGACATGAAGAACTCCTCGCCCGGAACGGGTTCTACGCAGAATTATATAACAGCCAGTTTGAATCAACAGCTCAGACGTGCGCCTGAGACAAAAGACCAGCCGGTAAGCAAAAGCTTACAGGGCTGGTTTTTTTATGAAAATACTGTGAAACTCCCTCAAAGTTTAAATTCAGTTTAAATAACCGTCATAAAATATCTGCTGGAAATAACTTTTCAGGAAGGAGAAGGAAATGATAGAAGTCAATAATCTGACTAAATTTTACGGCGACCACAAGGCTGTGGACAATATCAGTTTCTCCGTCAAGGACGGCACGGTCTGCGGGTTCTGCGGGCCGAACGGCGCCGGAAAATCAACGACCATGAACATTATGACGGGCTGTCTCTCGGCCACGTCAGGCACGGTGACCATCGGCGGATACGACATCTTCGAGCATCCCATGGAAGCGAAGAAGCTGATCGGCTACCTGCCGGAGCAGCCGCCCCTCTATCTGGAGGAGACGCCGCGGGAGTATCTGAGGTTTATCGCGGAGGCGAAGAAGGTGCCGCGGGAGCGACTGGCGGATGAGGTGGAGCGGGTCATGAAAGAGACCCAGATCAGCGATGTGGCGGACCGGCTCATTAAAAATCTGTCCAAAGGATATAAGCAGCGCGTCGGGATCGCCCAGACGCTCCTGGGCAGTCCGAAGGTCATCATCCTCGATGAGCCCACCGTGGGACTCGACCCGATCCAGGTGGTGGAGATCCGCGATCTGATCAAGAACCTCGGGAAACGGCACACGGTTATCCTGAGCAGCCACATCCTGTCGGAGGTCCAGCAGATGTGCGATGAGATCATCATTATCGCGAACGGGAAGCTGATCGCATATGATACGACCGAAAATCTGGAGAAGCAGCTCCAGCCGAAAGTAATGCTGGAGATCCAGACCGATGCGACAAAAGAAGAGAGCGAAGGCGTGCTCGGCCAGATCGAAGGCATCGAGAACGCGGAGTATTCTGAGGAAGACGGACTTCTGAAAGTGCTGATCACCACGGTTCCGGACAGAGAACTGGAGATCCGGAAGCTCCTTTCCAGGAAATTCGCGGCCATCGACCGGGCGGTGCTGAAGAATGATAAAGTAAAGGCCAATCTGGAGGAGATCTTTATCGAGCTGACCCACGCCGAACCGGAGACCCATGAGGATCCGGACGAGGACCCGGATGAAGAGCCGGACTGGGAAGAAGTAGAGCCTGACGAAGAAACGCCGGGAGAAGAAACGGATGAGGATGATCCGGGCGATGAGGATCCGGATGAGGAGAAGAGAGAGGGGGATGAGCCATGACCGCGGTATTCCGACATGAACTGCGCATGATGTTTTCAAGTCTCACCGCCTATGTGTACGGGATGTTCTCCCTGCTGGCGGTTGCGATCTATATGATGTACTACAACCTGAGCGTCGGCTACGCGAACTTCGAGTATGCTCTTGCGGGGGCGTCTTTCGCGCTGCTGATCATGATCCCGATCATTACCATGCGGATCATCGCGGAGGAGAAGAAGCAGAAGACAGACCAGCTGCTCTACTCCCTGCCGATCTCAACGACACAGGTAGTGGTCGGAAAGTTCCTGGCTGTATTCGTGACGTCGGTGATCCCGCTGGTCATCGTGTCCGTTTATCCGGTTATCCTGAAGAATTACGGGAACCTGTATCTCCCGACGGCCTTCGGCGCGCTGTTCGGCTACATCATGCTGACGGCGGCGCTTCTGTCCATCGGGATCTTTATCTCCTCGATCACGGAGTCCCAGCCGATGGCGGCGGGGATCTGCTTCGCGGCGATGGTCCTGAACTACTACATGGTCACGCTGGCGGAATATGCCCTGTCGTCGGCCTACGGTTCTTTTGTGGCGCTGCTTGTCATTGAAGTGCTCCTGGCCCTTCTGGTCCGGCATATGACCGGAAATGACCTTCTGGCGGAAGGACTCGGCGGCGTGGCCATGGTGGCGACGGTTGCCGCATATATCTATAACAGCGACTGGTTTGAAGGACTGTTCCCGGCCATACTGGAGAAACTCTCTGTCTATGAACGGTTCTATGAGTTCGTGGACGGCGTGTTTGACTACACCCATGTGGTGTACTTTATCAGTGTGATCGTATTTTTCCTGTTTTTAACAGTCCAGTCACTTGAGAAAAGGAGATATAACTGATGAAAGAACGATTCAAAAAATATATGGCGGAGATCCGGTCCCAGTTCGGGACGCGCTCCAGCAGGGTCGGAAGCTACAGCTTTATCCTGACGGCCGTGGTGCTGGCGATTCTGATCACCGTCAATTTCGCGCTCAGCTTCCTGCCGGACAGCTACGCCCAGGCGGACCTGACGGCCAATCAGCTATATTCCATCTCCAGCCAGTCCAAGGTCATGTTAAGTTCTCTGGAGGATGACATTACGATCTACTGGATCGTGGCGGCCGGCCAGGAAGATGAATATGTGGAAAAGCTGCTCCACAATTATGAGGATTACAGCAGCAAGGTGAAGGTGGAAAAGAAGGACCCGGACCTGAACCCGGATTTCACCAATGCCTATACCGATGAAGAGATTTACAACAATTCGGTCATCGTAGAGTGCGGGGACCGGTACCGTTATATCAGCTATGAAGAAATGTATGAAGTCAGCAGCACAGATTACTATTCCATGTATTCCAGTGCGGATGAGTTCTCCGGCGAGAAGCTGATCACTTCGGCGATCTCCTACTGCACGACGGAAGAACTGCCGGTTGTCCATGTGCTGGAAGGGCACGGCGAGGCGGAACTGTCGACGAGTTTCGCGGATGCCATCGAGACAGATAATCTGGAGACGGAGAGCCTTTCCCTTCTGAACGGGGAGTCGGTTCCGGAAGATGTGGAGTGCATCCTTATTAATGCGCCGTCCACGGATATTTCAGAGGAAGAAAAAGACATGCTGATCGACTTCCTGGAAGGCGGCGGACGAGTACTGATCTTAAGCGGCACCAACACGGAAGACGAACTGCCGAACCTGAAAGCGGTTGCAGAGTACTACGGGATTTCCGTTCTTGAAGGCGTGGTTGTGGAAGAAAGCACAGACCATTATATCTTCAACATGCCGGTCATCCTGATGCCGGAGATGGGATCCAGCGACATTACGGATCCGCTGATCAACGATAATTATCATGTGATCATGCCGGTGGCGAAAGCACTGGATGTATCCGAACCGGACGGCGATGTGACGGTTACGCCCCTTCTGACGTCCTCGGAGGATTCATTCCTCAAGGCGGACGGTTATAATATCGAGACTTATGAGAAAGAAGACGGGGATACGCAGGGCCCGCTGACGCTGGCCGCGCTGGCGACAAAGGATATCGACGACGGGAACCAGATGCAGCTTGTCTGGATCGCATCTTCCGTCCTGCTTGACGAGGCGTACAACCAGTACTCATCAGATGCGAATGAAGACTTCGTGCTCAACGCACTGGAAATGATGTGCGAGAAGGACGACAGCGTATCCGTCCGCTCCAAGAGCCTGACAAATGAGTACCTGACGGTCAGCACAGGTTCGGCTTCACTTATCAAGGTTGTAACGATCGGCGTGATCCCGGCCATCTATCTGATCGTCGGCATCGGAGTTGTTGTAAGGAGGAAACGCAGATGAGAAGAAAACGGAAACTGATGATTCTGACCGGCATTCTGGTGGTCTGCGTTGCCGGAGCGTTCGGGATATCCCGGATCGACTTTGAGGAGAAGATGACCGGGACGGAGACGACGATCGTGGATGTGGACAGTGCGGACATTACGTACCTTGCATGGAACTATGAGGACGACCAGCTGGCGTTTGCCCGGGAGGACGGCGCCTGGACCTATGAGCCGGACGCGAAGATGGCCGTGAATCAGGATCTGCTGGACGGGATTGCGGAAAATCTTTCCAGCATCATTTCGGATAAAAAAGTCGAGGAAGTCCAGAGCCTGGGGGTCTACGGCTTGAGCGACCCGGCCTGTAACATTACCATCAAAACGGCGGACGATACGTGGGAGATCGCGGTGGGCGACGAGACATTTTCGGATGGGGAAGTGTACATTTCCAACGGCGACGGCTATGTGTACCTGACGGACTCCGGACTCATCGACGACATTTCCTACACGCTGCTCGACTGTGTGCAGAAAGAAGAGATCCCGCAGATGGCGTCCATCTCAGAAGTCAAAGTCGTGAACGAAGACACGTCGGATATTATTTATAAAGAAAATGCCGGATACTGCTACAGTGATGCCTACCTGTATTATCTGAAAGACGGGGATGCATACCGGAATCTGGATAATGAGGATACGGGCAATACATTTGCCGCACTGTCGGAATTTACATGGACAGACTGCGTGGATTATTATGCGGACGATACGGAGCTTGAATATTACGGGCTGGCCGATCCGGCAGCTACGGTGACGATCATCTACAGACCGGTTGAAGAAGATTCAGATGACTCGGAAGACGGTTCGGATGATGCGGAGGCGGCAGATGATGCAGAAGATCAGATATTTGAATACGAGGTCGGGTCTTCGGATAATGCATACTATGCCAAACTTGCGGATTCCAACATCGTGTACACCATCAGCGAAGAGGTCTACAGTGCGGCTGTGAATGCATCCTATGAGAAGCTGAAACCGGATGAAGTGATCCTGCTTGACTGGGATACAGTGGACAGCATCGAGATGGAACTTGACGGAAATGTGTATACCGTCGATCTTGAAAAAGACGGGGACGATGCATATAAATATACGCTGGATGGTGCGGAAGTTGAATTCGATGACGTTCTGGATCAGATCCTGAATATTACAGCGGCAGTGGACAGCGCCGATGATGAAGAAGACGATCTGCCGGAAGAAGAACCGGCGCTCAACGGAAACAAGTCCGAATTGAAGCTTACCTTCCACCGCAACACGGATGAGTATCAGACCGTGGAACTGGAATTCTACCAGTATGACGGCTCGCACTGCATCTCTGTCCTGAATGGCGATGAAATGAACTATACAGACCGGTCGCCGGTGATCGATCTGAAAGAGGCGATCAATTCCGTCATCCTGGACAGTGAAAGCGGAGAATAAAGAATAAGGGTGCAGGGATTCAATCCTGCACCCTTATCTGCGCTTTGTATCCGAGCCCCCGGATGGTGATGATCTGAAAGTCCGGATTATTTTCAAAATGGTTCCTCAGACGGTTGATATGTACGCTGACAGTCGCCTCCATGGACTCTGTGGCCGGGCCCCAGATATCATCCAGAAGCTGGATCCGGGTGAAGATCTTATTCGGATAGGAGAGCAGTTTATAGAGAAGCAGGAATTCTTTCGGCGGCAGGGTGATCGTGTGGTGATCCCGCTGAACAGTCAGGGCGTCATAATCCAGCACAGTTTCCCCGACCGTAAGGCGGTGGTCAGACGCGATCCGGGCCCGCCTTAACAGAGCGCGGATCCGGAGAAGAAGTTCTTCCTCGTCAAAAGGTTTCGTCATATAGTCGTCCGTTCCGGCCAGAAAGCCGTGCTTGATATTATCCGGAAGCTGCCGGGCGGAAAGCATGAGGATCGGCAGGTCATAGCGGCAGTCCCGCAGCAGCCTTGTGAATTCATAACCATCCATGCCGGGCATCATAACGTCCACGATCAGAAGATCGAACGGGATCTCCTTGATCAGCTTCAGCGCTTCGCCGGCCGAAGAAGCACAGCAGGGCGTGTATCCGGCGTCAGAAAGGAGCGCGCTTAAATAGTGCCGGGTATGTTTATCATTGTCTGTAATAAGGATCTGAAACATAGAATCCCTCCATTCATGTTTGCCGGTCAGCTGCTGACCGGTTTTTCTGTGAAAATCCTATCAGTGAATCGTGACCATTCTGTTTCGGCGGGGCGGTTTTCACAGATATTTCATAAAATGATGAATATATTATTTCTGCCTGATCTTTGTCTGACGTTGAGGGTATTAGAGGTTTTAGAAAGATGATTACAAATGTATTGAAAGAGCAATGAATCTGCATTATAATATAAAAAATATCAGGACGGAGGGATGAAAAATGTCTAGTACAATTCAGGTGCGTGTTGATGATGAACTGAAGAATAAGGTAGATAAATTGTTTAAGGATCTCGGAACGGATACGACTTCTGCAATCCGAATGTTTTTAACACAGGCTGTTGCGACCAATGGTTTCCCGTTTGAGATAAAACGGATTCCAGATAATCCTTATGCTGCTATGACTGAAGATATGTTTTTAGAAAAACTTGAAAAGTCGAGAGTGTCTGTTTCACAGGGGAAGTGCAGGCCGGCAGAGATGGTTATTGCAGATATGAGGAAAAAGTATGGAATATAAAGTAATCGTATCAGAAGAAGCAGAGGCAGACCTGGACCGGTATATCAGATATCTGTTTGCAGTGAAAAGGAATGAACAGGCAGCACGAAATGTTCTCGAAGATTTTGAGGCAACGGTCAAAGCGTTAAAAAATGTTGCCGGGAGTCTCAAGCTGTGTGATAATGAGCAACTGAGAAAACAGGGTTACCGCAGGATAAATTTTCTTTCGCACAGATATTTTTTGATTTACCGGATTGTTGATGATACGGTATTTGTAGATAATATTTTTCATGAAATGCAGGATTATGAAAATAAAATGATGTAAATTTCAAAGTATGATAAAATACATACAATATAAAAATCAAATGGAGACAGAGAAAGGATCAAAACCATGGGTTTTACGCATTTTGATGAAAACGGCAAAGCGGTTATGGTGGATGTGACCGCCAAGTCCGAGACGGAGCGGGAGGCCACAGCCACCGGCCGGATCGTGGTGAACCGGGAGGTGTTCCAGGCGATCAAAGCGGGTACGGCCGCCAAGGGCGATGTGCTCGGCGTTGCGGCCACAGCCGGGATCATGGGGGCGAAGCGTACTTCGGATCTGATCCCCATGTGCCATATTCTGCCGATCACGAACTGCAGGATCCAGTTTGACATGGATCCGGATGCGTGCGCGATCTACTGTGAGTGTACGGTAAAAGTGACCGGGAAGACCGGCGTGGAGATGGAAGCGCTGACCGGCGTGAGCGTGGCGTTGCTTACAGTCTATGACATGTGCAAGGCCATGGATAAGACGATGGAGATCGGGGAGATCTACCTCGTAAAGAAGACCGGCGGCAAGAGCGGAAATGTATATAACGAGAAGAAACGGGAACTTGACCTTTTATAGAAAACAGCGCGGGCCTGTGGACGGGTTCGGGAAAGAAAGGATAACGGTGAAACTATGCCGGAATACAGATGGAAAGCAGCGGTTGTAACCCTTAGTGACAAGGGTTATGCCGGGGAGCGGGAAGACAAAAGCGGTCCCCTTGTCTGTGAGATGATCGGGGCGGCCGGATACGACGTGCAGGAAATGATCCTGCTTCCGGATGAACATGAAGAAATTAAAAAGTGCCTTCTGAAACTCTGCGACGAAGAAAAAATGGATATTGTATTTACAACCGGCGGGACCGGATTTGCCCCGCGGGACTGCACGCCGGAAGCAACCATGGCTGTGGCGGACCGGAATGCGCCGGGGATCGCGGAGACCATGCGGGCGGCGTCCATGAAGATCACGCCGAGGGCCATGCTGAGCAGAGGCGTATCCGTGATCCGTGGACGGACGCTGATCATCAATCTGCCGGGCAGCCCGAAGGCGGTGCGGGAGAATCTGGAAGCCATCCTGCCCTCACTGGATCACGGCCTGGTGATCCTGACCGGGCGCGGCGGGGAGTGCGGACAATGACAGATCAGTTTGGCAGAACCATTAACTATATGAGAGTGTCCGTAACGGACCGGTGCAATCTCCGGTGCGTGTACTGCATGCCGCCCGAAGGGGTTCCCTGTCTGAGCCACCGGAACATCCTGACATATGATGAGATCACCCGGATCTGCAGGACCGGCGCCGGGCTGGGGATCAGCCGGATCAAGCTGACCGGAGGGGAACCGCTGGTGCGACGCGGACTGCCGGATCTGCTCGGGATGATCCGGAAGATCCCGGGAATTGAACAGGTTACGCTCACGACAAATGGTATATTATTAAAGGATAAAATAAACGAATTAGTTTCCAATGGGCTTAATACGGTCAATATCAGTATTGACAGCCCTGACCCGGACCGGTATGAGAAGATCACCCGGGGCGGCCGCCTTGAAGACGCGCTTGCAGGTCTTGAGGCGGCGCTGTCCTGTACAGGGCTGGGAGTCAGAGTCAACTGCGTCCCGATGCAGGAGACGCCGCCGGAAGATATCATCGGGTTGGCATCTCTGGCAGAAGACCGGGAACTGGATGTCCGTTTCATTGAAATGATGCCGATCGGCCTGGGAAAGAATTTCGGTATGATCAGCGGAAGCCGGATCCGGAGTCTTTTGGAAGATCGGTTCGGAAGCGCCGGTCTGTGTGCTGAGAACAGAGGAAACGGGCCGGCTGTCTACGTGCGTTTCCCGGGCTTCAAAGGGCGGATCGGGTTTATAGACGCCCTGTCTCATCAGTTCTGCGGTACATGCAACCGGGTCCGTCTGACGTCGGAGGGCTATCTGAAATCCTGCCTTCAGTATGAAACAGGCGTGGATCTGAGGCAGCTTCTGAGAAACGGCGCGGCAGATGAGGAAGTGAAAAATGAGATGCTGAAAGCAATCCATGAGAAGCCCGCCTGCCACCAGTTTGCCGGAAAAGGGGAAGCGTGCGGATCAGGGGGACAGCTATTAGAGACGAGAGATATGTCGCAGATCGGAGGATGAAGATGGGAACAGTGATCGCTGTCTGCACAAGCCCGGCAAAGGGCACGCAGAAGACAGATGTGAAAGAAGCGGTTTTTACAGAGGATTTCGGGATTGAGGGCGATGCCCATGCGGGGAAGTGGCACCGCCAGGTAAGCCTTTTATCCTATGACAAGATCCGGGCTTTTCAGGAGAGAGGCGCCCGGGTCGATCACGGTGCGTTTGGGGAAAATCTGGTCGTTGAGGGGATCGATTTCCGCACGCTTCCGGTGGGAACAAGACTGGACTGCGGCGATGTGGTGCTGGAAATCACTCAGATCGGCAAGGAGTGCCATCACGGCTGCCGGATATTTCAGGAGATGGGAGAATGCATTATGCCCAGGGAAGGCGTCTTCGCGAAAGTGATCTGGGGCGGCGTGATCCGTTCGGGCGATGTGATGAATATAGAAGGTTATGAACCGGATTCAAAATGTGATCCAGGTTTCAGGAAGGAGAGTAAATGATGAAATGGTATAAGTACCGTCTGAAAACAACGACTGAGGCAGAAGACATCGTCAGCAGCATGCTGGCGGATCTTGGCATCGAAGGAGTGGAGATCGAGGACAAGATCCCGCTCACTCAGAAAGACAAGGAGCAGATGTTTGTGGATATCCTGCCGGAGACAGAGCCGGATGACGGCGTGGCATATCTCAGCTTCTATCTGGAGCCGGAGGCGGACCGGGAGAAAGTCCTGGCGGATGTGCGCAGGGAGCTTGAAGAAATGTCTTCCTATGTGAATGTCGGGGAATGCCTCATTGAGGAATCCCAGACAGAGGATGTGGACTGGGTGAACAACTGGAAGCAGTACTTCCACCAGTTCTATGTGGATGACATCCTGATCATCCCTTCCTGGGAGGATGTAAAACCCGAAGACAGCGATAAAATGGTGATCCACATCGACCCGGGCACGGCGTTCGGGACCGGCATGCATGAGACCACACAGCTGTGCATCCGGCAGATCCGCAAATACGTGACGGATGAGACAAAGATTCTGGATGTGGGATGTGGAAGCGGCATCCTCGGAATGCTTGCGCTCAAGTTCGGCGCCGCGTATTCCGTGGGCACGGATCTGGATCCCTGCGCTATTGAGGCGACTTATGAAAATATGGAAGTGAACGGGATCCCAAAAGACCGGTATGAGGTCATGATCGGCAATATCATTGACGATAAGAACATTCAGGATAAAGTCGGATATGCATGCTATGACATCGTCGTGGCAAATATCCTGGCGGATGTGCTGGTGGAACTGACCCCGGTGGTCGTAAATCAGATGAAGCCCGGCGGGATCTACATTACCAGCGGGATCATTGACGACAAGGAACAGACGGTAGTGGACGCTGTGACAGCGGCGGGCCTGGAAGTATTAAGCGTCACATATCAGGGCGAATGGGTCTGTGTGACGGCCAGAAAGCCGGAGTAATTACAGAAAGAGTAAGGAACGATCATGCAGCAGTTTTTTGCAGACCCTTCCATGATCAGGGAGGGCCGGGTTTATCTGGAAGGCCCGGATGTCAATCATATGAAAAATGTCCTCCGGATGAAGCAGGGGGAAGATGTCCGCATCAACGACGGGTGCGGCAGGACCTGGCTGTGCAGCATCCAGTCCTATGAGGGGAAAACCGCGGTGCTGGACATCCTGAAAGAACTGGATGCGGATACGGAGCTTCCGGCCCGGATCTGGCTGTTTCAGGGGCTCCCCAAGGGGGATAAGATGGAGCTGATCGTACAGAAAGCAGTGGAACTGGGCGCGTATGCGGTCGTCCCCTTCTCGGCAAAACGGTCAGTGGTCCGGCTGGATCAGAAGAAAGCGGAAAAGAAGCGGGAACGCTGGCAGGCGGTGTCCAAAGGCGCGGCGGAGCAGTCCGGCCGGGGGATCATCCCAGAGGTCCATCCGCTTAAGAGTTTCAATGAGGCGCTTGATATGGCAGCGGATCTTGACGTGACCCTGATCCCCTATGAGCGGGAAGAAGGGATGGACGGGATGATCCGGGCAGTCAGGAAGATCAGGCCGGGGCAGTCTGCCGGCATCTTTATCGGGCCGGAGGGCGGATTCGAGGAAGAGGAAGTGCGTAAGGCCATCGAGAAGGGCGCGCTTCCGGTGTCGCTCGGGAAACGGATCCTCCGGACGGAGACGGCCGGGCTTGCAATGCTGTCCATCCTGATGTATCATCTGGAGTGCGAAAGTCATATTTTATAAAATAGAACAGTTTTGAGAGAAGGCAGTTAATATGGAAGTATATTTGGACAATTCCGCTACGACGATGTGCTATCCGGAAGTGGGGGAACTGGTATATAACGTAATGTGCCGGGACTACGGCAATCCGTCCTCCATGCACCGCAAAGGCGTGCGGGCGGAGCACTATATCCGGGAGGCGAAAGAGACAATCAGCCGGCTCCTGAAAGTAAATGCAAAAGAGATCTTCTTCACGTCAGGCGGCACAGAGAGCGACAACCTGGCGCTCATCGGCTGCGCCCGCGCCAACCGCCGGAACGGGAACCATCTGATCACATCTTCGGTGGAGCATCCGGCGATCCTGAATACGATGCGCTATCTGGAAGAAGAGGAAGGATTCCGCGTCACATATCTTCCCGTCGACGAATACGGAAGGATCCGGCTTGAGGCGCTGAAGGAAGCCCTCTGCCCGGAGACGATCCTGGTTTCCATTATGTATGTGAATAATGAGCTGGGAACCGTCCAGCCGGTGCAGGAAGCGGCACGCATGGTGAAGCAGTACAAACCGTCCATCCTGTTCCACACGGATGCGGTCCAGGGATACGGGAAGTACCGGATCTGGCCGAAGCGCATGGGGATCGACCTCCTGACGGCGAGCGGGCATAAGATCCACGGCCCGAAAGGGGTGGGCTTCCTGTATATCGACAGCCGGGTGAAGATCCGGCCGATCGTCTTCGGCGGCGGGCAGCAGAAGGACATCCGCTCCGGAACAGAGAATGTACCCGGGATCGCGGGACTCGGCCTTGCCTCGAAAATGATCTATCAGGATCTGGACCGGAAGAACGAGACCATGCGGCAGCTGAAAGCCCGTTTCCTGGAGGGAATATCAAAAATTGAACACACGAAGGTCCACGGCTTTACAGATGAGAACAGCGCGCCCCATATCGTGAGCGTCGGATTCGCGGGCGTGCGGAGTGAAGTCCTGCTCCACGCGCTGGAGGATAAAGGGATCTGCGTATCATCGGGTTCGGCCTGCGCATCCAATCATCCGGCGGTGAGCGGGGTGCTTAAGGGCATCGGGGCGTCAGGAGAATATCTGGAGTCCACTCTGCGGTTCAGTATGTCGGAGTTTACGACGAAAGAAGAAATTGACTATACACTGGAAACACTATATAATTGTATACCGATGCTTCGGAGATTTACGAGGCGCTAGCGCGGTAGAGATAAAAGGAGAGAACCATGAGATTTCATTCATTTCTGATCAAATACGGAGAGATCGGGATCAAGGGCAAGAACCGGTATATGTTTGAGGATGCGCTTGTCAGACAGATCCGCTACGCACTGAAAGATGTGGACGGCGAATTCCTCGTGCATAAATGCCACGGGCGCGTGTATGTGGACTGTAGCGGCGAGTATGACTTTGAAGGCGCGGCGGAGAGCCTGCAGAAAGTGTTCGGCATCGTGGGGATCTGCCCGGTGGTGCGCAAACCGGTGCAGGAGATCGGTGAACTCCGCAAAGACATCGTGGCCTATGTGGGCCAGATGTATCCGGAAGGCAACAGGACATTCAAAGTGGAGGCGAGACGCGCGAACAAGCGGTATCCGCTCAACTCCATGGAGATCAACTGCGAACTGGGCGAGGCGGTCCTGGAAGCCTACCCGGAGATGCGCGTGGATGTGCACAACCCGGATGTCAGGCTGAATGTGGAGATCCGGGAGGAAGTATATATCTATTCCGAGATCATCCCGGGACCGGGCGGTATGCCGGTCGGAACGAACGGCAGCGCCATGCTGCTCCTTTCCGGCGGGATCGACAGTCCGGTGGCGGGTTACATGATCGCCAAGCGGGGCGTGGAGATCGAGGCGGTTTACTTCCATGCGCCGCCGTATACGAGCGAGCGCGCCAAGGAGAAGGTGGTGGATCTGGCAAGGCTTGTATCTGCTTATGCAGGACCCATCAAACTGCACATTGTAAACTTCACGGATATCCAGCTATATATCTATGAAAAATGCCCTCATGACGAGCTGACGATCATCATGCGCAGATATATGATGCGGATTGCGGAACATTTCGCGAAGAAGGACGGATGTCTGGGGCTGATCACAGGCGAGAGCATCGGCCAGGTGGCGAGCCAGACCATGCAGAGCCTGGCGGCGACCAATGCGGTGTGCACCCTGCCGGTATACCGTCCGCTGATCGGATTTGACAAGAAAGAGATCGTGGAGATCTCGGAAAAGATCGACACGTATGAAGTTTCCATCCAGCCTTACGAGGACTGCTGTACGATCTTCGTGGCGAAGCATCCGGTGACAAAACCGAATGTGGAGCGGATCGCGAAGTCGGAGCTGAACCTGACGGAGAAGATCGATGAGATGGTGAAGACGGCGGTGGAGACTGCAGAAGTGATCACGGTCGGAAAGTAAGAGAGTGAACAGACGGGCCCGCCTGCGGAGGATCCGCTCCGCGGGGCCTGCTCAATAAAAAAGAAGCTGCCTCATAACTGAGACAGCTTTCTGTATGGACAATAATTATTTGATGATGTAAGAATCAAGTGCAGCGAGGATCTCATCTACATTATCGTCTGCATGGATGTTCAGATCGATCGGCTTGGAAAGATCCAGGCTGAAGATTCCCATGATTGACTTAGCATCGATAACGTATCTTCCGGATACTAAATCGAAATCATTGTCATACTTTGTGATCTCGTTCACAAAAGATTTTACTTTGTCGATTGAGTTTAATGAAATCTGTACAGTTTTCATTTTCAGTCCCTCCTTGAATCATACAATAAAAATAAGCATGGGTTTTCTGAACCCTACGTCTATTCTAAGAGATGCACTGTTAAAAGTCAAGAAACAATAGAGGAAAAATGAGGTAAATTTGATGGGTAAGAAAGCAGCTCTGCACAATCTGGGGTGCAAAGTAAACGCATATGAAACAGAAGCAATGCAGGAAATGCTCGAGAAGGCAGGGTACGAGATCGTGCCTTTTAAAGAAGGGGCGGACGTCTATGTCATCAACACCTGTACGGTGACAAATATCGCCGACCGGAAGTCCCGGCAGATGCTGCACCGGGCGCGGAAGATGAACCCGGACGCCGTCGTCGTGGCGGCGGGCTGCTACGTCCAGGCGCAGGACGGGAAAGGTCAGGATCCGTGCATTGACATTGTGCTCGGCAACAATCATAAAAAAGACCTGGTGCGGATCCTGGACGAATACGCGGCAAAGCGCGCTTCTGCCGCGGAGATCGAAGACATCAGCCGCACCCGCGAATATGAATCCCTGCATCTCACGAAACCGGGAGACCATACGAGGGCATACATTAAGGTCCAGGACGGATGCAACCAGTTCTGCACTTACTGCATTATCCCTTATGCCCGCGGCCGGGTGCGCAGCCGCGTGATGGAGGATGTCCTGCGCGAGGTGCGGGAACTGGCGGAAGGCGGCTACAAAGAAGTCGTACTGACAGGGATCCACCTGAGTTCCTACGGGATCGATTTTGACCGGGAACGGCATCTCCTGGAGCTGATCCGGGCGGTCCATGAGGTGGACGGCATTGAGCGGATCCGGCTGGGGTCCCTGGAGCCCGGCATTATTACGGAGGAATTCGCGCGGGAGCTGAGCCGGATCCCGGAGATCTGCCCGCATTTCCACCTTTCCCTGCAGAGCGGGTGCGATGCAACGCTTAAGCGGATGAACCGCCGGTATACAAGCGCGGAATATGCTGAAAAATGCAGGATTTTAAGGGAATATTTTGATGATCCCGCCCTTACGACAGACGTGATCGTGGGATTCCCGGGGGAGACGGAAGAAGAATTCAGGGCGTCTTATGATTTTGTGGACAGCATTGATTTCTATGAGACGCATATTTTCAAATATTCCAGACGGAGCGGGACGAAAGCGGCCGTCATGCCGGATCAGGTCAGCGAACAGGTGAAGGCAGAGCGAAGTGCAGTCATGATCAGACTGGGCGAACGGAAGCGCGCCGCTTATGAGAAACGGTACGTCGGCCGGGAAGTTGAAGTGCTGGTGGAAGAAGATGCGGTCATGGACGGACGCTGCGTCCAGGTGGGCCATACAAAAGAGTATATTAAGGTTGCGCTGGAAAGTAATGAGGATCTGAAAAACCGGATCGTAAAAATGCGTATTGAAAATGATTCACAAATTATGCATTGAATTTTACAGGCGAGTATATTAGAATGATAAATAGGGATTTTAGTATTAAAATCTATGAAAAAAGGAGGACGTAAAGATGAGTGATCTTAGTAATACACAGTTCTTCCAGGTTGAGCCGGGGCCGCAGATCTCCGCAAAAGACATCTTAGAGATCGTGTTCAAGGCTCTCAAGGAGAAAGGATACAATCCGGTCAATCAGATCGTCGGATACATCATGTCAGGCGATCCGACCTATATTACCAGCTATAACGGGGCGAGAAGCCTGGTTATGAAAGTGGAGCGGGACGAGCTCGTGGAAGAACTGTTAAAAGCGTATATCGAACATAATTCATGGGTATAATCTGTCATGAGGATCATGGGGCTTGATTACGGGACCAAAACCGTCGGAGTCGCAGTCAGCGACCCCCTCGGGATCACGGCCCAGGCGGTCGAGACGATCACCAGGAAAGAGGAAAACAAACTGAGAAAGACCTGCGCCCGGATTGAGGCGCTGATCGCTGAATACGGGGTTGAAAGGATCGTTCTAGGTTTTCCGAAACACATGAATAATGATATTGGGGAGCGCGCGGAAAAAGCGCTGGAGTTCCGGGACATGCTCGCACGCCGCACCGGCCTTGAAGTCGTTATGTGGGACGAAAGGCTGACAACGGTGAGTGCGGAACGTACGCTGATGGAGAGCGGGGTACGGCGTGAGAACCGTAAAAAGCATATCGATCAGATCGCGGCAGTATTCATCCTGCAGGGATATCTGGATATGCTCAGTATGCGTCAGGGGACAGAAACCGGACATTGAACAGGATAAGGGGCATTATCAATGGAAAAAGTAAGATTTAATTCTGCAGACGGCAGCGGGGCAGATGAATTTTTTGTGCTTGAAGAGACCAGGATCGGCGGGAGTACATATCTTCTGGTCACAGATTCAGAGGAAGACGACGCAGAGTGCCTGATCTTAAAAGAATCCGAAGGATCAGCTGCGGATGACAGGGTATTTGAGATCGTTGAAGACGAGACAGAACTGGTGGCGGTTTCAAAAGTATTCGAGGAACTGCTTGAAGACGTAAATATTGAAATGTAGGATCTTACAGATCTTTACAATAGAATTACTTAACTGCGGGGGAAGAAAGAACACGCATGGAACAGAAGAACACAGAGAAACTGCTCAAAGAAAAGCTTCGTGAAAAAGGGCTGAAGGTCACGCAGCAGAGGATCCTTGTGCTTTCGGCGCTTGAGCAGAACAGCGGGGCCCATATGACAGCCGAGGAAATCTGTGAACTGGTGTCGCAAGAATATCCGGAGATCGGACTTGCTACGGTGTACCGTACGCTTCAGCTCCTTCTGGACATGCAGCTCGTGGACCGCATCAATCTGGATGACGGATGTGTGAGGTATGAGATCGGACATCTGCTGAAAGGCAGTGAAAAGCACAATCACCATCACCTGATATGCAGATCGTGCGGGAAAGTGATCCCGTTTGACGGGGATCTGCTCGAAGGCCTCGAGCAGCATATCGAGGAGACGGCGGGATTTCATGTGCTTGACCATGAGGTGAAGTTCTACGGTCTGTGCAGTGAGTGTATGAAAACGCAGAAATCAATGGAGGTGTTTACTGGTTGAAAAAGGAAAAGAAAGGAAAACTGCGGATCATCCCGCTGGGCGGCCTTGAGCAGATCGGCATGAACATTACTGCTTTTGAATATGAAGACAGTATCGTGGTCGTGGACTGTGGACTGGCATTCCCGGAGGATGACATGCTGGGCATCGACCTGGTGATCCCGGACGTGACATATCTGAAGGATAACGCGTCCAAACTGAAAGGATTCGTGATCACCCACGGACATGAGGACCATATCGGAGCGCTGCCCTATGTACTCAAAGAGATCAATCTCCCCATCTACACAACGAAGCTTACGATGGGTATTATCGAAAACAAATTAAAAGAACACAATCTGCTGCGGACCACAAGACGCAAGGTGGTGCAGCACGGACAGTCCATCAATCTGGGCCAGTTCCGGATCGAGTTCATTAAGACGAACCACAGCATCCAGGATGCGTCCGCACTGGCGATCTATTCGCCGGCAGGCGTGGTTGTCCACACAGGTGACTTTAAGGTGGATTACACACCGGTGTTCGGTGACGCCATCGATCTTCAGCGCTTTGCGGAGATCGGCAAGAAGGGCGTGCTCGCGCTGATGTCCGACAGTACAAATGCAGAACGCCGCGGCTTTACACAGTCCGAGCGGACGGTCGGCATTACGTTCGATCACATTTTCGCGGAGCATCAGAATACCCGTCTGATCATTGCCACGTTCGCATCCAATGTGGACCGTGTGCAGCAGATCATCAACTCTGCCTATAAATATGGCAGAAAGGTTGTAGTGGAAGGCCGGAGCATGGTAAATATCATTGCCACGGCTTCAGAGCTGGGCTATCTGAACGTGCCGGACAATACGCTGATCGAGATCGACGAGATGAAGAATTATCCACCGGAGAAGATGGTCCTGATCACGACCGGAAGCCAGGGCGAGTCCATGGCTGCGCTGTCGAGGATGGCGGCGGACGTACACCGCAAGGTGACGATCCAGCCCAACGATACGATCATCTTCAGTTCCAACCCGATCCCGGGAAATGAGAAGTCCGTATCCCGCGTGATCAACGAGCTGTCCGCAAAAGGTGCGGAAGTGATCTTCCAGGATACCCATGTATCAGGGCATGCCTGCCAGGAAGAACTGAAACTGATCTATTCCCTGGTGAAACCGAAATACGCGATCCCGGTGCACGGTGAATACCGTCATCTGAAGGCCAACGCTGAAGTTGCGAAAAGCCTCGGGATCCCGAAGCAGAACATTTTCATCATCCAGTCCGGCGATGTGCTGGAACTCGATGAAGAGTCTGCAAAAGTGGCAGATAAGGTGCATACCGGCGCCGTACTTGTTGACGGCCTTGGTGTGGGCGATGTGGGAAATATCGTACTGCGCGACCGTCAGCATCTGGCGGAAGACGGTATCATTATTGTCGTGCTCACGCTCGAGCGGCGCACGAACCGGCTGCTTGCCGGCCCGGATATCGTTTCCAGAGGATTCGTGTATGTAAGAGAGTCTGAGCAGTTGATGGAAGACGCGAGACAAGCGGTTTCCGACGCTCTTGACAAATGTCTCGGAAGCCGGCATACAGACTGGAATAAGATCAAGATGGTGATCCGCGACGCAATGAACGACTATATCTGGAAGAAGACAAAACGTCGTCCGATGGTGATCCCGATCATCATGGATGTAGATGTTTAGGTTTTAAAGAAAATATTTTAAACACAAAGAAACTTGTTAATGACGGTGCACAGGGTGATATACTCTGTGCACCTGTGTCGGTTAAAGGGGATATTGTACATGATCGTAGATGAACGGATCGTTACATTTATCAATTCGCTGGATACAAAAAACAGCGAACTTCTGGAGACGATCGAAAAGGAAGCGCGCAGAGGCGATGTACCTGTCATACGTAGAGAAATGCAGAGCTTTCTCAAAGTTCTGTTGATGTTGAAGCAGCCGGCGAATATTCTTGAAGTCGGGACTGCGGTGGGATTTTCGGCGCTGCTGATGAGCGAGTCCGTCCCGGCCGGATGCCGGATCACAACGATCGAGAACTATGAGAAGCGGATCCCGGTGGCGAGGGAGAATTTCCGCCGCGCCGGGAAAGAGGAACAGATCACTCTGATCGAGGGTGATGCGGCAGATGTCCTGAAAACACTTGAAGGACCTTATGATTTTATCTTTATGGATGCGGCAAAAGGGCAGTATATCCATTTCCTTCCGGAGATTCTGCGGCTGCTCCCGACGGGCGGCTGCCTGGTATCCGACAATGTGATGCAGGACGGAGATGTGATCGAATCCAGGTTTGCCGTGGAGCGGCGCAACCGGACGATCCACGCAAGGATGCGGGAATATCTGTATGAACTGAAGCACCACCCGGAGCTGGAGACATCGATCATTCCTCTGGGAGATGGAGTGGCTGTAAGCGTGAAAAGTAAACTTAATTGAAGCATGAGAAAATATTCGGTGACGGATTGAATAACAGAAAGGAAACAAAACAATGAGCAGACACCCTGAACTGCTGGTTCCGGCCAGCAGCCTGGAAGTACTGAAGACAGCGGTTATCTTCGGAGCGGACGCCGTTTACATCGGCGGCGAGGCTTTCGGCCTGCGCGCCAAAGCGAAAAACTTCTCCATGGAGGAGATGAAAGAAGGGATCCGTTTCGCACATGAGCATGGGGTAAAGGTTTACGTGACGGCCAATATCCTTGCGCACAATGAGGACCTGCCGGGCGTGCGGGAATATTTTGAAGAACTGAGAGAGATCCGGCCGGATGCACTGATCATCGCGGATCCGGGTGTGTTCGAGATCGCGAAAGAAGTGTGCCCGGAGATTGAGCGTCATATCAGCACCCAGGCCAACAATACCAATTACGGCACCTATAATTTCTGGTACCGCCAGGGCGCCAGCCGCGTGGTGTCGGCCCGGGAACTGTCCATGGAAGAAATAAAAGAACTCAGGGCCAATATTCCGGACGACCTGGAGATCGAGACCTTCATCCACGGGGCAATGTGCATTTCCTATTCCGGCCGTTGCCTGCTGAGCAATTATTTTACCGGCCGCGACGCCAACCGTGGCGCCTGCACGCATCCATGCCGCTGGAAATACGCGGTGGTTGAGGAGACCCGGCCGGGCGAATACATGCCGGTCTATGAAAACGAGCGGGGAACTTATATCTTCAATTCCAAAGATCTGTGCATGATCGAGTACATCCCGGAACTGATCGACGCCGGCATTGACAGCTTCAAGATCGAGGGGCGGATGAAGACGGCCCTCTATGTGGCGACAGTGGCCCGCACATACAGGAAAGCCATTGATGATTATCAGAAAGACCCGGAGCTGTACCGGAAGAATATGCCCTGGTATCTGGACCAGATATCCAACTGTACTTACCGTCAGTTTACGACCGGATTTTTCTTCGGGAAGCCGGACGAGAACACCCAGATCTATGACAGCAACACCTACAATAAAGAATACACCTATCTCGGGATCGTTCATGAAGTCAGGGGCGGTCTGTGCCGGATCGAGCAGAGAAATAAATTCTCTGTGGGAGAGATGATTGAGATCATGAAGCCGGACGGAAGAAATGTCGAGGTGCAGGTGAAGAGGATCCTGAATGAAGAGGGCGAAGAGCAGGAAAGCGCGCCCCACTCAAAACAGGTGCTGTGGGTGGAACTGTCGGAAGCGCCGGCGGAATACGATCTGCTGCGGCGGAAGGAGTGAAATTCCTGTTTTCCGGACAGCCTGTTGTTTGCCGGATCTGTTCTACACCCTTGAAGCATAAATGAAAAACACTTAAAGGATTTACAGTTTAAAAATAGCATTTATATATTTAGTCCGTATTTTTAAATCTCTATACGGTTAATATAAAGAAATCAACTATTCCGTCGGTATGATTTAGCAAGTGAATACGGACGCATTTTATGATTCCTGTAATTCACCCGTATTTTGACGAGTTGAAATACGGTCTAAATATCCATTTTAGATGAATGAACCGTAAATAATTGTCTGGCGTACGGATTAAATCCGTATTTTTCGAATCTGGTCCGTATTACTAGTATATTTCATACGGACAAGATTCAAGTTTATAGAAAATTGACGGTATTTATACTTTAAGCGCTGACACAACCGTTGATAATAGGTGTACTTGTATAGCCGGTTACGGTCAGAATGAGACTTTGTCTTGCTTGGTTGATTATGATCTGCAGAGATCAGGGCGCGTCAAGGCCTTGCCCTTTGGGTGCTGCGCAGCCTTGACGCGCCCTGATCCTGCAGATATGATACAGACAAGCAAGCAAAGCCTCTCTGTGGCCCAGATTCCGCCTTATTCCGTGAATCCGCATTCTAATAGAAATTTATTGTTGTATCCTATGCTGCAGGTTCCGCTCAGTTCGATAAACAGGAAGTTGTCTTACAGAAAGATCTCCGCTTCTTTGTTGCTTCTGCATGCTTTTTTCAGCTTGCCTTCTATGACTTTCATTTTCAGGGAATTGACGCTCCGGGCGTGCTGCCTGCAGATCTGTACGCATTTCATGCAGCCGATGCATTTTTTCGTGTCGGTCTTATTCGGTTCTTTAACCGGGATGGATCCGGTAGGACAGACTTTTGCACAGGATGCGCAGAGCGTGCACATGTTATTGTCAGCCTTCGGGAAGAGGGCGTTTTTCCCGTATTTTTTATAAGGCGTATTGCCGGGAACCTGGATGCTGATACTGCTGAAATCCTCTTCTTTTCGGATGCGCCGGTTCAGCTCGATGCCGTATTCTGCGATGGCCTTCAGGTCGGTTTTGTTCGGTCTCCTGGCGCCGATGGACGGCACAATGGAGTGCTCCGCCGGGAATGCAGCCGCGCCGATCACTTTGAAGCCGCGGTTCTCTACTTCGGTTTTGAGTTCCAGGAGCGCATCGTCATACTCACGGCAGCCGTAGGTCGCGATCAGGGCCGCGGGGGTGCCGTTCCCGGAAATGTTCTGCAGATAGTCCATGAAGAGGGCAGGCACGCGCCCGTAGTATACCGGGATGCCGAAGATGACAAAATCATTGGGGGCAAATTTTAATGACGGTCTCTTTTCTTTATAGACGGAAAAATCAAAAGATACGGATTTTAAGTCAATATTACGGGCGGTTTCCATGACCGCTTTTCTTGTTGCGCCGGTCGGGCTGAAATAGACAAGCTTCAGTTCGTTCAGTTTCATAATCGTAAAACTCCTTTGTATGTATTCTGACCTCCGGCGGGTTGCATTTTCGGCATGCCGGAAGTTATGATCCGATAACAACTATATTAGCATACTATGACAAAAATTGCACGACAGTTGGAAAAGAAAGGCGGAGCAAAAGCTGCTGGAAAAATATACAGTTGTAAAAACCGCATAAGCGGAGTATAATATGCGTATAAATATAGGGAAGTTAACCTGAAATGTGCGATAACCCTGTGATTTTGAACCTACATTTGTTTAAACGGGATTCCTAAATTTCTGTAATATGTCAGGCCTCCGATATGCAGTGGACGACAGAAAAGCAGATGCGGTTGCCCACCTGGCTGCGGCTAGGACTCAAAATACGGGGCCGGCATTTTGGGTGAACTGCAAAAGATAAAGGCGGTCGTCTTGTGCGGCCGCTTTTCCACATAAAGCCCCGCAGATATCCGACAGGCTGAAACGATTTTCCCGGAGTGAGCGGTTATGGATAAGAAAAAGAAGATTAAAAATCAGATAATGAGGATCATGCTGACGGTGAATTCTCATCACACAGGCGCCTATGCGGCACAGGCGGCTTATTTTTTTGTGCTGTCCCTGATCCCGATCCTGCTTCTTCTTGTATACATGGCCGTCCGTTATACGCCGCTTAATCAGAATGACGTGCTGGATGCCGTACTCCAGGTCTTTCCGGCTTCGGTGTCCGGCCTGATGCGCAGTATTTTCTATCAGGTATACAATCAATCCGAGACGGTCATCCCTGTAACAATTATCGCTGCGCTCTGGGCGGCAGGGCGGGGCGTCCTTTCGGTCACCTCGGGCCTGAATGCGATCTATTCGAACATAGAGACGAGAAATTACTTTTATCTCCGCATCCGGTCGACGATCTATACGCTGCTGTTCCTGATCGCGATCATCCTGTCGCTTGTTATCTCCGTTTTCGGAAACAGCATCAGTGTGATCGTGTATGAGCATGTGCCGTTCCTGATCAAAGTTGTTGACTTTATCATGCGGATCCGCACGCTGGTGACGCTGATCGTGCTGATCATATTCTGGGATCTGGTGTATAAATTCCTGCCGAACAGGAAGCACAATGTCAGGACCACATTCCGGAAACAGCTTCCCGGCGCAGCGTTTACTGCCTGCGGCTGGTTGCTGCTTTCGTTTGTATTTTCTGTTTATCTGGATATATTTACCGGATTTTCCGACATGTACGGAAGTATGGCGACGCTCATCCTTATTATGCTCTGGCTCTACGGATGTATGTATATCATCCTGCTGGGCGGCGAGGTGAACGCGCTGCTGGACCGCTATGTGTGGCGGGAGAGAAGCGGGAATGATTTCCGCACAGACAGAATTGGAAAGGAAGACTTACATGAAGACAAGTGACTTTAATTATGAACTGCCGCAGGAGCTGATCGCCCAGGATCCTCTGGAGGACCGCTCTTCATCGAGGCTGATGGTCCTCGATAAAGAGACCGGGAAAGTGGAGCATCATGTTTTTAAGGAAATCATAGGTTACCTCAATCCGGGAGACTGCCTGGTCATTAATGACACGAAAGTGATTCCGGCAAGGCTCATCGGGGCGAAGGAAGAGACCGGGGCGAAGATCGAAGTGCTGCTCTTGAAGAGAGGGGCGGACGACGTCTGGGAGACGCTGGTGAAGCCGGGGCGCAAGGCGAAGCCCGGAACCAGGATCAGCTTCGGGGACGGCCTGCTCGTGGGCGAAGTGGTGGATATCGTGGACGAGGGAAACCGCCTGATCCATTTTGAATATGAGGGGATCTTTGAGGAGATCCTGGACCAGCTGGGGCAGATGCCGCTTCCGCCGTACATTACCCACCAACTGAAAGACAAAGACCGGTACAACACCGTTTATGCGGAACATTCCGGATCGGCGGCGGCACCGACGGCCGGCCTGCATTTCACGCCGGAACTGCTCCGGGAGATCGAAGCGAAGGGTGTGGATATCGCCCGGGTGACGCTCCATGTTGGACTTGGGACATTCCGGCCGGTGAAGGTGGATGATGTGGAGAATCACCACATGCATTCGGAGTTCTATATGATAAGCGAGGAAGCCGCAGCAAAGATCAACCGGGCGAAAGACGGCCCGGGGCGGGTTATCTGCGTGGGAACGACAAGCTGCCGCACGGTTGAGTCCGCGGCGGATGAGGACGGGCATCTGAGGGCCTGCAGCGGATGGACGGAAATCTTTATCTATCCGGGATACCGGTTTAAGACGCTGGACTGCCTGATCACCAATTTCCATCTGCCGGAATCCACGCTGATCATGCTGGTGTCCGCGCTGGCCGGGAAAGAACACGTGCTGGCGGCTTATGAAGAAGCAGTGAGAGAGCGGTACAGGTTCTTCAGTTTCGGGGATGCGATGTTTATTAAATAGTGATGCGTCCTTTCAGCCGGATGACATGATACATCACATCCGCTTCGGCATCATCTACAGGGATGATTTCGCGGTCTTCCAGTACATCGAAAAAGTCTGTGGCCAGATTGGTGGTAAAGCAGGGAAGGGTGGAGTTGCGGATGAGTTCCCGGAATTCGTAGTCGTCCTGCTGTACGAGAAAGCGGGAGGCGGGCATTTTCTGCCGGCACATCTCATTCCAGAATCCAATCTCGGAGCGAAGCAGGAAATTAAATCCATTAAGCATTTCAAATGTAACAAGACTGTGTCCGGACAGGGCATGGTCTTTTGTTACGCAGATCGAAAGGGATTCCCGTAAGAACGGCGTACAGTCAAGAGTGGCATCCTCTGTGAAAAAGGGAAGGATGCCCATCTGACAGGCGCCGTTCTTTACATTCTGGATGATGTCGGGAATCGGGACAAGCTTGGAGGATATGGTTTGTTCGGGATATTTTTCCGTCAGCCTGGGCAGCAGCGTCCACAGCGGTGCGGGGGCACAGGACTCGACGGCGATTGTGTGGAGTTTCCGGTCATAGGAACGGACCTGCTCTATGGCATTCCGTGCATCGGCCAGGAGCTGTCTTGCATATGCCACGGCTTTTTGTCCGGTTTCGTTCAGTGTGATGCGATTCTTCCCGCGGATGAAAAGTGGGACCCCGAATGTCTCTTCTATGTGCTGCATGGTCCGCGTGAGTGTGGGCTGTGAAATGTGCAGGGCGTCAGCGGTTTTTGAGAGTGTGCCAAGATCTGCAAATGCTGTAAGCTGTTCCAGTTCATTAAGTTCAAGCATGAGGAATCTCCTTTGTGTATACTATTCATTTTATGAAAACTATATTCCGATATTTCTATTGTACATTCCATCATAATATTTGTAAACTTTAAGTGGAAAGAAGAATTGAAGAAAGCGCTTGATTCAAAAAGATTTCATTAGATGAATAAAGAGGAGGACAAATATAATGGAATATTTGAAGCTGAATAATGGAGTGAAGATGCCGATACTCGGATATGGCGTATATCAGACGCCGCCGGAGGAGACGGAACGCTGCGTCCTGGAAGCGCTTGAGACGGGATACCGGAGCATCGATACCGCACAGGCGTATTACAATGAAGAAGGCGTGGGAAACGCACTGGCGAAATGCGGGATCCCCAGAGAAGAGATTTTCATCACGACGAAAGTCTGGATTTCCAATGCCGGATACGAGAAAGCAAAAGAATCCATCAGGGAATCTCTGAGAAAACTTCAGACGGATTATGTGGATCTGCTTCTGATCCATCAGCCCTTCGGGGATTATTATGGGACCTACCGCGCGATGGAAGAGGCATATAAGGAAGGAAAGGCGCGTGCGCTCGGCGTGTCGAATTTCTACCCGGACCGGTATCTGGACCTGTTCCATTTCGCTGAGATCAAACCGGCGGTCAACCAGGTGGAGACCCATGTATTCCAGCAGCAGAAGACGGCACGGAAATATATGGAGAAATACGGAACCCAGGTCATGTCATGGGGGCCGTTTGCCGAGGGTAAGAACGATTATTTCCAGAATCCGGTGCTGAAAGAGATCGGGGATAAGCATGGAAAATCCGTGGCACAGACGGCGCTCCGGTTCCTGATCCAGAACGGAGTGGTCGTGATACCGAAATCCGTGCATAAAAACCGGATGGAAGAGAATTTCAATGTATTTGATTTCATCCTGACGGAAGAGGAGATGAAGCGTATCGAAGCGCTGGATACGGGAGAAAGCCTGTTCTTCTCCCACTATGATCCGGAGACTGTGGAGTGGTTTATGAGTCGCCTGTAATAAAGGAGTCTGTGCAGGGATAGAATAGTAAACAATAAACGTGGGATGTCACGCGGGTGTGGCATCTCTTTTTTGTATTATTTCTTGGTTTTTGCAATATAATACTAAAATATAGTAGTAAAATAATGAATTAATACTTGAATTTAGTATAGAATGTGTTAATCCATAGAAAAGAAGGCTTAGAACCGGAAAATCGGGAGGCGGGATGTTTTCCGCGGATGCATGACAAGATGAAGATCATACAGAAAACGGAAGGGAAGATGGCGGAAGACAATTTCCGGATCGAGATCGATAAACTGATCGCTGCCCGGATCCGCAGCATCCGCCGGCGGAGAAAGATTTCACAGAAAAGACTGAGCGAGAAGTCGGGAGTAAGCCTGGGGTCTGTGAAGCGGTTCGAGAGCAGCGGCGAGATTTCTCTGATCTCACTGACTAAGATCGCGATTGCGCTGGATATTGAAAATGAACTGGAAGGACTGTTCGAGCATGTTCCGTTCCTGTCGATCGAGGAGCTTATAAACGAGGAAGCCGAAAGAGAGAAAAAGTTAAATGCTCTGTGACCTGATATACCGCCCCAGCAGACTGACGAACCGCTTCAGCGCCGGCAGGTCCTGATTGTATCGGTAATACACGCCGAAGGAGATCTTTGGCAGATCTGTGACAGGGATATACCGGAGATTCGGATCCCGTGCGGCAATGATATCGGGATACAGGGCATACCCCATCTGCGCCTTTGCGAGAGCGAAGGCGCTTTCTATATTTTCCGCGAAATACCGGTGCTCCGGAAGGAGTTCGCTGAGGATCATCCCCTGTACGGAAAAGATGGCTTCCGGGATCTGCCGCGGTGAACAGGCGATAAAGCTTCCGGTCAGCTGGGCTTTTGTGATTGTCTCATGCCCGGCCAGCGGATGTTCCGGCGAGCAGACGCAGGCGAGCGGGACGCAGCAGAGCTCCCGGAAGAAAAGGGGGGATGCTTTCAGTTCATCTTTTAGGCCGAGGGCCGCGTGTACCTGATCATTCTCAATAAGTCCCATGAGGGAGGGAAAGGGGATCATGCGGATATCCGGACGCAGCAGAGGGTATTCCTGCGCGAGTTCCCGCAGAACCGGCGGGAAGAGGCTCAGTTCCATGATGTTGTGGCATCCGAGGATAAGGCTGATATAATGATCCCGGTTCCCCAGCCGTTCTTTTGCAGACATTGCCGTCTTCAGGATCAGCTGGGCGTCTCCAAGGAACTGGACGCCTTCACGGGTGAGAGAGACGGTTTTGCTGGTCCGGCTGAAAAGTTTAACGTCCAGTTCCTTTTCCAGCGCGCGGATCTGGTGGCTGACCGCAGGCTGGGTGATCTTCAGCACCTGCGACGCTTTTGAAAAATTCATATATTCCGCTACAGTGACGAAACATTCCAGCTGAACGGTATTCATATATGTACCCCTTTCTTTCATAACATTTTCATGGTGTTTTCTTCCTGTATCCCACGATAACATGATACAAAAATATAATCAATATCTATAAATGATTTTTATTGATTATAAGATTTTTGAATTTCACTTTCGGTAAAAACTGAGCTAAAATTTGTAATGGACGAATATAAGGCAGCGAACTGTTTGTTTATAAACAGTCCGTCTGACAGGAGGTGCTTGTACAGATGAATGAAGGCTTCAGGGCAGAAGGTCTGCTCCTCATGATGAAGAGGATCAGCCTGGATCTGTCCGCACAGATGGAGCAGCGTTTAAAGTGCAAAAATATGACCGGAGTCCAGGTCTATTTTCTTGTCTACATATTGAGGCATCATCCCGAAGGAACATACCTTACGGAATTATGTCGGGAGGTCGGCGTATCGAAAGCGACGCTTTCCGCGCTGATCAAAAAAATGAGGGAAAAAGATTATCTGTACTTTCTTGAAGAACCGGGAGATATCCGGAGAAAGAAGGTGCTTCCAACCGCGAAACTGATCGCTGAGGGCAGCGGCTTCCTGCAGAAAGCGGACTGCATGGAAGCGGAGATCTGCAGCGTGCTCGACGAGGAAGAACAGCGGAAGCTGTGGGATCTGGAGAAGAAACTGATCGGACAGTTTGCGGCAATGGAAGAAAGTGAAAAAGACAGACAGGAGGTATATAACCGTGAGAAAAGTATTACAGCAGTTGAAGCAGTATAAACGGGATACATTCCAGTGTATCGGGCTGACCGCCCTGGAAGTGGTCATGGAGATCCTGATGCCGTTTATCACTGCGATCATCATCGACAGAGGACTGGAAGCGGGCAATCTTTCCGTGGTCTACCGGTATGGGGGACTGATGGTTGTCATGGCGTTTCTGGCGCTGTGCTTCGGCGCTTTTGCAGGAAAGAAAGCGGCGGCTGCCGCGTCCGGATTCGGAGCGAATCTCCGGGAGGCGATCTATACCAATATCCAGACGTTTTCATTTTCAAATATTGATAAATTCAGTGTACCTGGCCTTGTCACCCGTATGACGACGGATATCACCAACGTGCAGAATGCATTTATGATGGTGATCCGCGTGGCGGTCCGGGCGCCGTTGAACCTGATCTTCAGTTTCGCCATGTGTCTGATCATCAACCGGCATTTAAGCCTGATGTTCCTGATCGCTGTGGTATTTCTTGTGATCGTGATCGGTTCGATCATGGTTGTCACGATGAGGATCTTCCGTCAGGTGTTCCGCAGATATGACGACCTGAATGCCAGTGTGCAGGAAAATGTGACCGCCATCCGCGTAGTCAAAGCGTTCGTGCGGGAGGACTATGAGAACCGGAAATTCTCGAAAGCGTCCAGGATGCTTTATGATCTGTCCGTAAAAGCGGAAGGCCTTCTGGCGTTCAACAACCCGGCGATGATGATTGCGGTTTATTTCTGCATCATCTCCGCATCCTGGCTGGGCGCGCAGTTCATCGTGGGCGGATCCCTTACGACCGGTGACCTGACCAGCCTTTTCAGTTATATCATGTCGCTTCTGATGAGTCTGATGATGCTTTCCATGATCGTGGTCATGATCAGTATGTCCATGGCCAGCATCCGCCGTATCAGCGAGGTGCTGAGTGAGGAAGCGGATCTGACGGATCCGGAAGATCCGGTGATGGAAGTGGCGGACGGAAGCATTGATTTCAATGATGTGAATTTCTCATACAAACACGGCAGCGGCAAGAATTCCCTGTCCGACATCGATCTGCATATTAAGAGCGGCGAGACCATCGGCGTGATCGGCGGGACCGGATCAGGCAAGAGCACCCTGGTCAACCTGATCTGCCGTCTCTATGACGTGGACGGCGGTTCGGTCTGCGTGGGCGGCGTGGACGTCCGGAAATACGATACGGAAGTCCTTCGGAACCAGGTGTCCGTCGTGCTCCAGAAGAACACCCTTTTCTCCGGTACGATCCTTGACAACCTGCGCTGGGGCAATCCGGACGCGACACGGGAAGAGTGCATCGAGGCATGTAAGGCCGCCTGTGCGGATGAGTTTATCGACCGGATGCCGGCCGGGTATGACACGGTGATCGCCCGGGGCGGCGCCAATGTATCCGGCGGCCAGAAGCAGCGTCTGTGCATCGCCCGGGCGCTCCTGAAGAAACCGAAAGTCCTGATTCTCGATGATTCCACCAGCGCGGTGGATACATCCACGGATGCGAATATCCGTGCGGCGTTTGCAAGAGAGATCCCGGGCACGACGAAGATCATCATCGCCCAGCGGATCTCCAGCGTTCAGTCCGCGGACCGGATCCTTGTGCTGGACAACGGCAGGATCAACGCGTTTGACACCCATGATAATCTGCTGAAGACCAATGCCATCTATCAGGAGATCTACACATCCCAGCTGGAAGGCAGCGGAGATTTTGACCAGCCGGCGTAAGATGCTGAGAAAGGAGAAAACTGAGTTATGAACGAAAAACATGAACGCAAATCAGCAGCCCGGGCGGCTTCCCCCAAAGTGGTCGGCCGTGTGATCCGGTATATGCTTCATTATTATAAGATCCCGTTTTTCTTTGTGATCGTCTGCATCGTTATCACAGCGGTCGCGACGGTCGTCGGCGCCACATTTCCGCAGACGCTGGTGGATGATTATATCACCCCCATGCTGAAGAACGGCA
Source organism: Candidatus Mediterraneibacter quadrami (assembly GCA_019120575.1). Lineage (GTDB taxonomy): Bacteria > Bacillota > Clostridia > Lachnospirales > Lachnospiraceae > Mediterraneibacter > Mediterraneibacter quadrami. Next base: position 35,106 of record DWUU01000004.1, read on the forward strand.
GCCGTGATTTCAGCGGCCTGGCGTCCCAGATCGTCCGTCTGGCCTGCATCATGGCGGTTGGCGTGATCACAGCGTTCACCTACAACCGGATCATGGTCAATGTGGGCCAGGGAACTATGCGGCGTTTGAGGGACGATCTGTTTGCGCGGATGGAATCCCTGCCGATCAAATATTTCGACACCCATGCCCACGGCGATATCATGTCAGTATACACAAATGATGTAGATACGCTGCGGCAGCTTTTAAGTCAGAGCATCCCGCAGATCATCAACTCGGTGATCAGTATGGCGGCTACATTTATCACGATGATCATCCTTAATCCCGCGCTGACGGTGATCTCAATCCTGACCGCACTGTCCATGCTTCTGGTGACCTCTAATTTTTCAAAGCTGTCGGCGAAATATTACGTCCATCAGCAGATGGATCTGGGGGCAGTGGACGGTTTTATAGAAGAGATGCTGGATGGCCAGAAGGTGGTCAAAGTATTCTGCCATGAAGAGGCGGCCATGCGGGATTTCCATGAGGTCAATGAACGGCTGCGGAACAGTGCGGACATGGCGAATCGCTATGCCAACCTGCTTATGCCCATCAACGCCAACATCGGCTGGATCAGCTATGCGCTGGTGTCAATCGTCGGTGCAATCCTGGGGATCAACGGCCTGGCGGGGGTGACCATCGGTACGGTGGTTACATTTGTGGGACTGAATAAGAGCTTTACGAATCCGATCACCCAGGTCAGCCAGCAGATCAACTTTGTCGTCAATGCGGCGGCCGGCGCCCAGCGTGTATTCGATCTGATGGATGAAGAGCCGGAGAAAGATGAGGGGTATGTGGAACTTGTCCATGCGAAAGAGGACGAGAACGGAAATCTGACAGAATCTCCGGTCCGCACGAACCAGTGGGCATGGCGGCATCCGCACAGGGCGGAAGGCACGGTGACCTATCAGAGACAGGAAGGCGGCGTGGTTTTCGATGATGTAGATTTCGGATATGACGAGGACAAGATCGTGCTGCACAACATTACCCTGTATGCGAAGCCGGGGCAGAAGATCGCCTTTGTCGGTGCGACGGGCGCAGGCAAGACGACGATCACGAACCTGATCAACCGGTTCTACGATATCGCGGACGGCAAGATCCGCTACGACGGCATCAATATCAACAAGATCAAAAAGCCGGACCTGAGGCGGTCGCTTGGCATGGTGCTGCAGGATACCCACCTCTTTACCGGAACGGTCATGGATAATATCCGCTATGGCAAGCTGGACGCCACCGATGAGGAATGTATCAGGGCGGCAAAGCTGGCCAATGCGGACGGGTTCATCCGACGTCTGCCGGACGGATATAATACCATGCTGACCGGCGACGGCGCCAACTTAAGCCAGGGCCAGAGGCAGCTTCTGGCCATTGCCCGCGCGGCAGTGGCGGACCCGCCGGCGCTGATCCTGGATGAAGCCACGTCGTCTATCGACACCCGCACCGAGAAACTGGTGCAGGCCGGCATGGACGCGCTGATGAAGGGCAGGACCACATTCGTCATCGCCCACCGGCTGTCCACAGTCAAGAACTCTGACTGCATTATGGTCATGGAACAGGGACGCATCATCGAGCGGGGCACCCATGACGAACTGATCGCAGCCAAAGGAAAATATTATCAGTTGTATACCGGCAATTTTGCGGCGTAAATGATGCCAGACACATCGGCCAGAAACCAGCCGATCGGCACGGCCCACCAGATCCCGACGACGCCGACGGCGGGGATGGCCGAGAGCGCGTAGGCGAGCGCCACTCTTGTCCCAAGCGACAGGATGGTGAGCACCACCGACATCCCCGGGCGTCCGAGGGCCCGGCAAAGGCCGTAGAGCAGGAAGAGGATGCCGATCAGGGCATAGAATGCGCCTTCGATCCGCAGATACCGGACGCCCTCAGCGATCACGGCAGTCTCGCCGGCATCAATGAAAAGGGACATGAGCGGCCGGGCAAATATAAAGACCAGCAGGGAGATGACCAGGCTGAAGACCGTGGAGGTTATAACGGCCGTGCGGACGCCTTTTCGGATCCGGTCGGTTTTCCCGGCGCCGTAGTTCTGGGCAATGAAGATGGAGAACGCATTGCCGAAATCCTGCACCGGCAGGTAGGCGAAGGCGTCGATCTTCACCGCCGCGGCAAATGCGGCCATGATGGTGGTGCCGAAGCTGTTGACCAGCCCCTGCACGGCCAGGATCCCCAGGTTCATAATGGACTGCTGGAGGCAGGTCAGGGCCGAGAAGCCGGTGATCTCTTTTATGCGGGAACGGCGCAGACGGATGTCCGGATCCGGGCGCAGCAGATGGGGGAACCGGATCCAGGTGTACAGCGTGATCCCGATGCCTGAGACATACTGGGCGATCACGGTCGCCTCTGCAGCCCCGGCCACGCCCCGGTTAAGTCCGGCCACGAACCACAGGTCCAGGATGATGTTGAGTACGGCGGACACAGCCAGAAATACAAGGGGTATCACGGAGTTTCCGAGGGAGCGCAGCAGCGAGGCGAAGAAGTTATATAGGAAGATCCCGATGAGGCCCGCGAAGATCACGGTCAGGTATTCCCGCATCATGGGGATCAGCTCGTCCGGCGTGCGCAGGAACCAGATGATCCGGTCTGTTCCGGCGAAGACAAGGATATTGAGGATCACCGTTACGATCCCCAGCAGGACGAAAGACGCCAGGATGCATTCACGGAGCGCCCGGTCGTCTTTCTGGCCGAAACGGATGGAGAAGACGGTGCCGCTTCCCATGGCAAGCCCCAGGATGATGGAAGTGAGGAAGGTCATCAGCGAAAAAGCGGAGCCTACGGCGGCAAGCGCGCCCGCCCCGAGAAACCGTCCGACGATCAGCGTATCTGCGATATTATAACACTGTTGCAGCAGGTTCCCCAGGATCATGGGAACAGCGAAGCGCAGCATGGTCTTCATGACCGGTCCGTGAGTCAGTTCATTTTGCATTTCATTCACACAGCTTTCCAAATCATTTGTAAACAACGAAATATATGATAATTCCGGCATAAGAGAATGTCAACATTGACGCTTTTTTTCACCCCGTGGTATGATGATTTCATCGATGACATGAAAGAAAATGCGGGGACGGAAAAATGAGCGGAACTGGAAACCGAAAGATCATCCTCTTCAGTTTTACCGGGACGGGCGCTTCGCTTGGCCGGAGACTGTGCAGAAAACTGGAGACGACGGATCATATATGGGAGGCGTATGCGCCGGAAAAATATGTGCAGGAAGGGCTCCGGCCGATGCCGGCAGACCGGGCGGAACTGATCGGCGGCCAGTGGGGCTGTGCGGCATTCCTGTTTATCGGTGCGGCGGGGATCGCCGTGCGTTATATCGCCCCGTGGGTAAAGGACAAGTATACGGATTCCCCGGTGCTGGTGCTGGATGAGAAAGGGCGGTATGTGATCCCCCTGCTCTCCGGACATGTGGGCGGCGCGGCGGCGCTGGCGGACGAGATCGCCCGTCTTACAGGCGGGACGGCGGTCCACACCACAGCTACGGATGTACAGGGAAAGTTTGCCGTGGATGTGTTTGCGAAGGAACATTGTCTGGAGATTACAGACCGGACGGCGGCCAAAGACATATCGGCGGCCGTGCTGGCGGGGGAGAAGATCGCCTTATATATAGAAGAGCCTTTCAGGGATATGCTGGCTTCGCAGGCGGCAGAAAAGCTGCCCTGCGAAGTGGTCCTCTGCGGGACACGGGAAGAGGCGGACGTATACAGATATCAGGTGATCGTATCCGGACAGCTGTGCGGACAGCGGCCGGACGGGGCGGACTCTGAAGTCCATTCCGGTTCTGTCATCCTCCGGCTCAAACCGCAGGAAGCTGCAGCCGGGATCGGCTGCCGGAAAGGCATCGCGCCGGAGCTTCTGGAACAGGGCTTCCTGGATGTGCTGAGGGAGAGCGGGATCGGCATCCGGCAGGTGAAAATGATCGCCAGCATCGATCTGAAAAAAGACGAGCCGGCGCTTGTCCGCCTGGCTGAAAAATATGACGTCCCGTTCGTGACTTATACAGCGGATGAACTCCGGACGGTGGAAGAGGTGACCGCCGGATCGGAATTCGTGGAGAAAGTAACCGGCGTGGACAATGTCTGCGAACGCGCGGCGCGTCTGTGCGCCCGGAACCGGGAGACGGACATGGACGGAGAACTGATCCGGGGAAAATGCATCCGCGATGGGATGACGGCGGCGCTTGCCGCATATCCGTCCCGGACTGCCGCGAAAACCGGATGCGCAAAGGCGGATGAGAAAACCACGGATATCCTTATTTTCGCGGGCACGACGGAGGGACGTCTGCTGGCGGAATATGCATCTGCTAAAGGGATCGGCTGTTATGTGAGCGTGGCGACGGAATACGGGGAAACTCTGCTCCGGGATCTGGAAACTGCAACCGTCCTCACAGGACGGATGGACGGGCAGGCGATCCGGACACTTATTGAAGAAAAACAGATCCGGCTGGTTATTGATGCGACCCATCCTTTCGCCCGGGCGGTGACAGATAATATCCGGGCGGCGTGTGCGGAGGCCGGGAAACATATGCCGGTGCGCTATGTGCGTTGTCTCCGACAGGAGAATGAGGCGTGCGGCGGTCCGGAATGTGGTGGAGGAACGTCAGAGATCATCCGGGTGGATTCTGTGCAGGAGGCGGTGGAATATCTGCAGCGAACCACGGGCAACATCCTGATCACAACGGGCAGTAAAGAACTGAAATTATATACGGCGATCCGGGATTACCGGGATCGGTGTTATGCGCGAGTGCTGTCTGTGGGACCGTCCGTGCAGGAGAGCGTGAAGCTTGGATTCGAGGGAAGTCATCTGATCGCCATGCAGGGGCCGTTTTCTGAGGAAATGAATCTGGCGCTGCTGCATCAGACGAACGCGGCGTATTTTGTCACAAAAGAGACGGGGCATGCAGGCGGCTTCGGGGAGAAGCTGGAAGCGGCGCGGAAAGCCGGTGCCGTGCTGGTGGTGATCGGCCGGCCGAAGGAAACGGGGATGAGCCTGAGCGAGGTGGAAAAACTGATTGGTCACAGATAAGGAGTTCGTGATTTTCCTGATTTATGTCAAGATAGCACAGGAAAATGGAAAAACAGGGTGTTATACTGGGGTACAGTGGATCGGGGAAGTAAGACCGGTTCTCAAAAACGAATAAGGAGGTGAGAACATGGATCAAAGGATCGATCGTGCAGAGGCGCCTCAGTGGGTTGCGGAGGAGCTGGACCGGGTGTGCACAGTCCTGGAAAAGGATATGAAGAAATTCGGCGACCGGTTTCCGTCCGCCTGTGCTGAAAACGGACGCTATGAGGTGACCGAAAATGATGACTGGACCAACGGTTTCTGGACCGGCATGCTCTGGATGGCCTACCAGTATACCGGGAAGGAAGCTTTCAGGCGGCAGGCCTGCCGGAATATGGAAAGTTTCGAACAACGGCTCGATGAGCATGTGGTGCTGGATCACCATGATATCGGATTCCTCTACAGCCTTTCCGTGGGCGCAGGATACCGGATCACGGGGGACGGTCACTGGAAAGAGGTGCTGATCCGGGCGGCAGATGTACTCCTTGCGAGGTATCAGGAGAAGGGCGGATTCATCCAGGCGTGGGGCAAGCCCGGTGATCCGGGCGAATACCGTCTGATCATCGATTCCCTCTTAAACCTTCCGCTCCTGTACCGGGCGTCGGAACTGACCGGAGATCCGGTGTACAGGGAATGCGCACAGCAGCATTATAAAAACGTGATTGGAAATATTGTCCGGGAAGATTATTCAACGTACCATACCTTTTATTTTGATCCGGAGACGGGAAAGCCGGACCACGGGGCGACCCGCCAGGGATTCTCGGACCAGTCCTGCTGGGCGAGAGGACAGGCCTGGGCGGTGCTCGGGATGCCGCTTCATGCAAGGATATCCGGAGAAGGCATGGACGAGGAAGAACGCACGCTCTATGAGAACGTGACGGCGTATTTTGAAGATCATCTTTCTTCCGACGGGATGCCTTACTGGGATCTGATCTTCACGGACGGATCGGACCAGTCAAGGGACAGTTCAGCGCTGGCGGCAGCGGCATGCGGCATGCTGGAGTACGGGAAAAAGGCTCGCGGACTTGAGATGCTCCGCACGCTGAAAGACCTGGCTTCCACAGAGCATGAGGCGGATCCGGAAGGACTGCTGCTCCACGGCGTCTATGCGTACATGGAAGGCAAAGGCGTGGATGAGCCGGACCTGTGGGGCGATTACTTCTATATGGAAGCGCTCTGCAGAGTATGCGACCCGAAGTGGCAGCCTTACTGGTAAGATAAGGAAAATGCACGGAATATTGTGGTTTTTGCAGAATGTATAATAAAAGGCGTTGTACAAAATATTATTTGGAACAGTAATTAATAAAGAAATATTGTTCACAATAAACAAAAAATAGCAAGAATCATAAAAAACAGAACAATATAATGATTGCAACAATATGCTCCGGGGACTATAATTTAATCATCAAATATCAAAGGAGGATATGATATGAAAAAGAAAATCATCAGTATTTTGCTTGCAGCAGTTATGGTGACAACACTTGCTGCTGGATGCGGAAGCTCAGGTGACAGCAACGAAGGCGGCGGAAGCGCAGACAACAGCGGGGACAAGCCGTATGAAGGCGTAGAGCTTACATACTGGTCAATGTGGTCCAACACAGAGCCGCAGGGACAGGTTATCCAGGAAGCTGCTGATGCATGGGCAAAAGAGACAGGCGGTACAGTCAACATTGAGTGGAAAGGCCGTGACATCAAACAGATCCTTTCTTCTTCACTTGAAGCAGAAGAGAAGATGGACCTGTTCGAAGATGATTACAAGAGAATTTCCGAGAACTACGCTCAGTACTGCTATGATCTGACAGAACTGGCAGAGGCGAACGGATATGCTGATTCAAGTTATGCGCTGTTCAATGACCGTGCAACAGGCTGGGCAGGATTCCTTACCTGTATTACAGAGCAGCCGAACGTAGGCGGTGTATTCTACAACCAGGATCTGTTTGAGGAAGCAGGCGTTGAAGTTCCGACAACATGGACAGAGTTCCTTGATGTGTGCAAGGCACTGAAAGACAAAGGAATCCAGCCGCTTGCACTTGACAGTACATACGCACCGTTCCTTTTCGGATATCATCTTGCAAGATACATCGGTGAAGATGCGATCGCTGACATGGCAGACAATGGCGGATGGGGAGAAAATGAACTCGTAGCCAAAGCTGCACAGGATATGATTGATTTTGTTAATGCAGGATACCTTGCAGAAGGCGCTCCGGCTGAATATCCGGCAAGCCAGGATTCCATGGGAATCGATGGTGATGTTGCAATGGTTGTATGTGCAAACTATGTTACATCAGAAGTTAACCTTCACAGCGGCACAGAACTGAACTGGAGCGTATTCAACTATCCGTCAGTTGAAGGTGCGGCAGAGGGTGTAGATCAGTCAGCAGCATATGCAGGCGCAAACTCCATCGCAGTTACAAGCTACAGCGAGAATCCGGAAGCAGCGTATGATTTCGCTACATTCCTTACATCAGGCGAGTGGGATCAGAAGATGGCTGATACAGCTTCCCAGATCCCGGCTGATCCGTCCAACACAGCTCCGGCTTCTCAGAACGGAACAATTGAAGTTCTGAATACTGTTGAGACACCGCTTAGCTGGAACATGGGCTTCAACCAGAATGCAGATCTGATGTCCCCGATCGCAGAAGTTATCGTAAAAATGTACGAAGGCAACTTCGCAACAGGTCAGGACTTCGCAGCAGCTCTGGATGCATTATACTAAGAACGGGTTTTAAACCAGGAGGTGGCGCTCACCGGCGCCACCTCGTTTTGTCAGAGAGGTGACACAGGAAAATGAAAAAGAAAAAAACATTTATCATACCTTTTGTCCTCCCTTGTGCTCTGGCCCTTACGATTATGTATCTGTATCCGGTGATCCGGACGGTGATCATGAGTTTCTTCGGGATTGAGAGTGTAACGGCAGACCTGTCAGAATGGTCGTTCAATGGTCTGGACAATTATATCAGGATCTTCGAATCCCCCACATTTATCAGAGCGATGACAAACATGCTTCTGATCTGGCTGATCGGCGGGGTGATCGTGCTTGCGTTTGCACTGCTTTTTGCAGTAATCCTTACAAGCGGGATCCGTTTTAAAAAATTCTTCCGTGCGGCAATCTATCTGCCGAATATCATCAGTGCAGTTGCGCTGGCTACAATGTGGATCCAGTACATTTACAGCCAGGAGTTCGGTCTTCTGAATAAGATCCTGAACATCTTCGGAATGGAAGGGAAGAACTGGCTTGGCACGGATATGAAATTCTGGGCAATGCTTTTTGCATTTACATTTGGTGCAGTAGGATATTACATGCTGATCTTTATCAGCGGCATCGAGCGTATCCCGGAAGATCTTTACGAAGCGGCAACGATTGACGGCGCTAATAAAGTTCAGCAGTTTTTCACTATGACACTTCCGCTTTTAAGAAGTATTTTTAAGACGAATATTACTTTCTGGAGTGTTAACTGTATTACATTCTTCCTCTGGTCAAAGATGTTCTCGCCTATTCAGACTGAGACATCTACGGTAGTTCCTGTTGTATATCTGTATGATACTGTATTTGGTACAACAGGAAACGTACAGAGAGATGCAGGAGCCGGCGCGGCTGTAGGTGTATGCCTGGCTGTTTTTGTAGCAATTGTTTACTTCGTAATGAATAAACTGCTTAAAGATGACGATCTGGAATTCTAACCCGGGAAAGGAGGATAAAAATGGCGAAAAAAGAAAAAGTTGTTTATAAAGAAAAAGTGAACTGGAAAAAAGAAGCCGCTCTTCTTCCGGGGTATCTGATCGTGTTGATCTGGATCGCGTTTACCGCAATTTTTCTGATCTGGATCCTGGCGGCCAGTCTCTCAACGACCAGAGAGATCATGTCCGGAAGTGTTTTCAAATTTGAATCAGGAGTTCACTGGGAAAACTACATAAATGCATGGACGGCAAGTAATGTTTCCGTATTCTTCATGAACTCATTGATGTATGCGATCATATCGTGTACAGTCGTAATCCTGATTGCGGCTCCGGCGGCTTACGCTTTGTCAAGATATACATTCCTTGGCAACAAGCCGATCAAGACGAGCCTGATCCTGGCTATGAGTATACCGGAAGTTATGATCATCATGCCGATCTATGCTCTGACGGCCGAACTTGGGATTAAGGGCAGAATCCTTCTGATCCTGCTGTATATATTTATCCGTGTGCCGTTCACAACGACATACCTGCTTAACTTCTTTGCAAGCCTTTCCAGAAGTTACGAAGAAGCGGCTGCAATTGACGGATGTACACCGGGAAAAACATTCTGGAAGATCATGCTTCCGCTTGTACAGCCGGCACTTGTTACAGTTACAATCTTTAACTTCTTGAGTGTATGGAACGAATTCTTTATGGCGTTGATCTTTGCAAGTTCAGCAGATATGACTCCTGTAGGCGTCGGACTTCTGCAGATTGTAAATGGTATGAAGTACACAGGAAATTACGGCGGTCTGTTTGCAGCAGTCGTTATCGTATTTCTTCCGACGTTCCTGCTTTATATCTTCCTGTCAGAGAAGATCATCGCAGGTGTTACCGGCGGCGGTGTCAAAGGATAGAGGATCTATTCCGGATAAAATCGTGGCGGAATGCGTTCCGCGACATAGAAAAAATATCGGGCTGGCGCAGACACTGTACCAGCCCGAAAGTGTCAGGAGCGCTATAAGCATGGCACTGTGCCCATTATAGGGCGATTAAAAATACTACATGGCGATTGGCGAAAGGAGAATCATAGTGAAAGAGCATACAAGCGGAAGAGTAACAATACCTACTGATGTTGATGTAGTACCGGAGACTCTGGAACTATTAAAAAGATGGGGAGCGGATGCCATCCGTGACTGTGACGGAACAGATTATCCCGAAGAACTGAAGAGCGTGGATGCAAAAGTGTATTCCACATATTATACAACAAGAAAAGATAATGCATGGGCAAAAGCTAATCCGGATGAGATCCAGCAGATGTATATCATGACTCCGTTTTATACGGCGGTTGAGGATGAACTTTCTATTCATTTGATGAATCATCTTTATCCGGATATGCTGAAAGTAAATGACTATGATGATATCACAAGATGGTGGGAAGTGATCGACCGTACAACAGGTGAGGTCGTGCCGGTTTCAGAGTGGAGCTATGACAGTGAGTCAGGAGATCTTACAATCCACGGTGCAAAGAAATTTCATGACTATACAGTGAGTTTCCTGGCATATATTATGTGGGATCCGGTGCATATGTACAATGCGGTGACAAATGGATGGACAGATTTTGAGAAGCAGATCACATTTGATGTCCGTCAGCCGAAGACACACAAATTTTCTATGGAACGACTTAGAAAATATATGCAGGATAATCCGCATGTCAATGTAATCCGTTATACGACTTTCTTCCATCAGTTTACATTGATCTTTGATGAACTGGCGAGAGAAAGATATGTTGACTGGTACGGATATTCTGCATCGGTAAGCCCTTATATTCTTGAGCAGTTTGAGAAAGAAGTGGGATATAAGTTCCGCCCGGAATTCATTATCGACCAGGGATACATGAACAATCCGTATCGTATTCCGTCAAAAGAGTTCAGTGATTTCCAGGCTTTCCAGAGAAGAGAAGTTGCAAAGCTGGCGAAGGAAATGGTCGACATAACCCATGAGGGCGGAAAAGAGGCTATGATGTTCCTTGGCGATCACTGGATCGGCATGGAGCCGTTCATGGATGAATTTAAGACAATCGGACTGGACGCTGTAGTCGGAAGTGTTGGAAACGGATCCACACTGCGCCTGATCAGTGATATTGAAGGTGTGAAATACAGAGAAGGCCGTCTCCTTCCGTATTTCTTCCCGGATGTTTTCCATGAGGGGGGCGATCCGGTGAAAGAGGCGAAAGTAAACTGGGTGACAGCGAGAAGAGCGATCCTGCGTAAGCCGATCGACCGGATCGGATATGGCGGATACTTAAAACTGGCGCTTCAGTTCCCGGAGTTTGTAGACTACGTAGAAGGCGTATGTAATGAGTTCCGTGAGCTCTATGAAAATATCAAAGGGACAACGCCGTACTGCATTAAGAAAGTGGCGGTTCTCAACTGCTGGGGCAAGATGCGTGCATGGGGAAATCATATGGTCCATCATGCGATCTATCACAGAGAGACGGCGTCTTATGCAGGTATCATTGAAGCATTAAGCGGTGCGCCGTTTAATGTGAAATTTATCAGTTTTGATGATATCAGAAATAATCCGGGAATCCTGGATGACATTGATGTAATCTTAAATGTCGGAGATGCTGATACAGCATATACCGGAGGAGATAACTGGACCGATGAGACGATCATCACCGCAGTGAAGAAGTTTATATACAATGGCGGCGGATTTATCGGAGTCGGTGAACCGGCAGCTCACCAGCATGAAGGTCATTTCTTCCAGCTTGCAACAGTTATGGGCGTTGAGAAAGAACTTGGATTCACGCTCAACTATGATAAATATAACTGGGATGAACATGATCACTTTATCAAAGAAGACTGCACGAAAGAGATTGAATTTGGTGAAGGTGAGAAAAACATTTATGCGCTTGACGGAACAGAAATCCTTGTACAGCGTAATAAAGAAGTTCAGATGGCAGTTAATGAGTTTGGAAAGGGCCGCTGTGTTTACATCAGCGGGCTTCCGTACAGTTTTGAAAACAGCCGTATTCTTTACCGTTCTATTATCTGGGCAAGTCATGATGAGGACAATCTGCACAGATGGTACAGCACGAACTTTAATGTTGAAGTTCATGCATATGTAAAGAATGGGAAATATTGTGTGGTTAATAACACATATGAGCCGCAGAGCACAACGGTTTACAAAGGAGACGGATCGAGTTTTGATCTTAATCTGGATGCAAACGAAATTATCTGGTATGAAATTTAATAGTGAATGTAGTTTCGGTGCAGTGTTTCATTGCACCGAAACTGTAAATTAAGGAGATGAAAATTTTGAAAAAAAAGCCCAATATCGTATTTGTATTAACAGATGATCAGGGAGCATGGGCTATGGGATGTGCAGGAAATCCTGATGTACAGACCCCGAATCTGGACCGGCTTGCTGCAAACGGTGTGCGTTTTGATGAATTTTACTGTGCATCGCCCGTATGTTCTCCCGCGCGAGCATCCATTGTTACAGGAAAAATCCCTTCCTGCCATGGCGTACAGGACTGGATAGAAAAAGGGAATGTTGACGGATATAAATACCCTGAAATGAGTAAAGTTCCAGGCTTT
>DWUU01000031.1 GCA_019120575.1 Candidatus Mediterraneibacter quadrami
CACCAAGCAGATTAAGGTACTCAAGTATATAAGGTTGTCTCCAGTGTATGTTGCTCTTTCCCTCCAGCCAGATCTCACAGACGATCATACGCTGCAGGAGTGTTCCGTAGTCCGCGGTATTTCCTGTTACAGAAATCATATCTGCCGCTTCAAGTGCATAATCCTGCTCCTGTAATTCCTGAACGGGAAAAATCACGGCAGTCCGGAAATCAATATCATTTACTTTCAGCAGAAGATTTTTAATAAATATTTCAGCTGCATCAGGCGACATTGACAGAAGAGCAAATCTCACAGATCCGGAAAGAATCCGTAATTTCTTTTTTTCCGTTTTTCCGGTTCCCGGATAAAAACAGTATTCCAGAATATCAAGAAGAAAATCCACATCTGTTTCTTTTGAATAGTCCAGGTTCCTTAAAAGGGTCATTAATTCTCTGCATGTATCATTTTGGGCAGCTTCGGAAACAGCCGCGTCGAGCAGTTCTTTTATCTGGATGCTTAAATAGTCTGACTGGGTACTGACCGCGACGATGTAGAATGTGCATAAAAGCAGAGCCAGAAGTGTAATAATTGTCAAAACAACTGCCGCGGAACTCCATATAATGATATATAAAAGCGTAAATATCAGTTCTATAAACAAAATGGCTGCGACATACCGTTTCTGCCAGCTTTTGATTCCAAACGTAATGATCTGCCAGCCGCTGAATCCGTAATATTTTTCATCTTTTCGACCAAGATAATAGACCAGGGCAGCTACTATGATGGTCCATAAAGTCAGAATGGATGATACCGTAAGGTCTCTGTAGTTCTTCACCCAGCCAGCGTTGACCGGTGGAAATATCGTATACTCCAGATATAGGCTGAGTATAGTAATGAGTACAATAAAGCCCAAAAGGGAGAATATAATTTCGATAAAAGCATTTCTCTTTGAGTACATTTTTTAACCTGCGATTTTCTTAAAATAAAAAATGGTGAATAAACCTTCCCCTATTCCCGGGAAAGCTTAAACACCACTTCGTAAAGTATACCATATCAGGCGGCGACTTACAATGCCGATTCGCTGGTATATGAGGCAAAATAAAAACAGCTGCCTGGTCGACAGCCGTCTGGTATGTTTATCATAAAATGATTTTAGCGCTTTCGATTTTCTGATTGAGCTCTCCTCTGGAAAAGATACTGGAATTATTCAGATGAGTCTCACTGGGAGAATGAGAAAATGAATTATATATCTTATCTTTTGGAAGCCATGATCTGCTGGCTTTTGTGGTTCTCTCAGTAAAGTAATCTGTCATTATCCTTTCCATCTGCTTAGTTTCTCCGTTTCCTTGTGAAATTAAAGCTGGAGAGTGCTCCAGCCAATCTTTATATTATATGCTAATGCATGTGATTTATGAGTTCCATTCTATCATTTTTGCTGAAAAAGAGCAACAACTTTTTGCGTAATGTGCTATTTCAAAACAGATCTGGACGCTGTAACTGCTGACAGTGGCTACTTTTTGTAATTATCCTGAATATTTCGCTCTAAAAAATGTAATTATACATAATAAATTCACTCATTTTTTTGCAAAACCGTTTGCGCGCGTGGTATAATGATTGCACATACGTGCAATCCAGCCCGGATCCCGGGCTGCTCCGCGAAGCGGAGATTATACCGGCAAGCCACGGCTTGGAAAGTAAATGGCGCTACGCGCCGCTTCCTTTCCTGCGCACGTGGTATAATGATTGCACAGGAAGAGGTGATGTCATGCAGTATCTCAGAAGAAAGATTGATGATTTCCTTATAAAATGGAAAGCGGATGAAGACCGGCGGCCGCTTATCGTCAAGGGTGCCAGACAGGTGGGGAAGACGGAGTCAGTCAGGCATTTCGGGCGGGAGAATTACCGGGAGGTTATTTATATTAATTTTGTGGAAGAACCGAAATACAAAATGATTCTGGAAAATGGTTATAAGGCGGAGGACATTGTGAAGAACATTTCCAGGATCGACCCGTCCAAACGCTTTGCGGAGGGAGAGACGCTCATTATTTTTGATGAAATACAGGATTTTCCGGACATTGCAACTTCGCTTAAGTTTTTTAAGCTTGACGGCCGTTATGATGTGATCTGCAGCGGGTCGCTCCTGGGGATCAGCTACAGAAGGATCGAGAGCAACAGTGTCGGATATAAGACGGATTATGAGATGAACTCGCTGGATTTTGAAGAGTTCCTCTGGGCGAAAGGTTACGGAAATGACTTGACCGATGATCTTCTTGCACACATGACGGAGGGAAAGCCGTTCGGGGAACTTACGCTGTCTGTGTGCCGGGATCTGTTTCTTGATTATTGCATACTGGGCGGTATGCCCGGTGTGGTGAGGCAGTATATTGAGCGGAATACATTCGAGGGCACACTGGAACTTCAGCGGCAGCTGATCGCGGATTATAAAGAGGATATCCGGAAGTATGCGGAAGGGCTGGATCAGACGCGGATCACAAATGTCTTTGACAGGATTGCCCCGCAGCTTGCCAGGGAGAACCGCAAGTTCCAGATCTCCAAGGTGGCGAAGGGAGCCCGGTTCAAGGATTACAGGGGATGCATCGAATGGCTGCAGGATGCGGGGATCATTAATGTATGCCACGGGATGATCTTTCCGGAACTTCCGCTGAAAGGCAATTATGACGAGAAAAAATACAAGCTGTATTTTAAAGATTCGGGACTTCTGGTCGCGATGCTGGACGATGAGGCGCAGGATGATCTGAGGGCGAACCGGAATCTCGGCGTCTACAAAGGCGCACTGTACGAAAATATCGTTGCGGAAGCGCTGGTAAAATCAGGATATGATCTTTATTATTATAAGCGGGAGGATTCGACATTGGAGGAAGATTTTTTCGTGCGGACAAAGGATTGTCTTGTGCCTGTGGAAGTCAAGGCGGTGCAGGGGCGGTCCAAGTCGCTTCGCACATTGATCACCAGTGAAAAATACAGAGATATCAGATGGGGCATCAAACTTTGCGGCGGAAATATCGGATACAGCGACGGCGTCTGGACATTCCCGTATTTCTGTGCGTTTTTGCTGAGGCCGTTCCTTGCGCATATCCCGTGAATTTGTTATGATGAAGTCGGAGCCGGAACTGCGCTCCGAATTTACGAAGAATAAAAAGAGACGGCGGCTGTTATGCAGGCGGCCAAAGAGAGGAGATACACTATGAAGATCGGGATCGGAAACGATCATTCCGCCCTGGAATTAAAGGCGGAGATCATTGAATTTCTGAAGGAAAAGGGACATGAGGTTGTGGATTACGGCACAGATTCGGCCGAGAGCTGCGACTATCCGGTATACGGGGAGATCGTGGCTCGGGCGGTGGCGTCCGGCGAGGTGGATCAGGGCATCCTGATCTGCGGGACGGGCCTCGGCATTTCCCTTGCGGCGAACAAGGTGAAGGGGATCCGGGCGGCGGTCTGCAGCGAGCCCTTTACCGCGAAGATGGCGCGGGCCCACAACGACTGCAATATCCTGGCCTTCGGCGCCAGAGTCGTGGGCGGCGAACTGGCGAAGATGATCGTGGATGCATGGCTGTCCACGGAATTTGAGGGCGGCCGCCATCAGCGCAGAGTGGACATGCTGATGGCCATCGAAGAGAAGGAGTAGTTTTATGCACGCATATCATTTATCCCAGTGGCTGATCTTCTTCTTTATCTACAGCTTCATCGGCTGGATCTGGGAGAGCTGCTATGTGTCCGTGCGGAAGCGGCGCTGGGTGAACCGTGGATTCCTCCATGGGCCGATGCTGCCGATCTACGGGTCGGGGGCGGTGGTGATCCTGGTGAGCACCATCGGTGTGAGGGAGCATCCGTGGCTGATCTTTATTTTCGGCCTGGTGGCCGCCACGGCGCTCGAGTATGTGACCGGCGCGGTGATGGAGCGCATGTTTCATGTGCGGTACTGGGATTACAGCAACCAGAAGCTGAACGTGCACGGCTACATTTGCGTCAGCTCTTCGCTTTGCTGGGGCGTGTTTTCCGTCCTGCTTGTGCGGTTTGTCCATGTGCCCATCGAGCGGGTTGTGCTTGGGATTCCGCTGCTGGCGTCGGACATTGCGGCCCTGGTGCTGACGGTCGCGGCGTCAGTGGACCTGACCCAGTCTTTCAACGAGGCGATGGATTTCAAACGGGTGCTGGCTCAGCTGGAAGAGAGCAAAGAGCAGATCCGCAGGCTTCAGGAGCGGGTGCTGGCCGCGTCAGAGGAGAAGCTGGAGGAATACCGGCAGCGTTCCGACGAGCTGGTCGGCGAATACCGGCAGCGTGCGGATGAGCTGGTGGCGGAGTATAAGAAACGTTCCGAGCGGCTGGCGGAGGAACACCGGAAACGGATGGAGGAGCTGGCGCAGAAGCGTCGCTCCTATCGGAATGCTTACCTGGAGCGGGTCGGCATGCAGCGTGAGAAGAGAAGGCTGCAACTGGAAGAACTGGCGGAGCGCGCCGGGCTTTTCATGAAGGATGAACTGCCGGATCTGAGGCAGGCTATCCGGGATGAGCTGGGGAAAATGGGCGCCCGCACAGACTGCAGTTACCGGCATGCGGCAAGTCAGCTGAGGCGCAACCCGACGGCGTCTTCGAAGAAATTTGCGGAAGCGTTTAAAGAACTGAAAGATACAATCGAGAATCGGCAATAGAAGGAGAACGAACGAATGACGAAGAAACAGCGGGCGCTGGAAGTGATCAGCCGCCTGAAGGAAGAATATCCGGATGCCGGATGCACCCTGGACTATGACCAGGCGTGGAAACTGCTGGTCAGCGTGCGGCTGGCCGCCCAGTGCACTGACGCCCGTGTAAATGTGGTGGTGGAAGATCTGTATAAGAAGTACCCGGACGTGGATGCGCTGGCGGATGCGGATGTGGACGACATTGAAGCCATTGTCCGGCCCTGCGGCCTGGGCAGGAGCAAGGCGCGGGACATCAGCGCCTGCATGAAGATGATCCGGGATGAATACGGCGGGAAGGTTCCGGATGATTTCGACGCCCTTCTGAAGCTCCCGGGCGTGGGAAGGAAGAGCGCCAACCTCATCATGGGCGATGTGTTCGGGAAGCCGGCCATCGTGACGGATACCCACTGCATCCGGCTGGTGAACCGGATCGGCCTGGTGGACGGGATTAAAGAACCGAAGAAAGTGGAGATGGCACTCTGGAAGATCATTCCCCCGGAGGAGGGGAGCGATCTCTGCCACCGGCTCGTTTATCACGGGCGGGACGTCTGCACGGCGCGGACGAAGCCCTACTGCGATAAATGCTGTCTGGCGGATATCTGTAAGAAAGCCGGGGTGTAGGCCCGGGAAATGAAACGGCCTGCGGAAAGCGGCAGGCAAAACCGGATGAATGAAAGATCAGAGAAAAGGAGGCAGACATGAAAAGTATCAGATTGCGGGACGATTTTTACTGGACGGGGATTATCGACGACCAGCTCCGGGTGTTCGACATTATCATGTACACGGAGTTCGGGACGACCTATAATTCCTATGTGATGAAAGCCGGAGATAAGACCGTGCTCTTCGAGACGGCGAAGGCGAAGTTTTTTGACGATTACCTGGAGAAGCTTCAGGAAGTGACGGATGTACACAAGATCGATTACCTGGTGGTCAGCCATACCGAGCCGGACCATGCGGGCAGCGTGGAGCGGCTGCTGGACTACAGCCCCCAGATGAAGATCATTGCCACGGGCTGCGCCATCGGATTCCTGAAGGAGATCGTGAACCGGGACTTTGTAGGCATTCCGGCACGGGACGGGGACAAGATGACCATCGGGAACCGGACGCTGCAGTTTATGTTTGTGCCGAACCTGCACTGGCCGGACACCATGTATACATTTATCGAGGAGGAGCAGATCCTGGTGACCTGCGATTCCTTCGGTTCGCACTACTGTCTGCCGGAGGTGGTTTCTTCGGAGATTAAAAATGAAGACGACTATCAGAAGGCGCTGAAATATTATTATGACTGCATCATCGGGCCGTTTAAGCCGTTTATGCTCAAAGCCCTGGACCGGGTGGAGCCGATGGACATTTCCATGGTCTGCACGGGACACGGGCCGGTGCTGGTGGGCGACCGGATCAGATCCGTGATGAAGCAGTACCGGGAATGGTCCACGGTGGTGAACCCGAACTCGAAGAAAACGGTCATCATTCCGTATGTGAGCGCCTACGGCTACACGAAGTCCCTGGCGGAGAAGATCGCCGAGGGTGTGAAGGACAGCGGCGACATTGACGTGCGTTCCTACGACATGGTGGAGGCCGACGCGGCGAAGGTAAATGAGGAGCTGCTCTTCGCGGACGGCATCCTGCTGGGAACGCCGACCATTGTGGGCGAGGCGCTGAAACCGATCTGGGACCTGACGCTTGGCATGTTCCCGGCGACCCACGGCGGCAAACACGCCGGCGCGTTCGGAAGCTACGGCTGGAGCGGCGAGGGCGTGCCCAATATCACGGCCCGTCTGAAACAGCTGAAGATGAAGACGGTGGAAGGATTCCGCGTGCGGTTCAAACCGTCGGAGGCGGATCTGGTGAGCGCCTATGAGTTCGGCTACCAGTTCGGGTGCATCGTGCAGGACAAGGAGCCGGTGAAGCCGAAGAAACCGGGCGCGAGAAGTCTGGTGAAATGCCTCGTCTGCGGCGAGATCTTCGATTCTTCGCTGGAGATCTGCCCGGTCTGCGGCGTGGGCAAAGAGAATTTCGTGCCGGTGGACGCGCAGGAGACCGGATATGTCAACAATACGCAGGAGTATTATGTGATCCTCGGAAACGGTGCGGCGGGCTTCAACGCGGCGAAGGCCATCCGGGAGCGGGATAAGACCGGCTCCATCGTGATGATTTCCAATGAGCCTTATCCGTCCTACAACCGGCCCATGCTGACCAAGTCCATCGTGGCGGGCCTGAGTGCGGAGCAGATCGCCATCGAAGGACCGGCATGGTACGAGGAGAACCGGGTATACCAGATGCTGGGCAAACAGGTGACGGCAGTGGATCAGGAACAGAAAGAAGTGATCCTGGACAGCGGCGAGAAGATCCGCTACACCCGCCTCATTTACGCGCTGGGCAGCGAGTGCTTTATCCCGCCCATGGAAGGACGAGGACTGCCGGAAGTCATCGCGATCCGAAGACTTTCCGATGTGGAGAAGGTGGAGGCGTTGATGGAAAATGCGGAAAATGCGGTTGTGATCGGCGGCGGCGTCCTCGGACTCGAGGCGGCCTGGGAGCTGAAGAAAGCCGGCCTTGGCGTAACCGTTCTGGAGGTGGCGCCGGTGCTCATGGGCCGGCAGCTTGACGCCGGTTCCGCGGAGATCCTGAAAGAGATTGCGGCGAAGCATGATGTGGCGATCCGCACCGGGGTGACCGTAGCGGCCATCGAAGGCGAAGACCATGTGCGCGGCGTTCGCATCGACGGCGGAGAAACCATCCCCGCCAACATTGTGATCGTGTCCGCAGGCGTCCGGGCGAAGACCGATCTGGCTGAGGGGATGGGCCTGGAGACCGGGCGTGCGGTGAAGGTGGACAGTCATATGGCGACGAACCTGCCGGACATTTACGCCTGTGGAGACTGCGCGGAATATAAAGGCACGAATTATGCGATCTGGCCGGAAGCGTCCGAGCAGGGGCGCATAGCCGGAGCCAACGCGGCGGGCGAGGCGCTGGAGTACGAGCCGGTGGAGGCCGCGCTCACATTCCACGGCATGAACACCGCCCTCTTTGCGGCAGGGGACAACGGAAAGAATCCGAATCTCCTGTACAAGACTGTGGAGTTCCGCGACATGGGCAAAGAACAGTACCGGAAATACTTCTTCCTCAACAACCGCCTCTCCGGTGTGATCCTCATCGGGGACCTGGGCAGGATGGCGGAACTGAGCGAAGCGCTCAAAAAACATGCGTCTTACAAAGATGTGATCGGATAGAAAAAGACAGGCCGGGCGCCGCGTTCTCACCTGGAGCGCGGCGCCCGGCCTGATTCTGAATGCAACGCCGGTCTGTCACTGAGCGAAGCGCCCGGACAGATTTCGGAAAAAAGTGCTTGCATTTATATGTAATGTATGATAATATACCGATTGTGTCAGAGATGATGCGGGTGTAGTTCAATGGTAGAACACCAGCCTTCCAAGCTGGATACGTGAGTTCGATTCTCATCACCCGCTTTTTTTCATACCCGCATATGCGGGTATTTTTTGTGCGATACGCCCGGAGGGCGACTGCCGTGCTTGCACGTGCAGGCATCCGGCGGGCAACGGTTTGCGGGCGGATCTCAGCGGGCAGCGATGCCGCGAGATGACAGATGCCCGGCCCGCAGCATCCGGAACATCCGGCGCGCGGCACCCAGGTAAAGTTCTTCCGCCCGTTCCAGGGCCTCTTCAAGCGGCATGATCCCGTTTACGGTTGTGATGATGGATTCGATGCCGCAGTCAAAGAGCGCTTCCGCGCCTGCGCCCATGCTGCCCACGATGGCAACCGCGGGGATGCCGTATTTTCTGCACCGCAGTCCCACGCCCTGCATGACTTTGCCGCAGACGGACTGCCCGTCGGCCCGGCCTTCTCCGGTGATGACAAGATCCACATCCGCCAGTTTCTCATCAAATCCGGTCAGATCCAGAACCGCTTCGATCCCGGACTTCATTTTTCCGTTCAGGAAGACTGTCAGTGCGGCGCCCAGCCCTCCGGCTGCGCCGGCTCCCGGCACTTCATCCGAGTTGACGCCGGAGTGGCGCAGGAGAAGATCCCGGTAGTTTTGCATGCCGGTTTCCAGTTCGTTCAGGATCTCGGGCGTTCCGCCTTTTTGTTCCCCGAAAGTATAAGTGGCGCCGTTTTCTCCGCAGAGCGGATTCGTGACGTCGCACATAATGGTAAACTCTGTGTCCCGGATCAGAGGATTTATGCCGGTAAGGTCGATGCTGCGGATCTGCGCCAGATCCGCGCCGGTGCAGAATCCCGGCGCGCTGCCTGCCGTTTCGGTTATACACAGTCCGGGCAGTTCCCGGCCGTTTTCATCGAGAAACCGTACGCCAAGGGCCTGCATGCATCCGGTCCCGCCGTCATTTGTGGCGGAGCCGCCGATGGCCACGGTGATTTTCCGGCACCCTGCTGCCAGTGCGTCTGCAATCAGTTCGCCGGTGCCGAATGATGTGGTCCGGCGCGGATCCCGCAAACCGGGCGGTACAAGCGTCAGTCCGGAAGCAGCCGCCATTTCGATCACGGCGGTTTTGTCCCGGAGGACGCCGTAGGACGCCCGGATGATTCTGCCCAGCGGATCGTGTACATTTATCGTCCGCTTATGACCGCCGGCTGCAGAAAGCACGGCGTCCACCGTCCCTTCCCCGCCGTCGGCCATTTCCACAAAGCTGCATCCGCAGTCTGGAAAGACCTCGCCGGCAGCCTGCGTGAGAAGCTCTGCGGTCCGGCGGGAGGAGAGCGTCCCTTTAAAAGAATCAGAAGCAAATAAGAATTTCATTTTCCAGTCCCCCGCATTGTATCCTTTATTTCCGTGTGATATACTGTAAGAGATATTTTACCATAAAAATGAATGGCTATCATGATTTATTCCAGAGAGAAAGACAGGAGAGAAAAATGAGATTCAATATTACTGACAATGTAATCGTCCGGGCGCTCAACAAGATCTGCGATATGTGCTGCTTAAATGTTCTTTGGCTGGTCTGCTGTATCCCGGTCTTTACGATCGGCGCCTCTACTACGGCGCTTTACACGGTTATGCTGAAGATGGTAAAAAATGAGGAGGGCTATATTTTCCGCAGTTTTTTCAAGGCGTTTAAGGAAAATTTCAGGCAGAGCACGATTATGTGGCTTATCCTGCTTGTGACCAGCATCGTCTGCTTTATCGATTTCCGGGTCGCTGGCGTGATCGCAGGGGCGCCGGGCACGGTTCTGCGGGGGATCTTCTTTCTGTTAGGCTTCTTCCTGCTGGCAGTCATGGCGTATACATTTCCGCTGACGGCGCGCTACGAGAATACGATCCGTGCGACATTGCGCAATGCCGCGCTGCTGTCGGTGGGCAGACTCCCGTACACGCTGCTTCTGGTTGCGCTTCCGGTTGTCGCAGTAGTCGCATCCCTGTGGAACAGCGTCACGCTTATGTTTGCGATTCCGCTCTGGTTTCTGATTGGCGGCTCGCTGCTGGCGTGGGTCAATTCGTATATTTTGCTGCGGGCATTCAGTGTGTTTGAGAACAAAGAAGACAGTGATAATGACAGTAATGTAACGGAAACGGAGGACAAGAGATGAATTTTCTGGAAGAACGCATCGTAAAAGACGGAGTGGTGAAGGAGGGAAATGTCCTGAAGGTGGACAGCTTCCTGAATCACCAGATGGATATCAAGCTTCTGGATCAGATGGGCGCGGAGTTCAGGCGCCGGTTCGCCGGCCGTCCGATTAATAAGATTCTGACCATCGAGGCTTCCGGCATCGGCATCGCCTGTGTGGCGGCCCAGCATTTCGATGTGCCGGTTGTCTTTGCCAAGAAGTCCCAGAGCATCAACCTGGACGGCGAGATGTATGTGGCGGAGGTTGAATCTTTCACCCACAAGTGCGTGAATCATGTAATCGTGGCGAAGAAATTTCTTAATCCTGATGATCATGTCCTGATCATCGATGATTTCCTGGCGAACGGCTGCGCCCTGCAGGGGCTGATCCAGATCGTCCAGTCCGCCGGCGCCACTGTGGAGGGCATCGGGATCGCTATTGAGAAGGGATTCCAGTCCGGCGGCCGGATCATAAGAAATCTCGGGTTCCAGCTGGAGTCACTGGCTATCGTGGACGGTATGAACGCTGAAACAGGCGAGATCAAGTTCCGGGACCAGAGCAAGATGGCAGCGGGCAGCGGATGCATTGAGCCGAAAGACGGGGAGATCTGCCGGAGCTCTACTTTGGATTAGATTCGAGGCGCGCGGGGGAGTGAATTCCGGTGCGTCAGGAGGGAGTTCCGGTGTGTCAGGAGTGAATCCCGGTGTGTTTGGGACAGATCCCGGCGCGCGGATGCCGGGCCGTACGGCCCGGTATGACAAATCTTAATTTCAGGCCGAACAATCAGGTGAGATTGTTCGGCTCGGAAGTCAGAAATATCAGATCAGGCCGAACAATCGGGTGAGGTTGTTCGGCTTAGAAGTCAGAAATATCAGATCAGGCCGAACACCCAGACAGGGTTGTTCGGCTCAGAAGTCAAAAAGGCGCATTCAAGCCGAACATCCATGCATATGCAAGAAAAAATATAAAAGAAAGAGAGGAGAAGCATATGGAAAAACTCAGGACAATGTTATTAAAAGAAGAGAAGAGGTTGGAAAAAATCCTGAAAGATACAACAGGGAGGCTTCAGGATGTGCCTCAGGGGAAGCTGCGGGTATCCAGCACCGGTCGGAACACAACACAGTTTTATTATCATGTGCCGGGGAGTCAATCGCGGGAAACATATATTCCGAAAAGTGAGAAAGAACTGATACGACAGCTTGCGCAGAAATCCTATGATGAAAAAGTATCAAAGCTGGCCGTGAAAAGGCTTGCTCAGATCCGGAAAATAACAAGAGATTACGAGGACGACGAAATTGAGAAGATATTTTTACGGGAGCATGAGGCGAGAAAAGCATTAATTGTTCCGGTGGAATCGACCTGGGATCAGAAACTGGAGAAGTGGATTTCAGAAGAATATCGCAAAAAGGAATTTCAGGACGGAACACCGGTTATTCTTACGGAAAAGGGCGAACGTGTCCGTTCTAAATCAGAGAAGATCATGGCAGACTATTTTTATCGTAGCGGGATTCCGTATCATTATGAAAAGCCTCTGCATCTAAAGGGCTTCGGAGTCGTTCATCCGGATTTTACATTTCTGTCAAAAAAGTCCGGGCAGGAAATTTACTGGGAACATGATGGCAGGATGGATGATCCGGTATATGCACATAATGCCGTGAGGAAAATTCAGGCATATGAGGGAAATGATATTTATCCCGGCGAAAGACTCATACTTACATTCGAAACAGAGAAAAATGTTCTGGATATGCGTCATGTGAAAAAACTTGCTGAAAAATATCTGCTGTAAAACGCGCGGACAAGTCCTGGTGCAGCGGCCCGGGATATCACTAACGGATGTGATTCGGCCCGGAAGTCAAAAACAAGAAAGCAAGCCGAACCGACAGGCAGGATTGTTCGGCCAGGAAGTCAGAAACATGAAAACAAGCCGAACCAACGGGTGGGATTGTTCGGCCCGGAAGTCAAAAACATGAAAACAAGCCGAACCAAAGGGCGGGATTGTTCGGCCCGGAAGTCAGAAACAGGAAAACAAGCCGATCCACTGGCGTCAAAGTCGACCCGCCGGCGCGCAAACCGACCCGCCGGCGCGCAATCAGACCCGCCGGCGCCAAACAAGCCACAGCCCCATCGGAAGGCATAAAAATTGTGCCGGGGACAGGCAGGTTATCCCGGCACATTAAAGTGAATTCTTAAAAACGATTCCTAGTTGAATCCGATCAGCCGTCTTGCCACGCTGTACGCGAGCGAGGAAACTTTTCTTCCGGAGCGTCCAGGCAGATTCATGGTCTGGCCGAGGATGCCATAGCGGATCTTGAGATATGTCTTGTAGTCTTTGCGTTTCAGGTAATCCCAGAGCTCTTTCTTCTTGATCAGGTTTTCCTGCTTCTTTGAGCGGATGCAAAGGATCGAGGATACGGTCATCATGATGGCCAGGTAGTTGATCATGTATCTGCGCAGCTTTTTGCTCGTGATCATGCGCAGTTCGTACATTGCGATCATGGTCTTCGTCACGAAGAGCTGCTGGTCGATCCGGCTGATCATGACTTTTTCATTGACCGACTGGTCTTCGCGGCCGATGAAGTACCGGTAGAAGTCCACGTTCAGATAGTACAGCGTCCGCACATGGGGGAGCGGGTAGTAGACGTAAATATTGTCCACATAGAACGTGTGCTTCGGCAGATTGAGCTGGCACAGCTTCAGCATCTCCGTGCGGTAGATGACGGAGTGCATGAGGATGTACTGGTCCAGGCGGAAACGGCCGATGTCGTCCCAGCGGAAGATCTGGTTCTCCGGCAGGACATTGTCGTAGCGGATCACTTTCTTGTGTTCCATGCCGACTTTCTCGTACACATAGTTGGCGATGATCATATCCACTTCCGTGTCGGCTTCCTCAAAGCCCTTTACAGCATCGAGTATTTTGTGAAGGGACTCTTCGTCCACCCAGTCGTCGCTGTCCACAACTTTAAAATATTTTCCGGTGGCATGGCGAAGTCCCCAGTTCACCGCGTCGCCGTGGCCGCCGTTTTCCTTGCTGACCGCCTTGACAATGGTGGGATATTTTTCCTGATAGCGCTCGGCGATGGCCCGGGTGCCGTCCTTTGACCCGTCGTTGACCACGATGATCTCCACATCTTCGCCGCCGACAAGGATCGAGTTAATGGCTTTTTCCATATATGCCTCCGAGTTGTAACACGGAATGGCGAATGAAATGTATTTCATCTTTTTCCTCCCTGCAGATTTTTTTCTATTATACCATTGCCCGCAGCGTATTGTAAAATTCAAATTTTTCCGATATAGTAAAAAGGTGAGAAAATCAGTGAAGTATATGCGGAGGGAACAGATATGAAGAGAAATGTGATAGTAGGGCAGTCGGGCGGACCGACCGCGGTGATCAACGCCAGCCTGTACGGCGTGGTATACGAGGCGCTGAACCGGGAGGACGCCTGCGGCACGGTGTACGGCATGATCAACGGGATCGAGGGCTTCCTGAATGATCAGGTGATGGACATGGAGCCGCTGGAGCGTTCCGGCGAACTGGAACTGATCAAAACGACGCCGGGGTCATATCTCGGTTCCTGCAGATATAAGCTCCCGGAAGACCTGGAAGATGAAGTGTATCCGAAACTGTTTGAGAAGTTTGCGCAATACGGGATCGGCTATTTCTTCTACATCGGCGGAAATGATTCCATGGACACGGTGAGCAAGCTGTCCCGCTACGCGAAGAAGACCGGCAGCGACATTCATTTCATGGGGATCCCCAAGACCATCGACAACGACCTGGTGTGCACGGACCACACGCCGGGATTCGGAAGCGCGGCGAAATATGTGGCGTCCACGGTGCGTGAGATCGCGGTGGATGCATCCGTGTACGACAACAAGAAATCCGTGACCATCGTGGAGATCATGGGGCGCCACGCGGGCTGGCTGACTGCGGCGAGCGCGCTGGCGAGAAAGGAAGCCGGCGACAACCCGGTCCTCATCTACCTGCCTGAAGTGGCCTTTGACCCGGAGAAATTTATCGCGGACGTGAAGACTGCCCTGGAAAAGAGATCCAACCTGGTGGTCTGCATTTCCGAAGGCATCAACGACGGAAAGGGAACCTTTATCTGCGAGCTGGCAAGCGATGTGGGCGTGGATACATTCGGGCATAAAATGCTCACCGGCTCCGGGAAATATCTGGAGAATCTGGTAAAAGAAAAGATCGGCGTGAAAGTCCGCTCGGTGGAGCTTAACGTATCCCAGCGGTGCTCATCCGCCATGCTCTCCGGCACGGACCAGAAAGAGGCCATCGCTTCCGGAGCATACGGGGTGAAATGCGCCATCGAGGGCGCGACCGGGAAGATGATCGGATTCTCCCGTCTGCCGGGTGAGGATTACCGGATCGATTATACGATGGAAGACGTGGATCAGATCTGCAATCAGGAAAAAACCGTTCCCCCTGAATGGATCACGGAGAACGGCTCGGATATCGGGGAAGGCTTTATCGGGTATGCAAGACCGCTCATCCAGGGCGAAGTGAAAGTCCCGATGGAGGACGGGCTGCCGAAGTTCGCATATCGTAAATAAAAGGATCAGTACAACTGTGCGGCGCAGGGAATTCTCTGCGCCATTTCTATATTCAGAAAAATGTAGAACAAAAGACGATATTCCTTCAGAAAAATGTATGAATTTTATTGATATTCCTTCAGAAAAATGTAATACTATAATAAAGAGACAAGAGGAGTGATCGTATGCAGCGTACAGTCATGAAGAAGCTGAAGGAATGGAAGACGAAACGGAACCGCAAGCCATTGATCTTAAAAGGCGCGAGGCAGGTCGGAAAAACCTGGCTTATGAAACAATTCGGAGCGGACTGTTTTAAAAACGCAGCATATATTAACTTTGACAGCGACGTCCGCATGAGGCAGATATTTGAAGACGATTATGACATTTCCAGGATTTTACGGATGATCAACATTGAAACAGGGGTAAAGATCCAGCCGGAAGAGACACTGATTATTTTTGATGAAGTGCAGGAGGCGCCAAAGGCAATTTCTTCATTGAAATATTTTTGTGAGAACGCTCCGGAATATGCAGTAATCGCGGCAGGCTCTCTTCTCGGGGTGGCAATTCATGAAGGGGTATCATTTCCGGTGGGAAAAGTAGAAACAATGGAGATCCATCCGATGTCATATCATGAATTTCTGCTTGCAATGGGGGAAGAAGGTCTCGCGGAGCTTCTGGAAGAAAAAGAGTATGCGATCATCCGTACATTCGCGGACCGGTATATCCACTGGCTGAAGCTTTATTATTATATTGGCGGAATGCCGGAAGCGGTCAATGATTATGCAGAGAATGGTGACATAACATCTGTCAGGGAAATACAGAAGCAGATTCTGGAACTCTATGAGCAGGATTTCAGCAAGCATACGCCGGATACAGAGCTTGCGAGACTGCGTATGGTATGGAACTCTGTCCCTCTTCAGCTGGCGAAAGAAAATAAGAAATTTTTCTTCGGTCATTTGAAGCAGGGAGCCAGGGCAAAAGATTTTGAACTTGCCATCGAGTGGCTTCTGGACTGCGGGCTGATCGGCAAAGTTTACCGTGTGGAAAAGCCGGCTGTTCCGCTGAAAGCATACGTTGATTTCAGCGCGTTTAAAATCTATCTGTCGGATGTTGGGCTTTTGGGGGCAATGAGCGACCTGGATGCAAGGACAATCCTGGAAGGCAATCAGTTGTTTACAGAATTTAAAGGCGCGCTCACAGAACAGTATGTTTATCAGCAGATCACAGCAGAGACGGAGTATACGCCATACTATTTCTCTGCCAATTCCCATACCGAAATAGATTTTTTGATACAGAAAGAAGGAAATGTGGTGCCGGTAGAGGTAAAGGCGGAAGAAAATGTAAAAGCGAAAAGTCTGCAGGCATACTGCAAAAAATACCAGCCCTCTTATGCGGTAAGAACGTCTATGACGGATTACCGCGAGGAGGACTGGATGGTGAACCTGCCGCTGTATGCGATCGAGAATCTGTAGATCTGATCCGTTCCCGGATCACACATTGCCTTCCATCTCGGCAGCGGCCTTATTGACGCATGTGATGGCGTTCAGGCTTCTCGGGTACCCGATATAGGGCAGGCACTGGGAAACGACCCGGATGAGAAAACCCTTGTCATTGCCCAGATTCATATTGCCTTTGGCATGGGCGATGAGCTGCGGCTCGCATCCGCCCTGGGCGGCAAGGAAGCAGAAGGTGATCATCTCACGCTGCTTTAAGTCAAGGCCGGTGCGCGTGTAGTAATCGCCGAAGCAGTTCGCTGCCAGCCAGCGGTTGATGTGTCCTGCTTTCCAGGCTTCTTTCATGTGGGCGCCGAAGATGTCGGCCTGCGCCTGTGCGCCTTTCTCCAGGCGGTCTTCCATTGTCGTCGTTGCCTGGCCTTCCAGCGGGAGACGGACGCCTCTGGAAGTGAGGATATCATTTGCCGCGTCGAGAAAAGGAAGGACGCGCCCGATCCCCAGATAGTCTACTGCCTGGTAGATGATTTCCTTCAGCATTACCGGAGTCAGGCCCGCGTCCAGAGCGCGGGGGACTTCCAGGCGGAACGCATCAATTCCCTGACATCCGATCAGCGTGGCTGCAACAGCCATGTGGCGGGTGATCTCATCGAGCTTCTGTCCTTCTTCATTGACAACTTCGTCAAAAGCAAAATGTTCAAACCGTTCTGCAAATTCCGGATCTGTAAGTTTATAATCTTTCATTGTAAATACCTCCTTTATTAAAGTATTATAGTTCCTGCAGAGAAATGAGTCCAATGCTTAGATTAGATGCCGGATAATGCCTGAGCCGTATTATGGATGTCAGGCGGAGAAAATTTTTGGAAATATATATTGACACCATGTCAGAATGGTGTTACAGTAAAAATGCTGACATGGTGTCAGAATAAAAAGGAGGAGTTTGAGATGCTTGGTAATTTTTTGTATTGTAATCCGACGAAACTGTATTTCGGCGATGAGTCGCTGAAATATCTGAACGACGAGCTGCCGAAATACACGCTGACACTGCCGCACTATCAGATGGTGTCCGGCATTTACGACATTTTCAACCATATCTGCGAGCAGTATTTCTCCGGGGAGGACGACAATACAAGCGATTATATCAGCGAGGGTCTGATGCGTTCCGTGATCCATTCCAGCCGCATCGCCAACAGGAATCCCCAGGATTACGAGGCGAGGAGCAATCTGATGTGGGCTGCTACATGGGCGCTGAATACCCTGGTATCCAGAGGAAAGTCAACAGACTGGATGGTGCACATGCTTGGGCAGTCTGTGGGCGCTTACACAAACGCTGCCCACGGCATGACGCTGGCAGCGGTATCTCTTCCGTACTACCGTCACATCCTTCCTTACGGTGTGCAGAAGTTCAAGCGCTTCGCCGTCAATGTGTGGGATGTGGACGCTGAGGGCAAGACGGATGAACAGGTCGCGCAGGAAGGGCTTGCGGCGATGGAAAGCTGGATGAAGGAGCTTGGGCTTGTGATGAATATCAGCGAGCTGGGCGCGGACGAAGGGATGATCGAAGGCATTGCGGACGGGACGCTTATCATGCCCGGCGGATACAAGGTACTGGAACACGATGAGATTGTAGAGATTTTAAAGGAGAGTCTGAAATGAGTAAAACATTAGTTGCATATTTTTCCGCAAGCGGGGTGACTGCCCGCGCGGCGAAAGAGATCGCGGACGCTGTGGGAGCGGATCTGTATGAGATCGCGCCCGCACAGCCTTATACGGCGGCGGATCTGGACTGGACGGACAAGAGGAGCCGCAGCACGGCGGAGATGAACGATCCCGGATGCCGTCCTGAAATCGTGGGAACCGTAGAGGATATGGATCAGTATGATACCGTGCTGATCGGATTCCCGGTATGGTGGTACGTGGAGCCGAGGATCGTGGATACATTTCTGGAGAGCTATGACTTTGCCGGAAAGGCGATGATCCCGTTTGCTACTTCCGGCGGCAGCGGCATTGGCGGTGCACAGAAGAGCATGAAAGAGCACTGCCCGGATGCGGTCTGGAAAGAGGGGCGCCTGGTGAACAGCGGGGCGGCCGCATGGGCGAAACAGGCTGTGAAGGGGTGATCATTATGCCAAAAGGGTCAGAAGAATTAACCAATGCAAGAAAAGAAGAGATCATTAATGCCTGCGCTTCTCTGTATGAGACAGTGAGCTTCAAGGATATCACCATACGGGATATCGGGGCCGCAACTTCGTTTTCACGGACTTCGATCTATAATTATTTCCAGACAAAGGAAGAGATCTTCCTGGCGCTGCTCCAGCGGGAGCATGAGCTGTGGATCGCGGATCTGGAAGAACTGATCCGGCAGAATGCCTCCATGAGCGTGGAAGCGTTTGCCGCGGAGATGGCGCATATCCTGGAAAAACGCCGCTGCATGCTGAAGCTGATGGCTGTGAACATCTATGACATGGAAGGGAACAGCCGTCTGGAAAATCTGGTCGCGTTTAAAAAGGCTTACGGGGCGGCGCTCGACGCATTGAGCAGATGCCTTGCGCATTTCTTCCCGTCCATGGGAGAGGATGAGATCCGTGAGTTTCTGTATGCATTCTTTCCGTTCCTGTTCGGGGTGCATCCGTATACTTCGCATACGGAGAAACAGCTGGAAGCCATGAGGCAGGCAGGGATAGAGATCAGAGAGAGCACGGTGTATGAACTGACGGAACGTTTCACGCTCCGCCTGCTGCGCTCATTTCTGTGATACCGCTGCGGACAGCGGGAAAGGAGCTAATGGAAATGGATGATATTATTCTTAAAAAGTGCACAGGGGCGGACGTGGACATACTGCGAAGCCTTCTGGCTAAAACGTTCTCTGACACATTCGCCAGTATGAATACCCGGGAGAATATGGAACTCTACCTGAATCAGGCGTTTGCCAGAGACAGAATACTCGAGGAATTGAGGAATCAGGACTCGTCGTTTTATCTCCTGTATCGGGACGGCGCTCCGGCGGGCTGCCTCAAACTTAATGAAGCGGCGGCGCAGACTGAGACCGGCGATCCGCATTCACTGGAGATCGAGCGGATTTATGTGGCAAAAGAATTTCAGGGCACAGGACTTGGCAGCCGTCTTATGAAAGAGGCGGTGAGGCTGGCGGCAGAGCAGAAGAAGGAGTATATCTGGCTTGGCGTATGGGAGAAAAATGAGAGAGCGCTCCGGTTCTATGAAAGGAAAGGCTTTTACAGAACGGGATCTCATACATTTACCGTGGGAAATGACGAGCAGACCGATTACATTATGCGGAAAGATTTATAGAGATATTAAATTGATCGCTGTCAATGTGGACGCTGTGATCGATGTATGCAGGGAATACCCAGATAATGAAAAATAGTGAAAAAATAGTGTAATTTTAGTGGAAATATCAGAAGGCCAATGCCGCTGATCGGGTACGGTACATATCAGCTATCGGATGATCTGGTAAGGTATCTTTGAATATACGGTGTTTCATTCTGTACCATGCATCATAGAATATATCAGATGAAAGATATTTCAGCGTGAAAGGATCCGGTATGAGCCAGAAGATTGAAAACATCCTTAACCTCGCCCTTGAAGCGACCCCGGAGGAGCGCGCCCGCTCGGCGGAGCTGGACGTGGGATACGATGCCGGTGAACGGGCGTGGGATCTGATCATCAA
>DWUU01000005.1 GCA_019120575.1 Candidatus Mediterraneibacter quadrami
CTTCATACCAGTCTGCGCGCCACTCTGCCAGATCCGCTGCGGATCCAGGGATACGCTTCGCTGCATCCAAGATCGCAGTTCTGTCAGTTCCAACGATCGGAACGCATATTTTCGGAATCCCGGCGCCTATATCAAGATTTCTTACTTTAATCGAATTCATACTCTGTCCTCCAATCTCCGCCTTCTTTCAGCTAATGACAAAAGCCGGAATACAGGCGCTGTCCTAATCCAGCACTTATATTCCGGCCTGTATTCAATAATTCATCTTTCCAGTCTGGCGCTCTGAACGTCCGGCTGATCAGCAGAGCGGATATTTCTCTGTCAGTTCTGCCGCCATCTTCCGTCCGGCCTCCACGTTGTCCTCACTCTCGATAACCATTGCGATGATCTCGGCGATCTTATCCATATCGTCCTCTTTCATGCCGCGGGTCGTCACCGCAGGAGTTCCCAGTCTCACGCCGCTTGTGACGAACGGGGATCGGGGATCGTTCGGAATGGTATTTTTATTGCAGGTGATGTGTGCATCATCCAGACGCTTCTCCAGTTCTTTTCCGCTGACGTCTTTTCCGGTCAGATCCACCAGCATCAGATGATTGTCCGTATCGCCGGATACGATCTTTACTCCGCGTCTCTTCAGGCCTTCGCAGAGCGCTTTGGCGTTTTTGACAACCTGTTTCTGATATTCTTTAAACTCCGGTGCGAGCGCTTCCTTGAAGCATACGGCTTTGGCCGCAATCACGTGCATGAGCGGGCCGCCCTGGATGCCCGGGAAGATCGCTTTATTAAAGTTGAATTTCTCATTCATCTCGTTGCTGGAGAGGATCATGCCGCCGCGGGGCCCTCTCAGCGTCTTATGTGTGGTCGTGGTCGTCACATGTGCGTACGGGATCGGGCTCGGATGCAGGCCTGCCGCAACAAGCCCGGCGATGTGCGCCATATCCACCATCAGATATGCGCCGACTTCGTCCGCGATCTCACGGAAACGTTTGAAATCAATGGTGCGTGCATAAGCGCTGGCACCGGCCACGATCAGCTTCGGCTTACACTCTGAAGCGATCCTTCGCACCTCGTCATAATCGATCACGCCGTCGTCATTGACGCCGTATGGAACGACGTTGAAATATTTTCCGGACATATTGACCGGTGAACCGTGGGTCAGATGTCCGCCGTGATCCAGGTTCATGCCCATAAATGTATCGCCCGGCTCAAGGATGGCGAAAAATACTGCCATATTCGCCTGCGCGCCGGAATGGGGCTGCACATTGGCGTACTCACAGCCGAACAGTTCTTTCGCCCGCTCTCTCGCCAGATCTTCCACAACGTCCACGCACTGGCATCCGCCATAGTATCTTCTGCCCGGATAACCTTCCGCATATTTGTTTGTCAGCGGGCTGCCCATCGCCGCCATCACGGCCTTGCTCACCCAGTTCTCGGAAGCGATCAGCTCGATGTGGGAATTCTGTCTCTCCATCTCGGCTTTGATCGCGTCGGCCACTTCCCGGTCTGTCGTCATGATCTCATCGAAGTCGTACATCTCATAATCCTCCATAAAATATCAATCTGAATTTCACTTCACAAACGCATTGAAGTCATTATATCACAGCAGGTTCGCCGCGTCTACGCATTTTCAAAAACAGAACTCTACGCAAAATCAAACAGGGACAGCTGATTGCTCTGAGGCAGATTTCCGAACAGGCCCAGCTCCTGCATCAGGTCGATGACTGTTTTGCTGACCTTCGTCCGCTGCCTGAAGTCATCAAGAGACAGATACTTCCCGTCCTTTGCCGCTTCTTCCACGGCTTCGGCCGCCTTGTCACCCATGCCCTCGATGCTGGCCAGAGACGGCATAAGCTTCCCGTCGATAATCTGGAACATGCGGGCCTTCGCCCGGTAAATGTCGATGGGCACGAATTCAAATCCCCGGGCGTACATTTCCTGCACGATCTTCATGTCTTTCATGACGTCCTGTTCTTTCTTGCTGAGGGAATCGCTGCGCTTCTTATAATCCTGGATGTAATAATTCAGTTTATCTTTCCCCTGGCACATGATCTCATAGGAAAATGCATCCGCGCGGATACTGAAGTAGGCCGCATAGTATGCCAGCGGATAGTTGATCTTGCAGTAGGCGATGCGGTACGCCATCATTACATAGGCCGCGGCATGCGCCTTCGGGAACATGTAACTGATCTTCTTGCAGGACCAGATATACCAGTCCGGCACGCCCTGTGCGGTCATGGCCTCTTCCCATTCCGGCTTCAGACCCTTTCCCTTACGAACGCTCTCCATAATCGTGAAGGCCAGGGCGCTCTCCACCCCTTTGTTGATCAGGTAGATCATAATATCGTCACGGGTACAAATGGCTGTAGAAATGGTGGCCTTGCCCGACTTCACCAGTTCCTGTGCATTGCCGAGCCACACGTTGGTCCCGTGGGACAGGCCGGAGATCCGGATCAGATCCGAAAGGGTCTGGGGTTTCGTGTCCTCCACCATCTGAATAACAAAATCCGTTCCGAACTCAGGGATTCCGAGACATCCCAGCTTGCAGCCGCCGATATCCTCCGGTTTAATCCCCAGCACATCCGTCCCGTGGAAGAGTTCAATCACCTGTTTATCATCCAGCGGGATCTCTGTCGCCACAAAAGGATGCTCCGCATTGTATTCATTGTCCATGGCGTCGGATGTAATGTAGTCCTCCAGCGTACGGATCATGGTCGGATCATCGTGTCCCAGAATATCCAGTTTCAGCAGGTTGTGGTCGATGGAGTGATAATCAAAATGAGTCGTGATGATGCCGCATTCCATATCGTTCGCCGGATGCTGGACCGGCGTAAACTCATTGATATTATGTCCGTGAGGAAGCACAACGATGCCTCCCGGATGCTGTCCGGTACTGCGCCGGATCCCGGTACATCCTTCCGTGATCCGCTCGATCTCGCAGCGGCGCTTGCGCTGTTCCCGCTCCTCATAATAGTTCCTCACAAAACCGTAGGCTGTCTTGTCCGCCAGCGTGCCGATGGTTCCGGCCTTGAATGTATGACCTTCTCCGAAAAGCACTTCTGTATATTTGTGTGCCTTGGCCTGATAGTCTCCGGAGAAATTCAGGTCAATATCCGGCTCCTTGTCCCCTCTGAATCCGAGGAAGGTCTCGAAGGGAATATCAAATCCGGCCTTCACCAGCGGCTCGCCGCATACCGGACAGTTTTTGTCCGGCATGTCATAACCGCAGCCGCCGGCATAGGATCTCACTTCGTCAGAATCGAAATCGCTGTAATGACATTTGCTGCAGTAATAATGCGGACTTAATGGATTCACTTCCGTGATCCCGGCCATGGTGGCCACGAATGAAGAACCGACTGATCCACGGGAGCCGACCAGATAGCCGTCCGCGTTGGACTTCCACACCAGCTTCTGGGCGATGATATACATCACCGCATAGCCGTTGGATATGATGGAATTCAACTCCCGCTCCAGCCTCGCCGATACCGGTTCCGGCAGGTCTTCTCCGTACATCTCATGGGCTTTCCGGTAACAGATGTTCCGGAGCTCCTGATCCGAATTCTCGATGACCGGCGGGCACTTGTTCGGGTTCACCGGCGCGATCTTCTCGATCATGCCCGCAATCTTCACCGGATTATCGATCACGATCTCCCGGGCCTTCGCCGCGCCCAGATAGTCGAACTCATCCAGCATCTCCTCGGTGGTACGCAGGAAAAGAGGCGCCTGGTTGTCCGCATCGTCAAACCCTTTCCCGGCCATGATGATCCGCCGGTACACTTCGTCATCCGGATCCAGGAAATGCACGTCGCAGGTTGCCACCACCGGCTTCCCGAACTTCTCGCCCAGCTCCACGATCTCCCGGTTGATATTTCTCAGATCCTCCTCGGACGTCACATCCGGCGTCCGGTCGCTGGCGATCATGAACCGGTTGTTCCCCAGAGGCTGGATCTCATAATAATCATAAAATTCCGCCAGCTTCGCGATCTGCCGGGCGGACCGCTTCTCCAGGACCGCCTGATACAGTTCCCCGGCCTCGCAGGCGCTGCCGATCAGCAGTCCTTCCCGGTATTCATTCAGCAGGCTCTTCGGGATCCTGGGCCGTCTCGCATAGTAGGTCAGATGGGACTCCGTGATCAGCTGGTAGAGGTTGTACCGGCCGATATCATTTTTCGCCAGAATGATGATATGGTGAGTCGGCATCTTGCGGATGGCGTTTACGTTGCGGTCGCCGTACCGGTTGACCTCTTTCAGCGTGAAAATGCCGTCCTTTTTCAGCATCTCCACGAACTTCACGAAGATTTCCGCCGTAGCCCCCGCGTCATCCACCGCCCGGTGGTGATTTTCCAGTGAAATATTCAGCGCTTTCGCCACCACGTTCAGCTTATATTTGGACAGAGTCGGAAGCAGCACTCTGGCCAGCGCCACCGTATCCAGATAAGCAAAATGGTCATTAAGCCCCAGGCTCCTGCAGTTCTGCTCGATAAATCCCACGTCAAATCCCGCATTGTGGGCAACCAGCACACTGTCCCCGACAAATTCAAGGAACTGCGGCAGGATCACCCCGATCTCCGGATATTCCATAACCATCTCATCGGTAATACCTGTAAGATTGGTGATCTCAAAGGGGATCGGCCGCCCGGGGTTGACAAAGGTGCTGAACCGGTCCGTGATCTTCCCGCCGCTCACTTTTACCGCGCCGATCTCAATGATCCGGTCCCGGATGGAACTGAAACCGGTGGTCTCAATATCAAACACGACATACGTATCATCCAGCGTCTGACCGCCCGCGTTCACGGCGATCTCCGTCAGGTCGTCCACCACATACCCTTCCACCCCGTAAATGACTTTGAAGGGGTCGTCTTTGTCCAGTGTCTCAATATAATGATTGGCGTCAGGAAATGCCTGGGCCACGCCGTGATCCGTGATGGCAATGGCCGGATGGCCCCAGTCGTGGGCGCGCTTCACGATGTCCTTCACCTCGGACACCCCGTCCATGTCGCTCATTTTCGTATGGCAGTGAAGTTCCACACGCTTCACGGGACTCAGGTCTTTCCTCGAAACCGTAAAATCGCCGATCTTCTTGATCCCGGTCACGGAACCGATGGTCAGTTCACCGTCGAATTTATCAATGGTCGTCACGCCCTTGATCTTGACAAACGCGCCTTTCTTCAGTTCCCCGAGGATCTCCGGAAGCTGCTCGTTTCGCGCGAACATTTTAACAGTGATCGTGTCACTGTAATCCGTCACCGCAAACATGATGATCGTCTTCTCATTGCGGATCTCACGGGTGTCAAAGTTAATGATCTTACCATGAATAGTGATCTCGCCCATCTCAGAGATAACCTGGTCAAGGGAGATCGGCTCATCATCAAAGTTTTTCCCGTAGATCAGGTTCGGATCATCGCCCTGTTTCACCGGACGGTAGAAATCCTTTTTGCGGAATTCACCTTTGCGGCCGGTTCTGCGTCCCGACTGAGCGGCGTTTCGTTTTGCAGTATCTCTACCCGCCCCGCTCTTTTCCTTCTTCTGTCCGGTGCCTGCGGATGCTCTTTCTGAGGACTCGCCCGCCGATGACTGCTGTTCGGCATCTTCATTTTCTCCGCCGCTGAGATCGTCAGATCCGGTTGCACCTCCATTCTGCCTCGCCCGACGCTCAAAGATGGCATTGATCTCCTGCTGGACACGCTGTTCATCATATTCCCGGGTCCCCTCACCATCGTCCGGTTCACGGTATGTAATGCGGATATCCGCCTTCATATGGAACCGGCGCGCGAAGAGATTTTCAAGGAATGTAAGGATTTCCTCCTTCCTGCCCTCGGAGACAATAGAATCCAGCAGTTCCAGACAGACAATATTGCCGTCTTCAAAATGCAGTTTCGCCTGAGCGAACATATTGGATGCCAGGATGCTTCGTTCTTTCAGTTCCAGGATGATGCTGTCCCTGTATTCGCGCAGGAGCGCTTCCGGCGTATACTGTCCCGACAGGGCGTACTCCTCCTCGATCTGCACATCAACCGGGACTTTTGAAAAAAGCTGGTCCTTGATCCGCTGTTCCATCTGGCGGATCTGCCTCTTCTGGATCAGATGACGGCTGTATATGTACACATGAAGAAAATCACGCCGGGAATTCGTCGTGATCTTCTGAACCTCCACATCCGTGAAGAGGATCTGGATATCATCCTCTACTTTCAGCGTAGGAAATACATAGAAAAAAGATTTGTCATTTCTGGTCTTTTCCACTGTCAACACTCCTGTTTATCCGATAACGCACAGGCAGGGATCTTACTCCTTCCAGTTCAGCAGTTCCTGCCGGAGCGTATCGAGCAGTTCTTCTTCTTTTACTTTTCTGATGACTTCGCCCTTTTTGATCAGCAGGCCCTCGCCGATGCCGCCGGCGATGCCGATGTCCGCCTCTCTTGCCTCGCCCGGTCCGTTCACCACGCAGCCCATGACCGCCACTTTGATGTCAAGTGGGATGTCGGCTGCCATTTTCTCCACTTCGTTGGCCAGACCGATCAGGTCGATCTTCGTCCGGCCGCAGGTCGGACAGGACACCACCTCGATGCCGCCTTTGCGGAGCCCCAGCGTCTTCAGAATCAGCTTCGCCGTGCGGATCTCCTCGACAGGATCCCCGGTCAGGGAGACGCGGATCGTATTGCCGATGCCTTCATGGAGAATGATGCCCAGGCCAACGGATGATTTCACATTGCCGGAATAAACGGTGCCGGATTCCGTGATTCCCACATGGAGCGGGTACGGGCACTCCTTCGCAATGAGTTCATGGGCCCGGACGCACATCAGGACGTCCGATGATTTGATGCTGACAACCAGATTGTCATAGCCCATGTTTTCGATCATATGTACTTTGTCAAGCGCGCTCTCCACAATGGCTTCCGCCGTCACGCCGCCATATTTCTCCAGAAGGGGCTTTTCCAGGGAGCCGCTGTTCACGCCCACCCGGATCGGCACGCCATATTCTTTTGCCTTGTCCACCACGGCTTTTACCCGGTCCTCGGACCCGATATTGCCCGGATTGATACGGATCTTGTCCGCACCGTTCTCGATCGCCGCGATTGCCAGCCGGTAATCGAAATGGATGTCCGCCACCAGCGGAATGTGAATCTGTTTTTTGATCTCCCGCAACGCCTCTGCGGCCTCCATGGTCGGAACCGTGCAACGGATGATCTCGCAGCCGGCCGCTTCCAGCTTCAGGATCTGCTCAACCGTTGCCTGCACATCCTCTGTCTTTGTGTTGGTCATGGACTGGATCGCAATCGGGTATTTCCCGCCGATCTTCACGCCGCCGATATCGATTACTTTCGTCTCTTCCCTTAACATGGCTTTTCTCCTTAATTCCGAATCATTTACAGGT
Organism: Candidatus Mediterraneibacter quadrami; assembly: GCA_019120575.1. Taxonomy (GTDB): domain Bacteria; phylum Bacillota; class Clostridia; order Lachnospirales; family Lachnospiraceae; genus Mediterraneibacter; species Mediterraneibacter quadrami. The sequence goes on from DWUU01000005.1 coordinate 7,370, forward strand.
TCTGTTTACAGCACAACAGGAGAGTCCCGCAAGCGGAACTCTCCATTCATTTTTATTTCCCGGTCCGTTCAAATACAAACTGGTCTCCATATTCCCGTTCTGTGAGAGTCAAAGTGTCCTGCTCCACATTATAATTGTAGCTTCCGGTCCCGATGATCATCTCGATCTCCGGATCCAGCGGTCCCTCACCGCTTAAGCCCACGGTCAGCGTCTTGGACTTCTTATCCACAAAACCTTTGACAATCGTGGAACTCTCCTGATCCTCCGGCTGAATGATCAGTTCATCCTTGTCCGTGATCTCGATCGTACCGCCCGTCGCCTCGCTGGTCCATTTGCCCTCCAGCGGGTTGCCGGTAAAGAGCTTCACGATAAAAAATACGGCAATTATAATGATCAGAACGGAAGAAACCGTCAGCACTGTACGCCACAGTGTACTTCGTTTTTCTTCATTATTCTCGTAAATCATATATTCCACACACCTTTTTCATTCCTTCATCTATCCATTATACGGATTCCGATATGGGCTGTCAACGGTGCGTGACAAATCACGGTGGTCTACTCTCCGCCCAGTTTCGAGGACACGAACCAGCCGGCCGCGAATGTAACCAGTCCCACAGCAAGCGTCAGAACGGAAAATCCGCTCCAGTCCGTCTTCAGCAGGATGGCCACCGGCGACGCCAGGATGAGGCCGATGATCGCGTAGTAGGCATGGATCTCCGCTTTTGAAAAAATGAATTCGATGATCTTCGCGATGAGGAAGATGCCCAGGATCACGCCGATGCCGAAGGGAATGAGGATGCCGCACTGCACCAGGATCTCCTGCATGTCAAATGCAACCAGCGCATCCATGAAGTTGTTGATCGTCTTCAGGATCGTATCGTAGTAGCCCAGCAGCATCAGCATCATGGAGCCGCTCACCCCGGGGATGACCATGGTGGCCGCCGCGATGATGCCCACCAGCAGAAGTTTGACCACATTGACCAGTCCGAAGCTTACGTCCGCCGCATTGCCGCTTGTCTCGCCCATGACCGCCATGAGGATGACGATGGCGAAGAAAATGAGAAAGCAGACCGCCCGTCCCACAGACACGGAATGCCCTTTCACTTTTTTGAAGATAAACGGCAGGCTCCCGGCGATCAGTCCGCAGAACGCGAAGTTCGTCGGGATCGGGTAATTCTCCAGCAGGAATTCAAACAGTCTTGAGAGCGCCACGATGGCGATGCCCGCGCCCAGGAAGATCGGAACCAGCAGCTTCAGGCTCTCTTTGAATTCCGATTTCAGATGAGTGATCGCATGAATCAGCTTGTCATAAAGTCCCATGGCGACCATCATCGTGCCGCCGCTCACGCCGGGGATGATGTTGGCGATGCCCACGACCATTCCCTGCAGTAATCTCTTGATCATAATCTCTGTCTCCTGATTCTTATTTATTATTCAGTATATCTCTCAGCGCCTGGAAGAAAATGTCCATCTCCTCATCCGTGCCGATGGTGATCCGCAGATACTGGCGGATCCGCTCGTCATTCCAGTGGCGGACGTAGATGCCCCACTTCTTCAGCTCCCGGAAGAGCCAGCCCGCGTCGTATTCCGGATGGCGGGCGAAGAGGAAGTTGGCATCCGATCCGGTCATCTCAAAGCCCAGCTCCTGAAGTTCATTCTGCGTCCGCATCCGGGTTTCCCGGATCTTACGCACATTTTCTTCAAAGTACGCCCGGTCCCGTACCGCCGCCGCGCCGCACTCAAGCGCCGCCCGGCTCATGGTATAGGAGTTGAAGGAATATTTCACATCGTTGAGACACCGGATCAGCGCCGGCGATGCGATGGCGTAACCGATCCGCATTCCCGCCATGCTGCGGGACTTGGAAAATGTCTGGGTCACGATCAGGTTGTCGTACCGATCCACCAGTTCCACCGCCGATCTGCCGGCAAAATCAATATACGCCTCATCCACGATCACGATGGAATCCCGGTTGTGCGCCAGAATGTCCTCCACAAAATCCAGCTCCTCGTAGATGGCGGTCGGCGCGTTCGGGTTGGGGAAGATGACGCCTCCGTTTTCCCGGTAGTAATCCTCTTTCACGATCCGGAAATCCTCATCAAGCGCCGGACACTCATACGGGATTCGGTAGAGCTGCGCCCACACTTTGTAAAACGAATATGTAATGTCCGGAAACAGGACCGGTTTATCCGAGTTAAAAAATGTCAGGAAGCACAGCGACAGAACATCGTCCGACCCCACCCCTGCGAATACCTGATCCTCTCCCACCTGATACTGCTCTGCCAGCGCCCTGATAAGCACGCTGGATGCCGGATCCGGGTAAAGCCGGAACGCGTCTGTATCCAGCGCGTCAAGAGCTTTGCGCACTTCCGGTGACGGCGGGTAGGGATTTTCGTTCGTATTCAGCTTGACCACGCGTCCCTGGGGCTGTTCGCCGGGCACATAAGGTTCCACCTGCCTGATATTCTTCAGTAATTCCTGTCTGATCTTCATCTTTTATGCCCCCGTCCGGATTACTTGTATTCCTCTGCCAGCTCCGCGAATTTCGGCAGGGAGTTGACGATCGTCTCATAGGATACGCAGTACGCGATCCGCACATAGCCCGGACAGCCGAAAGAACTTCCCGGCACCACGAGGATGTTGTACTTCTTCGCCGCCGCGCAGAATGCCTTCTCATCTTCGACCGGGGATTTCACAAAGAGATAGAAAGCGCCTTCCGGCCTGATGCACTCGAATCCCAGATCCTTCAGGCCGTTGTAAAGCGTCTCCCGGTTCCGGTCATAGAACGAAATGTCCGTTTTTTCGTTCAGGCAGGCCTTCACCACCTTCTGCTGAAGGGTGGGCGCATTAACAAAGCCCAGGATGCGGGTCGCCACGTTGGCCGCCGAGATCAGGTTCTCGCTGTCCGCCGCCTCATCCGGGATGACCAGATAGCCGATCCGCTCTCCCGGCAGCGACAGGGACTTGCTGTAGGAATAGCCCACAACGGTATTGTCATAGTATTTTGTCAGATACGGAACTTCCACGCCGTCATAGGCCAGTTCACGGTACGGCTCGTCGGAGATCAGATAGATGTCCGTCCCGAACTCTTTCTGCTTCTTCTCCATGACCGCCGCCAGCTTTTTAATCGTATCCTCTGAATAAACAACGCCGGTCGGGTTGTTCGGGGTATTTACGATCACGGCGCGGGTCTTCGGCGTGATCTTCGCCTCGAACTCATCCAGCTTCGGCTGAAAGTCCGCCGTATTCGGGGAGATCTCCACGATCACTCCGTCGTAGTTGTTGACATAGCTTCTGTATTCTCCGAAATACGGCGCGAATACGATCACCTCATCGCCCGGATTCAGCAGAGCTTTCAGAATCACGTTCAGACCGCCGGCCGCGCCCACCGTCATGGTGATGTTCTTTGCCGCAAATGCCGTTCCGAACCGGCTGTTCAGGGACTCCGCCACCGCCTGGCGCACATCCTCATATCCGGCATTACTGTTCGTATAGCCGTGAAGCACCACCGGGTCCTCTTCCTCAAGAAGTTCGATGATCGCCTGTTTCACCGACGCAGGCGCCGGAACATTCGGATTGCCCAGGCTGAAATCAAATACGTTCTCCGGCCCGTAGATCTTCGCCAGACGATTGCCCTCCTCGAACATCGCGCGGATCGCGGAACTGTTTGCCACCATGTTTTCCATTTTCTTTGATATCATAGCTGTCACGACCTTTCTTTTACAATGCCTTTTTCTTCCAGAAATGCCGGCCGGTAGGAAAGTTTCGCCTTTCTTAACCCTTCCGCGCCGGTGTCCTCCTCCCGGTTTACATATTTATAATCCATGCACTCATGCTGTACGAACTGCTGGTTGATCATCGGATAGGCGCCCTCCACATTCGGAAATGCCTTTTCAATATGGACCACGAATGTGTCGTTGCAAAGCGGTTCGCCCACCGTAAACGCAACGATCCGCCCCTGGGCTTTAAGCACGCCGCCTTTTAATCCCAACTCCTTATAGAGCCGAAGGGAATTAAGGGTCACGCACATTTCGGCGTTCTTCTCCGGATCGTCCTCGCATCCGTTCTCATTGCGCCATTCAAGCGCCATCTGGAAGCAGTCCTCCACATTGTCATCGGACAGGGCTTCATAGGTCCAGTCCGGATAAAGCGTTTTGAATTTATTGATATGATTGCGCTTGCCGTGGAGCTTCTTGCCCGCCAGCGTCGCAAGCTTCTCCCGCTCGTATACATAGTCCGCGTAATCCCGGTTGTATTCCACAGTAAACCGTCCTGGGTACCACTCCTCCAGCTGAGCGAACATCTCCGGCGTCACGTTATAGAACACAAGGGGACACCCCTGTTCTTTGCAGTATCCGGTCAGATAATCCACCGCTTTGCGGATGTTCTCCTTCTCCCCTGCGGGATAGGAAAATGCGATCCCGTTGTCTCTGCTCCTGAATACAAGCGCATCTTCGATCACCGCGTACTGTACCCGGTAATGTCTGGACCAGAGGTAGACATTTACAAAGGTCCGTTCACAGCTCCGGCTCGGGGCCCTGTCAAAATACGCCGTGATGATCTCTTTATCTTCCAGCTCCGGCCGCTTAAATACCGGTTCCGTCGCTGTTCTGTCTGTCGTCTGTTCTGTCATATGATCTTTCACCTCTGTCAGTCTTCCATCTTCGCAAGCTTCGCTGTCTGATCCGCCGCGATTAGACTGTCAATGATCTCATCCAGATCGCCGTTCAGGACGGAATCCAGCTTGTGCAGCGTCAGTTTGATCCGGTGGTCCGTCACACGTCCCTGGGGGAAGTTGTAGGTCCGGATCTTCTCGGAGCGGTCGCCTGTGCCGATCTGGCTTCTTCTTGCCTCCGCCTCGGAAGCCTGCTGTTTCTCCAGTTCCAGGTCATACAGTTTGGAACGGAGCAGCCGGAACGCTTTTTCTTTATTCTGAAGCTGGGACTTCTCGGTCTGGCTGTAGATCACGATCCCGGTCGGGAAGTGGGTCAGACGCACTGCAGAGTCCGTCGTGTTGACACACTGACCGCCGTTTCCGGAGGCACGCATGACGTCGATGCGGATGTCTTTCTCATCGATGACCACGTCCACTTCCTCCGCCTCCGGCATGATGGCAACCGTAATGGTCGACGTATGGATCCTTCCGCCGCTCTCCGTCTCCGGCACGCGCTGCACACGGTGCACGCCGCTCTCGTATTTCAGGCGGGAGTACGCGCCCTGTCCCGTAATCATGAATACACACTCTTTAAATCCGCCGATCCCGTTCTCATTCAGTGAGATCAGCTCGGTGCGCCAGCCGCGCCCGTCCGCGTAATGCACATACATCCGGTAGATCTCGGCGGCAAAAAGGGCCGCCTCGTCTCCGCCGGCGCCGGCGCGGATCTCCACGATAACGTTCTTGTCGTCATTCGGGTCTTTCGGAAGAAGCAGGATCTTCAGTTCCTGTTCCAGCTCCTCGATCCGTTTTCTGGATTCGTTCAGCTCCTCTTTCGCCAGCTCCCGCATCTCCTCGTCGGACTCCTCTTCCAGCATGGCCAGGCTGTCGTCCACATTCTGTTTACAGGTTTTGTATTCGTTATAAGCTTCCACGATGGGGGCGAGGTCGCTCTGCTCCTTCATCAGCTTCCGGAACCGCGCCTGGTCGTCCGCCGCGCCCGGCTCCTGAAGTTCGCCCATCACTTCCTCATATCGGATCAGTAGATCATCTAATCTGTCAAACATTTCTCATACGTCCTTTTCTTGAATCAATTTACATCTTATTTACTATATCGTCCGTAAACCACGCGGTCAAGCCCCGCCAGATCCTTTTTCACCGTAATGTCCGTGAATCCGTGCACGCGCATCAGTTCCGTCACCTCCGCGGCCTGGTCGCATCCGATCTCAAACATCAGGATCCCGTTCTGCTCCAGATGCCGGCCGCTTTCCGCCGTGATCCGCCGGTAAAAGGCCAGTCCGTCCGCATCGCCGTCCAGCGCCATCCCCGGATCGTAGAGCCGGACTTCCGGCTGCAGGTTCCGAATGGCCGCGCTTCGGATATAGGGGGGATTGGACAGGATCATGGCATACCGCCCCGGCAGGTTTTCGAAGAGGTCGCTGTGCACGAACCGCGCCCGGATCCCCAGCCGTTCCGCGTTATCCCGGGCCGTCTCAAGGGCCGGTTCCGACAGGTCGCTGCCGGTTCCGGACAGGTTCATATGCGCGTTCCGGCCCGCGTAATACAACACACTGAGCAGGATGCATCCGGATCCGGTGCACAGGTCCAGAAGCTCCACTGCCTGATCCTCGCGGCCGTCTGCAGACGCCGCCCCGCCTTTCAGCAGCTTCAGCGCTTCCTCCACCAGGATCTCCGTGTCCTGTCTCGGGATGAGTACATGCGCGTTCACCCGGAATGAAAGACCCATGAACTCCTGGGTTCCGGTGATGTGCTGGAGGGGGATCCGCGCGGCGCGCTTCTCCACGCAGGCGTCGAACGCCGTCTGCTGCGCCCCCGTCAGCTCCCGGTCCGGATCCGCGAAATAAGCCGCCCGGCTTACACCGGTCACATATTCCAGCAGATACCAGGCGTCCAGGTCCGGTTCCGGCACGCCGGCCGACTCGAATTCCCGGGCCGCCCGCTCCAGATTTCTTTTCAGGTTCATAGATTCTCCTTCTGCCAGGTCCGCCAGTCAAATACTTTCTCAACCGCGCAGATGGCCACCTCGATCATACTGTCGTCCGGTTCTTTCGTTGTCATATTCTGCACCCACAGTCCCGGCCGGCTCAGAAGATTGACCAGCGCATTGTCGCTGTTGCCCGCCAGCCGGATGATCTCATAGGATACGCCGGAAATCAGCGGGAAAAGGGCGATCCGGATCAGAACTCTGGCGATCTGGGATTCGGACGTAATAAAGAAGCAGAAAATAATGCTGACGATCATGACGAAAAAGAGGAAGCTGGTTCCGCACCGCTTGTGCTGCTTCGAACTTTTCCGCACATTTTCCACATTGAGTTCCAGCCCGTGCTCAATGCAGTTGATGCATTTATGTTCCGCACCGTGATACATGAACGTGCGCCTGATATCCTTTGTCCTGGAGATCAGAAATATGTAAACAAGGAAGATCGCCACGCGGATCACGCCCTCGAAAATCGTCATAGCTGTATGTGATCTGGTATATTTTTCCACGAAACTGCTCAGGAAATACGGCAGGACCATAAAAAGGGCGATGGCGATCACCACCGCCAGGATGACCGTAAGAGTCATGAACAGCTTCTCCTGTTTTTCCTGCTTCGCCGCTTCCTTCTCCGTCAGGATCTCCTCCTCTTCCTCCTCAAAAAAGCTGGCCGAATACATCAGCGTCTTCATCCCCAGCACAAGGGAGTCAATAAAGCTGAAGATTCCCCGGATAAATGGAATCTTAAGGGGCGTATTCCAGGGAATCACACTGTGATAATCCTGCACATCGACGGCGATCTCTCCGTCAGATTTGCGGACCGCAACGGAATACTTCCCGCCGTTTCGCATCATAATGCCTTCCAGCACGGCCTGTCCGCCTATATTTGATGACTTCATAATTCCTCCACCAAACAAAGAGGCTGAGATGCTTCCACCTCAGCCTGCTGTGTCTTTACTTATTTCATACCGTATTTCTTGTTGAACTTATCAACACGGCCGCGTGCCTGCGCTGCTTTCTGCTGTCCTGTGTAGAACGGATGGCACTTGGAGCAGATTTCAACGTGGATGTTCTCTTTCGTAGAACCTGTCACAAATGTATTGCCACAGTTGCAGGTTACCGTTGCCTGATGATATTCCGGATGGATTCCTTCGCGCATGATTTTCACCTCTCTATTTTAAAATATAGTATATTATTCTCTAAACAGCTTTCTCATTGTAGCACAAGATATAGGGTTTTGCAACTGTTTTTTATATAAACTTCTGACGGATCACCTGGTGCACCAGTTCCGCATTCGTCTTCGTCCTTGCGAACATGTTCAGGAGATTGTCCGTCGCCTCGTCCGCCTTCATTCCGTTCAGCGCTCTGCGCATGATGTAGACGGCCTCCTGCTCTTCCTTATTGAGAAGCAGATCCTCTCTTCTCGTACCGGATTTGGCGATATCGATGGCCGGGAACACGCGCTTCTCCTGAAGCTTCCGGTCCAGGATCAGCTCCATGTTGCCGGTGCCCTTGAATTCCTCGTATACCACATCGTCCATTTTGCTGCCTGTATCCACCAGCGCGGTCGCGAGGATCGTAAGGCTTCCGCCCTCGCGCATGTTTCTTGCCGCGCCGAAGAAACGCTTCGGGCTGTAGAGGGCCGCCGGGTCAAGACCGCCGGACAGCGTCCTTCCTGAAGGCGGTACGATCAGGTTGTAGGCGCGGGACAGCCGGGTAATGCTGTCCAGCAGGATCATAACATCCCTGCCGTGCTCCACCAGGCGCTTCGCCCTGGAGATCACCATCTCAGATACTCTCTTATGATGTTCCGGGAGCTCGTCAAAGGTGGAGTGGATCACTTCCACATTCGGGCCGGAGATGGCTTCCTTGATATCCGTTACCTCCTCCGGACGCTCATCGATCAGGAGAATCAGCAGATGCATATGGGGTTCGCTCTTCTGTACGGCAAGCGCCACTTCTTTTAACAGGGTCGTCTTTCCGGCCTTCGGCGGGGAGACGATCATCCCTCTCTGGCCTCTTCCGATCGGGGATACCAGGTCCATCACCCGCATGGCCGTGCTGCTTCCCGGCGTCTCCAGACGGATCCGGCGGTTCGGGAAGATGGGGGTCAGGTCTTCAAAGTTCTTGCGCTTCATGGCTTCCGCCGGACGCATACCGTTGATGGTGGTCACGTAGAGGAGCGCGCTGAACTTTTCGCTCTGAGTCTTGATCCGTGTATTTCCGGTCAGGATGTCGCCCGTCTTCAGGCCGAATCTGCGGATCTGAGCCGGCGACACATAGACGTCATTTTCCCCGGGAAGATAATTGTCGCTCCGGATAAATCCGAAACCGTCCTGCATCACTTCAAGGATTCCGTTTGCCGTATACCCGCTGTCAAGCTGCTCGATATCCGCCTCGGATTTCTTTTCCTTAAGTTCCTCTCTTACTTCCTCTTTCGCTTCGGAAGCCGCTTCCGCCTGTTCCTCCTGTTCATCCAGCGCAAGCATGGCATCGATCAGCTCGCCTTTCTTCAATGTGGATACGCCTTTCATCTTTCTTGCCTTCGCAAGATCGCGAAGCGTTGCAAGCGGCAGTGATTCATACCTTTCTCTTGTCATATAACTCTGTCCTTTCTTTAATTAAAATCAACTACTTAAATGCTTCGGGAAATGTCGTCTGAACTGACTCAAATACGATTACTGCATTAAAATATGCGTCTATTATACATTTCACCCCCGCCCTTGTCAAGTCAGGGGCGAAGTGTTATGATACCCATATCATATTTTAAACAGGAGTTGCTGCATCGTGCGCTGGGGTGAAAAGCGGTACCATTCACTGGACCGGGAGCTGAAAGACACATTTGGCGAAAAAGTGTATAAGATCACGCTGAACGGCGGCATGACCTGCCCCAACCGGGACGGCCGCGCAGGAAACGGCGGCTGCATCTTCTGCAGCGCACAGGGATCCGGCGATTTTGCCGGAGACGCCGCCCTGTCCGTCACAGAGCAGCTGAGGCAGGGCAAGGCGGACCTTCAGAAGAAGCGCCCGATTCGTTCCTATATCGCCTACTTCCAGGCGTTTACCAATACATACGCCCCGGTGGACTATCTTGAGCGGATCTTTGCGGAGGCCATCCGGGATCCGGATGTGAAGATCCTGTCCATCGCCACCCGGCCCGACTGTCTGGGTCCCGATGTGCTCGCGCTGCTCGCCCGGCTGAACCGGATCAAACCGGTCTGGGTGGAGCTGGGACTGCAGACGGTCCATCCGGAAACAGCAGAACTTATCCGGCGGGGCTACCCGCTGGAAGTCTTCGACCGGGCGGTAAAGAATCTGCGCTCGATCGGGATCACGGTCATTGTCCATGTGATTCTCTTTCTCCCGGGCGAGACAGAGGAAATGATGCTGCAGACGCTGGATTATCTGAACCGCTCGGATATTCAGGGGATCAAACTCCAGCTGCTCCACATTCTGAAGGGGACGGATCTGGCAGAACTTTATGAATCGGAACCGTTCCATGTGCCGGATATGGATGAATACATCCGTCTGCTCGGTCGCTGCATCTGCGCGCTCCGACCGGACATCGTCATCCACCGGCTGACCGGCGACGGGCCGAAGGATCTGCTCATCGCGCCCCTCTGGACCGGCGCCAAGCGGACCGTATTAAATAATATACACAGATATCTGAAAGAAAACGATCTATGGCAGGGAAAGGATTATCATGGCTGAAACATTTACACTCTATAAACTGATCATCTTATATATGCTGAACAAGGTGGACTTTCCGCTCACCACGTCCCAGATCTCGGAATTCATCCTGGACGAGGGCTACACCACCTACTTCAAACTGCAGGAGGCCCTCTCCGAGCTCTCGGAATCCGGCCTCATCCGGAAAGAAGCCACCCACAACCGCACCCTTTACCACCTGACCGAAGGCGGCGCCGAGACGATTCATTTTTTCAGCAGGAATCTTCCGCCTGCCATCAAAAAGGATATTGATGAATACCTGAAGGAAAAACAGTTTGACCTGAAAGAAGAGGCTTCCGTCAAAGCGGACTATTACACGACAAGGACGAACGAATACGAGGTTCGCTGCCGCATCGAGGAGAACGGCTCCAATCTCATTGATCTGAAACTGACCGTTCCCACCGAGCAGGAGGCGGAGGCCATCGCCAACCGCTGGAACGCGAAGAGCCAGGAGATCTATACCCTACTCCTCACGAAGCTTCTTTAAATATTCTCCGATCTGTTTCTCACAGCCGAGCACGCCGGGTTCATAGAACCTGGCGTCTTTTATTTCATCGGGCAGATACTGCTGCTTCACATAATGCCCCGGGTAGTCATGGGCATACTTATATCCGGTTCCGTGGCCCAGCTTTGCGGCTCCTTTATAATGAGCGTCCCGGAGATGGGCCGGCACCGTCGTCCGGATCTTCTGCACCGCTTCATTCGCCGCGAAGATGGCATTGCACGCGGAATTGCTCTTCGGCGCGCAGGCCACATAGGTCACCGCCTGGGACAGGATGATCTGGGACTCCGGCATGCCGATCCGCTCCACCGCCTGCGCGGCCGCCACGGCCACGGTGAGCGCCATGGGATCTGCATTTCCCACATCCTCGGACGCGCAGATCATGATCCGCCGGGCGATGAACTTCACATCTTCCCCGGCATACAGCATTTTCGCCAGGTAATAAACCGCCGCGTCGGGATCCGATCCCCGCATGCTCTTGATAAATGCGGAAATGATGTCGTAATGGTTGTCCCCACGTCTGTCATAATTCACGACCCGCTTCTGGATGCACTCTGAAGCCACATCCACGGTAATATGGATCAGGCCGTCCGCGCTGCGCTCCGTCGTCAGGATCCCCAGTTCGATGGCATTGAGCGCACTTCTCGCATCCCCGCCGGCCATGTCCGCCAGGAATTCCAGCGCATCATCATCGATCTGCGCGTGGAAGCTGCCCATCCCTTTGTCCGTATCGCTGATCGCCCGTCGAAGGAGCGTCCTGATGTCCTCTTTCTCAAGCGACTTCAGTTCGAAGATCACAGACCGGGAGATCAGCGCGCTGTTCACTTCAAAGTACGGGTTTTCCGTGGTGGCGCCTATAAGGATCACGGTCCCGTCCTCGACAAAGGGGAGCAGGTAATCCTGCTGTCCTTTATTGAACCGGTGGATCTCATCGATGAAGAGGATGGTCTTCTTCCCGTACATCCCCTGCAGGTCCTTCGCCTCTTTCACCACTTCTTCCATGTCCTTCTTGCCGGCGACCGTGGCGTTGATCTGCCTGAATGCGGCGCTGGTCGTATTGGCGATCACTTTGGCCAGCGTCGTCTTACCGGTCCCCGGCGGCCCGTAGAAGATCACGGAGCTTAATTTGTCCGCTTTGATGGCCCGGTAAAGCAGTTTGTCCCTGCCGATGATATGCTGCTGTCCCACCACTTCATCGAGCGTTGCGGGACGCATCCTGGAGGCAAGGGGCGCTTCCTTTTCTTTATTGGTTTCTCTCATATAGTCAAATAAATCCATGTGGTATTCCCTTCTTCGTTTTACCGGCGCATGCGCCGTCTTCTCCTGTTCCGTCCCGGACGGCCGAACTCAGGCGCCGGCTCCGGTCAGTTCCCGGATCACCTCGCCTGCAATCAGAAGTCCCGCCACCGGCGGAACGAACGAGATGCTCCCCGGCAGAGAACGGCGCGCGCCGCTGTCCTCCCCCGTGATCCGGCCGCTCACGTCAACCGGCTTTTCTTTTGAATAAAGCACTTTCAGGTGCGTGATCCCTCTCTGCTTCAGTTCTCTTCGCATGACCCGGCAGAGCGGGCAGACGCTCGTCTCTGAGAGATCCGCGATCTCAAAAAGTTCCGGATGCAGTTTATTTCCCGTACCCATGCTGCTGATAAGGGGAATGTCTCTCTTCTGCGCCTCTTCCACAAGCGCGATCTTGGCGCTCACGGTGTCAATGGCGTCTATAATATAATCGATCTTCCCGTCCGTATTTTTCTCCGCCTGATCCAGAAGCTCTGCCAGATTCTCCGGAAGCACGAAGGTCTCATACGTCCGAACCGTGATGGCGGGATCGATATCCCGGATCCGTTCCCGCATCACCTCTGTCTTCATCCGTCCGATGGTGCTGTGGTAAGCAATGGACTGACGGTTGATATTCGTGAGGGATACGGTGTCATTGTCGATCAGGATCAGCCGGCCCACCCCGCTTCTTGCCAGGGCTTCAATGCAGTGGGAGCCCACGCCGCCCACGCCGAAGACCATGACCGTCGAATCCTTCAGCCTGTTCAGTCCGTCTTCCCCGATCAGAAGATGTGTCCTTGCATATTGATCAATCATTTCTCTCTCCTGCTGACTTTGCTTTTTCTTTCCTGTATTCGGAAGGGCTCAGCCCTTTCTGTTTCCGGAATGCCTTGGAAAAATACAGGTTGTTTTCAAATCCCACCGAGTAGGCGATGGCCGATACCGAGAGGTCTGTTTCTCTTAAGAGATGGCAGGCCTGTTTGATCCGGTACTCTGTCAGATATTCCTTCGGCGACCGGTTCATATAATGCTGGAATGAACGGAACAGGTGGCTCCTGCTGATCCCGACATAATAAGCGATGTCCTCCACCGTAACCGGATAGGAATAGTTGGTTTCGATATAAGTCAGCGCCTTCTCCACATAAGTCACGTGGGCGTCCTTCTCCGGCTCCGGCTTCTCCGCGTAATGCATGAATACGGCAAGCAGGCCGTACAGCTTCCCCGCCATGGCCACCGCCGACTCGTAGGTGTTGCCCTTGCTCAGGTAGATCTGCTCCATCCCGCTGCGGATCTCCTCTTCCGGGATCTTTCCGCCCGGAATATAGGGCACGTCACGGCTGAAATCCGTATTCCGTATGATGGACGCCGCATCCGCGCCCATGAAGCCCGCCCAGCAGTACTCCCACGGTTCCTCGCTGTCCGCCTGATACTGGAGTTCCGTACCCGGAAACAGGATGAATGTATCCCCAGCGCCCAGGCGGACGGATACCTTTCCCGTCGTATACACGCCGCTCCCCGAGAGGATGTAATGGATGCAGTAGTGATCGCGGATCCCCGGCCCCCACTGGTAGTCCGGCTCGCATTTCTGGTAGCCCACGTTGTATACGGAGAGGGAATTCAGAAGATTCTCTCCGGTCTTATAGGAATGTTTGTATGAATCCGGCATGGTCTGGATCTCCTTTCAGGCGCATTGCAGTCTGCAGAAATCATTATAATATAACCGGAACTTTATATGCAACATTTTTACATGATTTTGCACTCATTTTATATGGACTCCCCTGCACCCGGAAGGTATAATGATTTACAGAACAAGATGAATGAATCTTATTTCAGAAATTGAGGAGGATCATCAGATGAAACAGAAACTGTTTGACAAATTTGCAGAGCTTTTCGGCAGCGCAGACGGCGCCCGCTTCTACTTCTCACCGGGCCGTGTCAACCTGATCGGCGAACATACGGACTATAACGGCGGACACGTATTTCCCTGCGCTCTTACAATGGGTACATACGGCGCGGCAAGAAAGCGTGACGACCGTCTGGTTCACTTTTACTCCATGAATCTGGACCGGTTCGGCGTCGTAGAGGCTTCCCTGGACGATCTGACAAACAAAAAGGCATACAACTGGGCGAATTATCCGCTCGGTGTAGTGTGGGCTTTCGCAGAAAAAGGTCATCCGATCGACACGGGATTCGACATGGTCATCTGGGGCAACATCCCGAACGGATCCGGCCTCTCTTCTTCCGCTTCTCTTGAAGTTCTGACCGGCGTTATCCTCACGGACCTGTTCGGAATTACAGATCTCTCAATGACGGATCTGGCGCTGATCGGACAGTATTCCGAGAATAACTTCAACGGCTGCAACTGCGGCATCATGGATCAGTTCGCCGTTGCCATGGGCAAAAAAGACAATGCGATCTTCCTTGATACGAATACGATGAAATACGAATACGCGCCGATCCATCTGGAGGACGCGAAGATCGTCATCACGAACAGCAAGGTAAAACACAGCCTGGTTGATTCCGCGTACAACGACCGCCGCCGCGAATGTACAGAGGCCCTCGCCGCGCTGAAGACAGAACTTGACATTACCGCACTGGGCGACCTGACGCCGGAGGCGTTCGAGGCAAACAAAGCGCTCATCACGGATCCGGTCCAGCTGAAGCGCGCGAAACACGCCGTGTACGAGAATCAGCGCACCATCGACGCGGTAGC
>DWUU01000032.1 GCA_019120575.1 Candidatus Mediterraneibacter quadrami
GCCCGTTTTTCGGGATTTTCAAGGGCTTTAAGCACCTTACGGTCTATGAAATTACATATTCATCTGTTTTGCTACTTCCTCAGCAAAGTTCTCTTCTTTCTTCTCGATTCCTTCACCTGTCTCGTAACGAACAAACTTCGTAACTGTTACTTTCGCATTGTTCTCTTTTGCTACTTTGTCAACGTATTTTGCAACAGTCAGATCGCTGTCCTGTACATATACCTGATCAAGCAGGCAGATTTCTTTCATCTCTTTGTTGAGACGTCCGATGATCATCTTCTCAATGATATTGTCCGGCTTCTCCGGATTTTCTTTCTTAGCCTGAGCAAGAAGAATCTCTTTCTCATGATCCATGAACTCCTGAGATACTTCATTTCTGGATACATACTTCGGAGACATAGCTGCTACCTGCATTGCTACGTTCTTCAGACACGTCTTAATTTCATCATTTACTACGTCTGTATCAGCAACTACAAGAACGCCGATACGTCCGCCGCCGTGGATGTAGGATACAACGCATCCGTTCTCTGCTTCTACTCTCTCAAATCTTCTGATGTTCAGGTTCTCTCCGATGACTGCGATCTTCTCTACAAGAGCATCTTTTACAGTCTTGGATGTGTCTGCTGCCCATGCTTCTGCCATAAACGCATCCATATCAGCCGGATCATTGTCTGCAACCTGATTTACAACCGCCTCTACGAAGCCCTGGAACTCATCGTTCTTGGCAACGAAGTCTGTCTCAGAGTTAACCTCAACGATTGCTGCAACTTTGTCATCTCTTACAACAGTCTTAACGATACCCTCTGCTGCGATTCTTCCGGCTTTCTTCTCAGCTTTAGCCTGTCCGTTCTTTCTAAGGAACTCAACAGCTGCATCCATATCGCCGTTTGTCTCTGTGAGGGCTTTCTTGCAGTCCATCATTCCTGCGCCTGTCATTTCTCTTAATTCTTTTACCATTCCTGCTGTGATTGCCATGATAAATTCCTCCATTAAATCAAGATATTACTCTTCTACAGCCTCTTCAACTTCATCTGCAGCTTCTGCAGCGTCTTCCTCATAATATTCCTCTGCATCAGCAGCCTCTCCCTGGTTTGCCTCAATGACAGCGTCGGCCATCTTGGAAACGATCAGCTTCACTGCTCTGATCGCATCGTCGTTACCCGGGATTACGTAATCAAGTTCTTCCGGATCACAGTTTGTATCACAGATACCGATCAGTGTGATTCCCAGTGTATGCGCTTCCTGTACGCAGATTCTTTCTTTCTTCGGATCAACTACGAAAATTGCATCCGGAAGTCTCTTCATTTCTTTGATACCGCCGAGATTCTTCTCGAGTTTAGCCCACTCTTTTTTCAGAGCAATAACTTCTTTCTTCGGAAGTACATCGAATGTTCCGTCCTCTGACATAGCTTCGATCTCTTTAAGGCGTTTCACACGGCTCTGGATCGTCTTGAAGTTTGTGAGCATACCGCCCAGCCATCTCTCGTTTACATAGAACATACCGCAGCGCTCCGCCTCAGTTCTGATGGCGTCCTGAGCCTGTTTCTTTGTTCCTACGAAAAGAACTGTGCCGCCCTCAGCAGCGATGTCAGAAACGGCTTTGTATGCATCGTCAACCATTCCTACAGATTTCTGCAGGTCGATGATGTAAATACCATTTCTCTCTGTGTAGATGTACGGAGCCATTTTCGGGTTCCATCTTCTTGTCTGGTGTCCGAAGTGTACACCTGCTTCCAAAAGCTGTTTCATTGAAATAACACTCATGTTTCTTTCCTCCATTTGGTTTTGTTCTTCCGTATGGTTTGCTCTCTGAGACCGCCCGGATCCCCGGGGTTGGCACCTTCAGAGAAATGCACATACGTGTTTTTTTGCAACATTCGTAGTATATCACAGAAAAATCGCGTTTGCAAGGAATTTTTCTCGCATTCGCGGGCATGCGGATGGCTCTGTTATGCATTTGCGTATTTGCGGACGATCTCCGCCATCGTGTCCCATTTGCTCTCCATATCCGCAACGAGTTTGAACTGGGTTCTCGCCCGATCAAGATTGTGGCCTTCGCGGTGGATCTTGAAGTAATGGTCGCCTTCGAGATAATCCGCCAGGAAACGCATGCCGCACTCATAGGTCATGACTTTTGCGCCCATGGGGAGCATCTCTACTTCTTTGTCCGTCAGGCTTCCCGCGCATCCCTCAAGGAATCCTTTTACATAGAGTTCAAAAAGCTCCATACTGCAGGACACCTTGCTCAGATCCTGCTCATCCTCTTCCGCCGTGCTGGCGCCGAAGCGGATGGAATCGCCGAAATCGTTCATGGCAATTCCAGGCATTACCGTATCAAGGTCAATGACGCAGATGCCTTTTCTTGTCGTATTGTCGATCATGATGTTGTTCAGTTTTGTATCGTTATGCGTAACGCGGATCGGCAGTTCGCCTTTCTCCAGAAGGTCGCCGAACACATTTGCCGTATCCTCGTGTGAAAGCACGAAATCGATCTCTTTCTGCACGGAAGCGGCGCGTCCGCACACGTCTTTTTCAACCGCTTCTTTAAATGCGCGGAGCCTTGCTTTTGTATCGTGGAAGCCTTCGATCGTCTCATGCAGCGTCTCCGCCGGATAGTCGGCGAGCATCCGCTGGAAATGTCCGAACGCCACCGCGCTTTCGTAGAAGTCTTCCGGTTTCTCTACCAGGTCATAGCTTGTCGCTTCAGTGATGTATTTAAAGGATCTCCAGTATTCGCCCATGGAATCCACATAGTAAGCTTTTCCGTCTTTGGCCAGGATCACGTTCAGTGTCTCGCGCTCCGGATCTCCGCCCGCTTTGATGATCTTCTTACGCAGGTGCGAAGTCACGCCGACGATATTCTCCATCAGCTCCACCGGCTTCTTGAATATCTCACGGTTCATCCGCTGCAGGATCACATACACATCGCCCATATCGCCGATCTCGAATGTCAGGCGGTATGTATCATTGATGTGTCCGCTGCCGAACGGTTCGCACGCTTTGAGCCGTCCGAAATAATTAAAGTTTGCAATTGCTTCTTTGAGCTGAAGTTCAGATACTCGTCCCATTTTTTCTTCTCCTCCTGTGAAGACATTTTCCTCTATTTTTACCTGCATCTAATTGTAAAATATCCGGGCTTAAAAATCTTTGTCCTATATTCTATTTGATTTGCACGATCAGCTCATTTTCCTTTGCACATTCTGCTCACATGCGGTATGATAAGAAGTATCAGAAGGAGGTGCATCATGGATTATCAGGGGCTGGCTCTGGCAAATGAATTTCAGATCGACGAGCTGTTCTCACTGCACTATTTTGAATATATGAACAGCTTTTACTTTCCGGGTGAATCCCATCCGTTCTGGGAGTTCGTCTGCGTGGACAAAGGTGAAGTGACCATCGGCGCAGGAGACCGGTCATTCGTCCTCACCCGTGGACAGATCGTTTTCCACAGACCGGACGAATTCCACTGGGTCCGGGCCGGCGGGAAAGCCGCCCCCAATCTGATCGTGATCTCCTTCTCAACCGGAAGCCCGCTGATGGACTTTTTCAGCGAACGGATCCTGCAGATCACCGAGCAGGACCGTCTGCTCCTTGCGCGCATCATCAGTGAAGCCCGCTTATTCCTGGAAGGCCGACTGGACGATCCGTACCAGAAAGTCCTGATCCCGCGTAAAAATGCGCCTGCCGGTTCCGCACAGATCATCCGGACCTGTCTGGAGCAGTTCCTGATCGGCCTCTTCCGGCGCTTTGGGAATGAAGCCGGAATCCCGTCGCCTGTACAGGATCACCAGGCTTTTGTTCCGGATAAAACAACCACCGAAAATGCGGACGACGAACTGTTTTCCCGGCTTACGGAATATCTGGACAGCCGGCTGAACGGGCACGTCACGATTGACGGGATCTGCTCGGACAATCTGATCAGCCGGTCCCGCCTGCAGAAGCTCTTCCATGCAAAATGCGGCTCCGGCGTCATCGAATATTTTTCACGGATGAAGATCGACGCCGCCAGACAGCTGATCCGCAACGAACAGATGAATTTCACCCAGATCGCAGAAACGCTGGGGTATTCGTCCATTCATTATTTTTCCCGACAATTCCGGAAGCTGACGGGAATGAGCCCTTCCGAATACGCCTCGTCCATCAAGGCGCGCTCAGAGCGTTCGGCAGGTCTTTAGCTTGCATTTCACATATACATGTATTAGTCTTATCTTAAGAGAGAAAGGAGTACGATCACATGAAGAAACCAAACATCGTATTTATCATGACGGATCAGCTTCGCGCGGACTGTCTGGGCTACGCCGGACACCCGGATGTCAAAACGCCCTATCTTGACAGTCTGGCGTCAAAAGGCGTGATCTTCGCCAATGCATACAGCGCATGCCCCAGCTGCATCGCGGCGCGGGCCGCCCTGCACACCGGCATGGAGCAGAGCCACCACGGACGCGTGGGCTATGAGGACGGCCTGCCCTGGAACTATGAACACACCATGGCCGGCGAACTTTCCAAAGCCGGATACTATACCGAGTGCGTCGGGAAAATGCACGTCCACCCGCTCCGGAATTATCTCGGATTCAACCATGTGGATCTCCATGACGGCTACCTTCACTGCGCGCGCTACGGAAGCGTTCCCTACCGTGAGTCTCAGTTTGTTGCCGACGACTACTTCCACTGGCTGAAGCAGGAACTCGGCGCCGACGCAGATGTAACCGACACCGGCATCGACTGCAACAGCTGGGTTGCACGCCCGTGGACTCATGAAGAAAAATATCACCCGACCAACTGGGTGACAGACCGGAGCCTGGATTTCCTCAGACGCAGGGATCCCCGGCAGCCCTTCTTCCTGATGGCCTCCTACTTAAGGCCCCATCCGCCGTTTGACGCGCCGCAGCATTATTTTGATCTGTACAGCGGAAAGGATCTCCGCCCGCCGTTTATCGGTTCATGGGAAACCGATGAATATCTTAAGAAAGACGGACGTATCTTCGATTCCAAAACCGGCCCCATCGATCCGGAACTGATCCGCCAGGCTCAGATTGGCTATTATGCCTGCATCACTCATCTGGATCATCAGATCGGCCGGCTCATCATGGCGCTGATCGAACAGGAATTATATGACGACACCGTGTTTATCTTCACCGCAGACCACGGTGAAGAGTTAAGCGATCACCATATGTTCCGCAAATCCCGTCCGTACGAGGGCAGCTGCCACATCCCGCTCTTTATCACCGCAGGCAAAAATGTCCTGCCGGACCTGAAAGCAGGCTCGATATGCCACACCATCGCGGAGCTGCGGGACATCATGCCGACGCTCCTTGACATCGCGGGAGCTGAAATCCCGTCCTCTGTCGACGGCGAGAGCCTCCTGCCGCTCACCGGAGAACCGGAGAAAGCACAGCGGACCTGGCTCCACGGGGAGCATTCTTACGGGGAGTTCTCCAACCACTGGATCGTGACGGAGACCGACAAATACATCTGGCATCCCCGGACCGGACAGGAACAGTACTTCGACCTGGCAGCCGATCCCCACGAACTGACCGACCTGATCCATGAACCAGAGAAGCAGGAACGGATCTCGATTCTCCGCGGACATCTGATCGAAGCGCTGACCGGACGGCCGGAAGGATTCACAGACGGTACAAAACTGATCGCCGGACGCCCCTACGGGCCGACCCTTCCGTCCGCGACACAGCCGTAACAGATGACACAGCACATATACAACCGTACAATAAAGGACCGAATGAATGAGCCACAGCAAACATACGTTTAAAAACCAGAAATCGACAAAAGCACCAGATATGCCGAACCTGAACGCACGCTTCCTGTCCATCTCCCTTTCAAAAGATGATCAGGACTGGCAGAGCGTGCTTCATACGCATCATTTTACAGAGATCTTCTATGTGCTGAACGGCGAGGGGAATTTTCTCTTCCGGGATGTAAAGCGCCCGATCAAAACCGGGGATCTGGTCATTGTTCCGCCCTACGTGGAGCACACGGAACAGTCCATCCCCGGCAAGTCCCTCAAATATTATGTACTGGGGCTGGAGGGTATTTCCTTCCAGCCAAAAGACCAGCCCGGCACATATCAGGTCTTCTGCAACTTCGACCGGCATGCCATGATCGCGGAACTGATGGAGCAGATTTATTACGAGACCAAAGAAGAACTGTACGGATCGGAAATGATCTGCCAGAGTCTGCTGGATATTCTGATCATGCGGATCCTGCGCTCCCAGCAGCTCATCACGGTCCCGAACACATCCATGCGCATGACAAAAGAATGCGCCCAGATAAAAGAATATCTCGACGCAAACTATGCTTCCCAGATCACCCTGGACACACTGACAGGGCTGACTCATATGAATAAATATTATATGGCTCATTCATTTACAAAATTCACCGGACTGTCGCCGATCCAGTACCTGAACCGGCGCCGGCTCGAGGCCGCCTGCCAGCTGCTGGAGACCACGGACTGCTCGATCTCGGAGATCGCAGCCCAGACCGGGTTCTCCTCCCAGTCCTACTTCACCCAGATATTCCGGAAGTTCTACGGGATGACTCCGGTGCAGTACCGACAGAGTAAATGACGCTCAACGCTTAGAATAAAATTCGATTTCTGTATTAAAGGCATCTTTCTGCCAGCAGAGCTTCTGCTGGCCCCTTCCTTTTACGTCAAATTTCCTTGCATCATTTTTTTCATCCGTATATCTGGAAAACCATTCTTCCATTTCCATCCGTAAACTTTCGACAATTTCTGCATATTCCGGATCATGAACAATATTTTTTGTCTCATCCGGATCTTTCTCCATGTCGTAAAGTTCACACTCTCCGTCTCCATAACGATGAATGTATTTATACTGGCGATCTCTTATCATTCTTGTCCGCCCATATTCATCATAGACTACAATACGTTCCTGCACATCCTTCTCCGGCTCATAGATGAGTTCCGTCATGCTTCTGCCGGGCTGCATTTTTTCCGGTACCCACTCACATCCGGCTATTTCAAGAATGGTCGGGAAAATGTCATACTGACAGGTCATGCGATGACAGACAGCGCCTCTGTTTTTCAATTCCGGACTGTATATTATCAATGGGACTTTAACAGCAGAATCGTACATATTGGGCGGATAAGTTCCATTTCCTTTTCCCCAGATACCATGATGTCCCATATTCATTCCGTTATCCGCAGTAAATATAATCACGGTATCCTGAAGAAGATGTTTTTCTTCCAGCTTTTCAACTATTTTCCCTACCCCTGCATCCATCGCTGAAATAGCCGCGTAATACCCCGTAAGATTTTCTCTTCGCTTTTCGGGGGTATCACCAATAGGTCCGGTAATGATATGGTTCGGATGGATCGGCAGATCCGGTGTAGCCGCAAACTCACAATTTTCATATAACTTCCTGAATTTTTCCGGATGTTCAGACGGTCCCCACGGACTATGAGGCGCTGTATAATGAACACTTAGATAAAACGGTTTCTCTGTTTCCGCCATTTCATCAATATATTGCAGTGAACGCTCTGTGATCAGATCTGTAATGTAGTCTTCCCCCGGATACAGTTCTCCCTCGTCACAAATATCCGGATGAAAATAAGAACATCCTCCTCTTGCAATCGTATACCAGTTTTTAAATCCTTTTCTTTTTGCAGCATTATCTCCCAAATGCCATTTTCCACTCAAAGCACACTGATATCCTGCTTCTGACAAAATCTCCATATATGTACGATGTCCCTCAAGATAATCAA
>DWUU01000033.1 GCA_019120575.1 Candidatus Mediterraneibacter quadrami
TCAACAAGGTCGCATGCGATCTTCAGAGCAGCCTGAGCTGTTCTCTTACCGTTACGTGTCTGAAGCATGTACAGTTTACCGTGCTCTACAGTAAACTCCATATCCTGCATATCTCTGTAGTGTGTCTCCAGAGTCTTGCACACATCTTTGAACTGTGCGAATGCTTCCGGGAACTTCTGCTCCATCTCGGAGATGTGCATCGGTGTACGAACGCCGGCAACAACGTCCTCGCCCTGTGCGTTTGTAAGGAACTCACCGAAAAGTCCGTTTGCTCCTGTAGCCGGGTCACGTGTGAATGCAACACCGGTACCACAGTCATCACCCATGTTACCGAACGCCATCATCTGTACGTTGACAGCTGTTCCCCATGAATACGGGATATCGTTGTCACGACGGTATACGTTTGCTCTCGGGTTGTCCCATGAACGGAATACAGCCTTAACAGCGCCGATCAGCTGCTCTTTCGCATCAGACGGGAAGTCTGCGCCGATCTTCTCTTTGTACTCAGCCTTGAACTGTCCTGCCAGAGTCTTCAGATCCTCTGCTGTCAGCTCAACGTCCTGTTTCACGCCTTTTTCTTCTTTCATCTTGTCGATGAGCTCTTCGAAGTATTTCTTGCCTACTTCCATAACTACGTCGGAATACATCTGGATGAATCTTCTGTAGCAGTCCCATGCCCAGCGCTCGTTGCCTGATGCAGACGCCAGCGCCTCAACTACTTCTTCGTTCAGACCGAGGTTCAGGATCGTGTCCATCATACCCGGCATGGAAGCTCTTGCACCGGAACGTACGGAAACGAGAAGCGGATTCTCTTTGTCTCCGAATTTCTTTCCTGTGATCTCCTCGAGTTTTGCCATTGCGTCCATGATCTGGCTCATGATCTCGTCGTTGATCTGTCTTCCGTCCTCATAGTACTGTGTACAAGCTTCTGTTGTAACAGTGAATCCCTGCGGAACCGGAAGGCCCAGGCCTGTCATCTCTGCAAGGTTGGCGCCTTTACCGCCAAGAAGGTTTCTCATTGTCGCGTTACCTTCTTTGAACATATAAACCCATTTTGTTGCCATGTTCCAATGACCTCCTCAATAATTTTGCTAATATTTCCGTAATATTTCGCATATAATATTTTAATGGTTTCAGCCCCTTGCGTCAAGCGTTTTATCGGGAATTGTACATATTCTGAATATTCCGGATGACGCTTCGCCCATCGGGCTGTAAAAGTCCCGTT
This sequence comes from Candidatus Mediterraneibacter quadrami, assembly GCA_019120575.1. GTDB lineage: Bacteria > Bacillota > Clostridia > Lachnospirales > Lachnospiraceae > Mediterraneibacter > Mediterraneibacter quadrami. The sequence continues at coordinate 1,226 of DWUU01000033.1, forward strand.
CCGGCATACTGACGGCCGGAATGTCACTGAAAGAACAGCTTTATAAGCGCAATGGCGATGGAGCCTGCCGCCACGATACGCTTGAGCGTCACCGGATTGATCTTTTCCGCATTTCTGCTCCCGAACGCCACGCCGATCCCGTGGGCGATAAGGACCGGTATGAGCAGCCGGAACATTTCCGTATTCTCCGCCCCGCTCCAGAGATAACCGCCCGCCGCCGGCAGGGCGATGAAGACCGAATTAAAGAGGGAGATGCCCACGGCCGTGTGCGCCGGGAATCCGATCAGCGTCAGAAGCGGCATGACCAGCACCGGGCCGCCGGCTCCGGACGCCGCGCAGACCGCCCCGGTCGCCGCGCCCAGCAGAAAGAAGAGGCCCGCCTTCGTTCCGGTTAAGGTCATCTGTTTTTCCGGCCCGTCCGTTTTCCCGTCCTTCCGGAGAAGAATGGAGATGCCGGAGGCAAGCACTACGATATAGAGGATCATCCGCATCACATCTTCGGGGATCAGCAGGTTGACCCACACGCCGGCCAGCGCCCCCGGAAGGCTGCCTGCCGAGAGGATCACCGCCGGCTTCAGATCCAGATTGCCCTGGCGGTAATAGGTCACTGACCCCAGCGCGCCCGAGATAAGAAAGGCGGAAAAGCTTAATGCCAGCGATTCTCCGGCAGGCATCCCGAGAAACCCGGTATAGAACATCGGGAGCAGGAAGCCGGCGATGCCGGTAAGGCCGATGCAGGCGCCCACCAGCAGATTCAGAAGAAGGATCAGGATCATACTCATAATTCCGCCGCCTCTTTCATGATTTTCTCCTCATCCAGCGTGAGGACTTCCCGGTCCCGCATCAGGATCTTCCCGTTTACGATATTGTCGCATACGTCCCCGGCCGTCACGCTCTCCAGCAGTGTGTTGACGGGATTTCCGGTAGGGTAAAGATGGGGCTGCATCAGATTAACAGTGATCAGGTCCGCCTGCTTTCCCGGCGCAATCACGCCGCCGTCCTCGCCCATCAGCCGGTATCCGTTCTCCGTCGCCATGCGCAGGATCTCCCGGGCCGGCATGACCGCCGGTTCATTGAGGCGGCTTCCGTATTCCACGTTCATGACGGACCGGAAGATCTTCATCTCATTCCACAGGCTTAAGCCTCCGTGGGCCGCCCCGTCCGTCCCCAGTCCGACGCAGATCCCGCGGGCCCGCAGGGACGGCGTATCCGGCGCGCCTTTGCCGCAGTTGCTGAACGGGCAGTGGCAGACTTTAACCTCATGCTCCGCCAGCAGTTCCTTTTCATGCTCCGAGAGGAGCAGGCAGTGGGCGGCGATGAAATCCCCATCCAGCGCCCCGATGGAATCCAGGTATTCAAAAGGCCGCATCTGTTTATTTGTCAGGAAGAAATTGACCTCCCCGGCGTATTCATTCATGTGGGCCTGCAGTTTCGCCCCCCGCTCTTTCGCCCGCTCCGACACCTTCCGGTTCAGCCCGTCCGAACAGGAGAGCAGGGAGCGCAGGGAATAAGCCACTTTCAGATTTCCTTTTCCGTTGTACGCATCATAGAGCCGGTCGGTCTGAGCCAGCGCTTCATCCGCATTCTGCGCAATGGATTCCGGCAGCCCCTTCTCATCCATGGTGGATGCAGAGAGAAGGCCGCGAAGCCCCGAGCGCACATATACATCCGCTGCCGCTTCCATATGATAGCTTCCGGCGTCCACAAATGCGGTGGTGCCGGACCGGATCATTTCCAGGGCGGCAAGGGACGCGCTGAGTTTCATTTTTTCACCGGTAAGGGTGCTCTCAAAGGGCAGCATGATCCGCGTCCAGATCATCGGAAGGGCGTCCAGCACCCTGCCTTTCAGGAGCTGCTGCCCGGTATGCATGTGGCAGTCCGCCAGCCCCGGCATGACCAGTTTGCCCCTGCCGGAAATGTGCTCCTTTGCCGGCAGTTCCCGGTCGCCCTCCTTTGCTTCACGGACGGACTTAATGATCCCGTCTTTTATCTCAATGGTCCGGCCGCCGCGCACCGTCCCGTCCGGGAGCAGCACCGCGGCGTCCGTTATGATCAGGTCAGGCATATGTTTTCCCTCCGTTTTCATGTCAGATGGCTCCCGTGATCTTCAGCACCACATGGGCGATCAGCGCCGAGCCAACAAAAGTGCCGGTCATGACAAAAATGCCCACGAGGATCATTTTCCACCCCTGCTTCAGGAAAGATCTGATCTGGTCGCTGATGGAGATGCCGGCGTAGGCGCCCACCATGGTGAGCGGAGCCGTAAAATTGATCTTTCCCGCCGCATCAATGACAAATTCCCGGCAGGGAGAGACCGGGCAGGCCGCCAGAAGGCCGATGATGGATACATACGCCACTACAGGAAGTTTCAGCGGGATCACTTTGCTCACGGCAACGCCCAGCGCCGCGATGACCAGCAGCACCAGGATGCCCGGAAGAGACTCCATGAATCCCACATCAAATCCGACCAAGTTCGCCAGTGCGATCCCGCACCCGGATATTACAAACAAAACAAGCCATTCGATATATCTCATTTCTGCGCCTCCTTCTCCTCCACTGCGTCTGCGGCGGCAGCTTTCTCCTGTCTGCGCTTCCCGCCGAACCGACCGATCTTCGGCTCCAGCACTTTATAGAGCCAGTTGCAAAGCGGCAGGCCGATCAGAAGCGACATATAGATCCCGTCGATGCCGGAAATGGTCTCGCTGGCGCTGGCCAGTGCCGAGATCTGGTCCGCCATGGCCGGGAATATTTCCGTCAGGGACGCCACGGCGCTCGCCATCAGGATGCCTGCGCCCACGCCGGACGCCATGCCCAGCGCATAGGGATGGAAAATGTCAAGCATGGCGATCACGGACACCATGAATCCAAAATAGATCGTACCGATCATTCCGCCCACCACATAGATGGAAAGGCTTCCCCTCGCCTCCGGTGAATCCGGCCCGTACACATCAGTGATCAGCGCCAGGTTGGATTCCCGGTTGATGGAATGGGTCGCGCCGATGGCTTCCCGCTTCATGCCCAGCAGGATTGCCAGCGGCATGGCCAGAAGGATGGTCCCCAGATTGCCGAACTCCTGCAGAAGGAGCGCCGGACCCGCGGAGACAACGGTCTCCAGGCTGGCGCCGGCATTGATGCCCAGCTTTGCGATAAACGGGCAGATGGCCACGATGACCAGCTTAGACGCGGCCTTTACTTCTTTTGACTTCATGATCTTTGTTGCCTGCGGCCCCGAAAGGACGCCCATGATCAGCGCGTAGAAGATCGGAAACAGGATGAACTGCCCCGGTCCCAGCGGGATCTGGATCTGGCCGATAGAATCGGCGATCAGGATGAATATGACGGCTGCGATGTAGATCTTGTACTCTGTCTTCAGCCTTGCCTTGAGCGACGGATAGACGAACTTATCCATTTCACTTCCTCCTCATTCTCTTTTGTATTTTTTATGCCAACGCTATGTATTGTAGCGGGACACGCCCCGGCAAAAAAGGACAAATGGGACTTTTTTTCTTCTTTTTTTGATCCTATAATGGATATAATCAGATCAATCCGTTTTATGGGAGAACTTGCTATGACGCTGGAAGAACTGGTCCGGGAAGTGCCGGAGCTTGAAGAATACACAAGATATATGCCGGAAGAACTGTGGCAGCGCTGCAGCGTCCGCGTGTATCCGCCGGGAACGATCATCCATCAGAAAGATTATAAGCTGGAATATTTCGGCCTCATCGCCAAAGGCGAGCACCGGGTGATCAATGAATTTCAGAACGGGAATGTCTATATGATCGAAAAGAATGAGCCCATCGACTTTGTGGGCGAAGTGACCATTCTCGCGGGAATGGAGAAAACGTCCGTCACCATTGAGACGCTCACCGAGACAACGGTGGCATTTTTCTCGCGGAAAGATTTTGAAGACTGGATCTCAAAGGATATCCATTTCCTGCGTCTGGTAGCGCACAAAGTCGCCTGTAAGCTGTACCGCTCCTCCTACAACCGGGGCGCAAGGCTCTTCTACCCGCCTCATTTTATCCTGCTGGACTACATCCTGAAGGCGGCCGCCGCCATGGATATCGAGAAAAATCATGAGATCATCCTGCCAAAGACCCGGCAGGCTTTATATGAAGAGTGCGGCATCACGGTAAAAACGATCAACCGCACGGTGAAAAAGCTGAAGGATGAGGGGCTGATCTCCCTCAGAAAAGGGAAGATCAGCATAACCTCCGACCAGTACCGCAAAGCACAGAAAGTGATCCATCACTATGTGAACTATGAGGACTGGACTCCTACATGTTGAGGAATGCGCGGTAGCCTTTTACCGCTTCGTACACATCCGCCTTGCTCGTGACTTCATAGGGCGCGTGCATGTTCAGAACCGCAACGCCGCTGTCGATCACTTCCATGCCGTAGTTGGCCATGATATAGGCAATGGTTCCGCCGCCGCCCAGATCAACACGGCCCAGTTCCGCAAACTGGTAGGCCACGCCGGCGTCATCCAGCGCTTTCCGAAGCGCCGCGATGTATTCCGCATTGGCGTCATTGGAGCCGGATTTGCCCCTGCTGCCCGTAAATTTGTTAAATGTAATTCCGTTTGCAAAAAATGCGGAACTCCGTTTCTCGAATGCCTCGGCAAACATCGGGTCGTAAGCCGCGCTTACGTCAGAAGAAAGCATCCGTGAATTCATCAGCGCGCGGCGCACTTTCAGGTCTGATTCACCCTCCGTCATGGCGATCAGCTCTGCCACCGTATTCTCGAAGAAGCGGGAGTGCATGCCTGTGGCGCCGACGCTTCCGATCTCTTCTTTATCCACAAGAAGGCAGCACCCCGTCCGCTTCGCCTCCGTAACATCCAGCATCGCAAACAGCGACGTAAATGCGCAGACCCGGTCGTCCTGCCCATAGGAAAGGATCATGCTGCGGTCCAGTCCGCAGTCGCGGGCCCTGCCGGCCGGAACGATCTCCAGTTCCGCCGAGAGGAAATCCTCCTCCGCCATATCATATTTCTCTTTCAGAAGACGGAGAACATTCGCCTTGATCGCCTCTTTCTCCTTTTCATCCCCCGCAGTTTCTTCCAGCGGACGATTGGCGATAAGCAGGTCCAGCTTCTCCCCCTCGATCACTTTCGAGGCTTTCTTCTCCATCTGCTCCTGAGCAAGATGAATAAGAAGATCCGTGATCACGAATACCGGATCATTCTCATCCTCTCCGATGGAAATCTTCTCCGTCGTCCCGTCCTTCTTCACGATCACGCCGTGCAGCGCCAGCGGCTGCGCCACCCACTGATACTTTTTGATACCGCCGTAATAATGCGTATCCAGATAAGCCAGTCCTTCATTCTCATAGAGCGGATTCTGCTTCACGTCGATGCGCGGAGAATCAATGTGGGCGCCCAGGATATTCATGCCCGCGGAAACCGGTTCCTCCCCGAGGCGGAAGAGCACCAGCATCTTCTTCATGCATACCGCATATACCTTATCACCCGCCTTCAGGCTCTCTCCCGCCGCCATCACCTCATTCAGATCCCGGTAGCCAGCCTCCTGCGCCATGCGGACGCCGAGTTCCACGCACTCCCGCTCCGTCTTGCCGGCATCAAGACAGGATTTGTATCTTTTGCTTATCTGTTCAAGCTCTTCCATCTGCTGACTGTTGTAAGAACTCCATGCACATTTTCTATCCATTGTTACATTCTCCTCTCTATCGGGGACGTAGTAAAATTGAATTTTACTACGTCCCCGATTAAATTTTACTATGTCCCAAATTGAACTTTGCCCTGTCCCTTTTGGCTATTTGTTGATTATACAACTTTTTACGCCACGATACAATCGTTCGGTTTCTGCTTTTGATATCTTCAATTCTTTCCGAAGCAAAGCCTTATATTCTTCCCTTAACTTTTTATCTTCAAGAATTATCCTGGGTTCTTCCATGTTTTTCCTGTTTGCCTCCTGATTCAAATATATCAGCGCAGCTCTGTTTCTTTGCGCCTCCACTTCCCACGGAACATCAATAAAAACCTGTTTCTGTCCTCTGTCATGAAATTCAAGACTCTCTTCGAAATCTCCAAATTTAGACTTATACAGTTTTATTGCCTTTGGATGTAGTATGTGGTCTTTTTCAGCCGCATATTCTTTGAGACTGGAGAATTGATAGTTCACAGGATTTTTTACTATTTTTGCATGAACCGGATTCATATGGATATATCTCATACAATTCCAGAAATACTGTTCAGTTTCCACACATTCGCTGCAAAACCGATCCTGAAATACATGTCCGTTACGATTGTGTTTATAATTGTAATATTCTGCAAATTCTGCCAAGACACTGGCCATAAAATGAGATAAGAGTTTCAGATCAACATGAATCAAAATATGAAAATGCGTAGACATGATAACATATGCATATATTTCTATATCTTGATCTTTAAGACGCTTCTTAAGAAGCCTCAGGAAATTGTTCTTCTCTCTTTTCTGGTTAAAAATCGCTTCTTTATTTATCCCTCGCGCTATCACATGATAAAAATCTGTAGTGCTTTTTCTGCGTGCTGTACGCGGCATCATTTCACCCCTTTCACAATCTGGGACAGGGCAAAACTCAATTTGGGACACAGTAAATGTTAATTTGGGACGTAGTAAAATTGAATTTTACTACGTCCCGGAATGGAGTATGGAGTATTACCACTCAAATTTCTTCTCGAAATATGCCTTCAGATCTTCGATCTTGATCCGTTCCTGCTCCATTGTATCACGGTCGCGGACTGTCACAGCCCCGTCTTCTTCTGACTCGAAATCGTAAGTCACGCAGAACGGTGTTCCGATCTCGTCCTGACGGCGGTACCGTTTTCCGATGTTTCCGCGGTCGTCATACTCGCAGTTGTAATACTTGCTCAGTTCTGCAAAGATCTTCTCCGCGCCTTCGTTCAGTTTCTTGGAAAGCGGCAGCACTCCGATCTTGACCGGTGCAAGCGCCGGATGGAAATGAAGCACGGTACGCATATCCGGCTTTTCTTCTGTTCCGATGTTTTCCTCGTCGTATGCGCTGCACAGGAACGCCAGGACCATACGGTCGGCTCCCAGTGAAGGCTCGATAACATACGGGATATATTTTTCATTGATCTCGTCGTCAAAATAAGTCAGATCCTGGCCGGATACGTTCTGATGCTGGGTCAGGTCGTAATCTGTACGGTCTGCGATGCCCCACAGCTCGCCCCATCCGAACGGGAAGAGGAATTCTACATCTGTGGTTGCTTTGCTGTAGAAGGAAAGTTCTTCCTTGTCATGATCACGGTAGCGCACCTCGTCTTCTTTGAGGCCGAGGGATGACAGCCAGTTCAGGCAGAAGCTCTTCCAGTAATCGAACCACTCCAGGTCTGTGTCCGGTTTACAGAAGAATTCCAGCTCCATCTGCTCGAACTCTCTTGTACGGAATGTGAAGTTTCCGGGTGTGATCTCGTTCCGGAATGATTTTCCGATCTGCGCGATGCCGAACGGCAGTTTCTTTCTGGATGTACGCTGTACATTCTTGAAGTTTACAAAGATTCCCTGCGCGGTCTCCGGACGGAGATAAACGGTATTCTTCGCATCCTCGGTCACGCCCTGGAATGTTTTGAACATCAGGTTAAACTGACGGATATCTGTGAAATTATGTTTGCCGCAGGTCGGGCACGGGATCTGGTGTTCCTCGATAAATGCCGTCATCTGCTCCTGTGACCAGCCGTCCACGGAGCCTTCCAGTGTGATGCCTTTTTCTTCACAGTAGTCTTCGATCAGCTTGTCAGCACGGAAACGCTCATGACATTCTTTACAGTCCATCAGCGGATCGCTGAAGCCGCCCAGATGTCCGGACGCCACCCATGTCTGCGGGTTCATCAGGATCGCACAGTCAACGCCTACATTGTACGGATTCTCCTGTACGAATTTCTTCCACCATGCTTTCTTTACATTGTTCTTCAGTTCCACACCGAGATTGCCGTAATCCCATGTGTTTGCAAGGCCGCCGTAGATCTCGGATCCCGGATAGACGAATCCTCTTGATTTGGCAAGGGCCACGATTTTATCCATTGTCTTTTCAACCATAATTATGTTCCTCACATTTCTTTTTCTCAATCGGTACTTATTATAACGGCTGCATCCATTTTTTTCAAGGGAATGAGCGCAATGTTTCCCCTGCTGTACATGCGTCTCCGTGACTGCCCTCATCCGTCATGTCAGCGTCTCCAGGATCTCCAGCGATTTGAACCGCCTGTCCACGTATACTTCCATGAGCCGGTCCATCACTTTTTCCAGTTCGGCGAGCACATTTTCCGCCACAGTAAATGTATACAGTTTCACGACCGGCGTGGATTCTATGTACTGCATGCTGTATAGCGTGGAATTGTCAAGGATCATCCCGTCTATGACGTCCCCGCTGCACTCGCTGCAGACAAGGCCGCCCTTTGCCGGGCTGAATACGGCGGGCCGCTCCTTATCCCCGCAGATCACACACTGAAATACCTGGGGCGCCTGCCCGTTGACCGTCAGCGCTTTCAGTTCGAAGATCCGGCGCACGAGGCGGTTGGGGATATGGGGATTGATCAGCGCACGCATGGACTGATAAAGCAGCTTCAGCATTTCCCGCTCATCGGTATATTCCTTTGCATAATAATCGGCTACCTCGAGAAAATAAAATCCATAATAGGCGCCCACCACATCTTCCCGCAGCTCCGCGAAATAGTTGGTGATACTGGCCGACTGGATCGTATAGGAAGTCCGCCCCTCATACATGGTAAATTCACCGAACGCCAGCGGATTGACCGCGCCGACAAGGGGGCTGTTCGGCCGCCTCGCACCGCGGGCAAACGCAGAGATCTTTCCCTGTTCTTTTGTCAGTATGACCACCCGCCGGTCATATTCCCCGATGGGCATGGTGGAGAGCACCATCCCTGTAAGTACGATCTGATTCACGCTGTTCCTTTCCGCAGGTTTCCCGGAAGATGCCGGTTTTTCCCGCACTGCATTCACGGTCGGCCGTCATCCTGTAATTCAGGTAATCTTCGATCCTGCCGCTTGCCATAAACTGATTCCAGTATGTCTCTTTCATCGGTCCACCTCGTCTTATGTGATAAGATTAGGTTTCCCGGCTCATAAAAACACTATACCCCGCAAAAAATACCAGGACTTTTTGCAGGGTAAAGCCTTGACAGTCCATTCACATTATAATGAATTTCCTGCCCGATATCAATTTATTTTAGCGGCAGTTTCTAGTGGCAGCTTCCGTTTCCGCCACAGCCGTGTTTGTTCTCACCACAGTGTCCGCCATGATGCCCTTCTCCGTGATGATGCCCCTCACCGTGGTGGCTGCACCGGACATCCGGGTTATAGGACAGATTTCCTGCAAGGAACGCTTTTACCGCCTCGTCCGCATTTCCGGAAACGCCGCCGTACAGATCGATCCCGGCGTCCGAAAGGGCATTTTTCGCGCCCATGCCGATGCCGCCGCAGATCAGCGCATCCACACTCATGTCTGTCAGAAAACCTGCCAGCGCGCCGTGGCCGCTCCCGTTCGTGTCAACGACCTGTTCTTTCGCGATCTGCCCGTTCTCCACATCGTAGACTTTAAACTGCTCCGTATGTCCGAAATGCTGAAATACTTCTCCGTTTTCAAATGTTACTGCGATCCTCATTGCATGTTCCCCTTTCTCTGCTATATCCGGACGGCGCTCCGGAGCCGTTCCTGGTTCCCGCGCTTCTGTGCTTTCCGGGAACGCGCCTGTGCCCCGCCGGCATTTTTTCCGGCAGAAATGAACAGCGGAACCGTCGCACAGGCGGTAGCTGCCTCCCGATATCTCCATGGGCCTGCCGTTCACGATGCAGTCCGCGATCTTCTCACGTGCAGATTCATAGATCTCCGTCACCGTTGTCCGGGAAATATCCATCTGCTTCGCACACTGTTCGTGGGTCAGCTTCTCCAGATCGATCAGCCGGATCACTTCATATTCTTCCACCGCCAGCGTCACACGCCCTCCGCAGGGAATGCCGTCCGGCGCGAAACTTGAATAATCCGGTTCCGTGCAGACCCTTCTGCATCTTCTCGGTCTTGCCATAGAGACACCTCCGTTTCATTTCCGTCATATGTCGGAAATAATATAACACATCTCTCACAGAAATACAAGTCCCACCTGTCCCAGTACATTCCCAATATCCCCGTCAATACACACTGATCGCCCCGCGATCTCTTCCGGCGCATACGCCTCCCCATAATTGATGCAGGCATACACAGCCCCCGGGTTCCGGTATGTCATCTGCCAGAATGGATACTTAATGATGCCCGGCGTATTCATTCCCACCCCCAGCTCCAGGAACAGGATCCGCTTTCCCTCATGTTCTCTCAAAAATCGCTCATACCGTCCTGCCGCCTGGTGCCAGCCCGCATCCTGAACGAACGTATCGTCCGCCCGGAGATTCATGCTCATCGGCGCCCCGCATTCCGGACAGCGGGGGATAAGTTCCGAAGGGATCATCATTTCCGGCCGCCTTCCTTCCGGCAGGCTTAAGCCCCCGTCCGCTCCGGTCACATACCCCTGGGCCAGCACCATCCTGCGGACTGTTTCCCCATTATCATAAGTCGCCTGGTGGCACGGCCTGCTGCACTGAAAGAGGCCGTAATCGCCCTGGGTATAAAAAAGCCGGCGCTTATCAAATCCGGCTTTCTGAAAACAGTGATCCACATTCGTCGTCAGCACAAAATAGTCTTTGTCTTTCACCAGTCTGTACAGTTTTTCATAGACCGGTCCGGGCGGGTCCATATACCGGTTGATCCAGATATACCGGCTCCAGTACGCCCAGTATTCTTCCAGTGTGCCATACGGATAAAAACCGCCGGAATACATATCCCGAAATCCATATTTCCCCCGGAAATCCGCAAAATATTTTTCAAACCTCTCACCGGTGTAAATCATCCCTGCCGAGGTGGAAAGTCCCGCACCGGCTCCGATCACAACCGCGTCCGCCCCTGTGAGCAGGTTCCGTAGCCGCCCGGCCGGCGTCCGTTCTTTCGTATTCTTATCCGTTCCCGAGGAGTTCCCGGTAGATGCGAAGATCTTCGTCTTTGAAAACATTGAATATCACCTCCAGCTTCCCGGCATCCGGGCCTGCCGCTGCGGTCCGGTCCCGGAACTCCCGCACGGTCCGCACTGCGATCTCAGCGGCCCGCCGGTTCGGAAAATGGAATTCTCCTGTGGAAATGCAGCAGAAGGCCAGGCTTCCCAGATGGTTTTCTGCGGCAAGTTCCAGACAGGACCGGTAACAGGACTCCAGCAGTTCCTCATCCTTTTTCGTTACCCGGCCGCCCACGACCGGCCCTACCGTGTGAAGCACATACCGGCAGGGCAGATTGAACGCCGGGGTGATCTTCGCCCGCCCGGTCTCCTCCTCATGTCCCCGGACCCGCATCCGCTCCGCACAGGCGGCGCGAAGCTGCACGCCCGCGTAAGTATGGATCGCATTATCGATACAGCCGTGGCAGGGCACAAAGCAGCCCAGCAGCCGGCTGTTCGCCGCATTTACGATGGCATCGCATTTCAACGTCGTAATATCCCCCTGCCACAGATAAATCCCGTCTTCCGCCGGGGTAAGTTCCGCGATGTCCGTGATCCCTTTCTGCCGGGTCTCTTCCTGCAGATACGCATCCTGGATCTCCAGGAATTCTCCTGAGACCGGACGGGGCGGACGGATATTGAACAGCGAACGGAGCAGACGCTTCTGCGCCTGCTCATCCGTCGGAATATCCGGGGTTTCATACCACTGTCCGCCGTATTCTTTCTGTTCATTTAAAAGTTCGTTTATCAGGTATATCCGCCGTTCTTTCTGTGTCATATCTTTATTTCCTTACTACACTGATCCGCTCGCGGAAATGTTTCCCATTTACCGCCTCATCAACCACGGCAATGGCATAATCCGCATAGCTGATCACACTCTCGCCCCGCTCATTGAGGGTCAGTTCCTCACCGCCCAGGATGTAGGCTCCGGATCCACATAGAGGCTTCCTGCGCCGCCCACGATCAGGAGACGGGTGTCCGTGCCCGAAAGGATGTCGCACAGATGTTTCAGCGAAGTGCTGTGCTGCGGAAGCGTCTCCTCCGTCCATGCGCCGAATGCATCCACGACCACATCGAATCCTGCCAGATCCTTTTCCGTCAGATCATAAAGATCTTTCAGGATCACTTTTTCCGCTGACGTCCGATTATCTCCGCGCACAACTGCGGTTACGTACAGCCCGCGCTCTGCCGCTTCCCTGACGATCCGTTTTCCTGCTTTCCCGTTTGCACATACAACTGCTATTTTCATGATAATCTTCCTCCTGTACTGATTCAATATTATTTAACAGATTATTTCCTGTCGTTCATCAGGGTCTTGAAACGGCCGTTTTCTCAACTCCTGGCTTTATTATAGATGTAGCAGGAAGCATCGTAAAGTACGCACAAAAATGTGGCATAGTAACCGGGAGGTAACTTTACAGATCCCGAAAATACGAATACAATAAGGTCATATAAAGGAGAAAAAAATATGTCAGACTATACAGAAAAGAAAACACTCCCGGCATGCCCGGTGGAAACCACACTCACCCTCATCGGAGATAAATGGAAAGTACTGACCGCCCAGCTGCGCGATATGGAGCGCGACGGGCTTGTCAGCCGCAAAGTTTATCCGGAAGTACCCCCGAAAGTGGAGTACGCTCTCACAGAACTCGGCATGAGCCTGAAGCCCATCCTCGACGCCCTCTGGAACTGGGGCGAGGATTACAAGTCCAAAGTCTCATCTGATGAAGAGAACCGCCCCTGAGAGATTTACTCCTCATCCCGGTAGCCGAAGTTCTTCATCATATAGTCGCTGTCCCGCCAGTTCTTCTGCACCTTCACCCACAGCTTCAGGTTCACTTTGCAGTCCAGCATCCGCTCGATCTCATACCGGGCCGTGCTGCCGATCTTCTTGAGCATGCTGCCCTGTTTTCCGATGATGATCCCTTTGTGGGAATCCCGCTCACAGATGATGGTCGCGTCAATGTGCATGACTTTGCGCTCCATTTTCATGCGGTCAATGGCCACCGCAATGCCGTGCGGGATCTCTTCGTTCAGGCAGTGCAGCGCCTTCTCCCGGATCAGCTCCGCCACAATCTGGCGCTCCGGCTGGTCCGTCACCGTATCCTCGTCATAAAACTGCGGCCCGTAAGGGAGATATTTCAGAATCACCTTTACAAGCTCATCCGTATTGTCCCCGCTCCTTGCAGACACCGGCACAATATCCGCGAAATCATATTCCTTCCGGTATGTATCAATGGCCGGGAGCAATTCCTCTTTCTTCACCATATCAATCTTATTGATCACCAGAATGACCGGCGTCTTCACTTTCTTCAGCTGGTCAAGGATGTGCCGTTCCCCCGCTCCGATAAACGTGGAGGGCTCCACCAGCCAGAGCACCACGTCCACCTCATTGAGCGACCGCTCCGCCACATGGACCATATACTCGCCCAGCCTGTTCTTTGCCTTGTGGATGCCCGGCGTGTCGACGAAAACGATCTGGCCGTCCTCCGTCGTCAGCACCGTCTGGATCCGGTTTCTCGTCGTCTGCGGCTTATTGGATGTGATCGCGATCTTCTGTCCGATCAGCCGGTTCATCAGGGTGGATTTTCCTACATTCGGCCTGCCGATCAGCGTGGCAAAGCCGGATTTAAAATTATCATTCATGTCAAATACCTCGGTTTGGGACGTAGTAAAATTGAATTTTACTACGTCCCGGTTCACAATTTTTTCACATTTAGCTCAGTGTCTTTACTTCCATGAACATATCTCTGTTCTCTTCGATCTTGTCTTCGCTTCCGATGACGCACAGGGACTGTTCCGCCAGGACCGCCCGCAGCACGTCCGCCAGGGCGCGGATATCCGCCTGGTCCGCGTCCAGGATCTGGTTCCGTTCGGTGCGGATCATTTCTTCGGATACATGGTTCATGTACAGGTTCATGGACCGGCTGCCTTTTGCCGCCGGGTTCATCGGGCGGTCGATGTTGCTGATCGTGCCGATGACGAATTTATTCATGTCGCGGTCGCTCACGCTGAAGTTCTCAAGATAATCAACCACGCCCTCGTACACATCCATGGTCTTCTTCAGGTTCGGGTCGCGATAGGAAATGAGGTACCCTTCGCCGATCCGGTTGAAGTTGCTCATGCAGCCGTAAGCCCCGCCTTTGACGCGGATGTTCTGCCACAGGTAATCGTAGCTTAAGATCACTTTCAGGATCTGAAGAGCGCCGGTATACGCCGCGCCGCCGTCGATGAAGTTGCCGGTCCGCGCCACGTACTGTACTTTTGAAGACGTCTTGAACCCTTCGTTCCGTTTCCTGCAATGGAGGATGCACGGCCCCGAAACGCCGTCATCGCTGCCGTCTGCCGGCTCTGTTACGGAAGATGCGTCATTCAGATGTCCGCCCACGGCGTCAAAGGCTTTTTCCATGGGCTCCAGCCCGTCTTCCGCGGACGTGTAGCTGACCATCATGTTGTCCGCGCGGAAGAGTTTTGCCGCGATCGCTTTCAGGTTGCGGATCAGATCCGCTTTATGCGCTTCGAAATGTTCCTCGATCTCTTTAACGACTTCGTAATATCCGATGCCGTCCGTATCGTCCTTGAACTTGGCGATCGGCGAAGTATAGGACAGGGAGCGGAGCGCCGCCGTCGTATGACCGGAAGAGAGGAAGGACATCTGGAGACGGGATTTCAGCATGGCCAGGATCTCTTTCAGCCGCTTCTCATCATCCAGCTTCGATTCCATCAGGATCTCCCGCATCATGGCGAAGAGCACATCCATCTCCGGGTACAGGGCTTTTCCTTTCATTTCAAATGTGGCGCGGAACGCCTTTTCTTTTACTTTCATCACATCCGTGTACAGCTCCAGCGAGGTGCCGATGCCGCCGGTGTGCACGTTGATCTCGTTAAAAAGTTCTCCGTATTCATAGTTCGTGGTGTCGATGATCCCCAGCACGCTCTGCAGGATCCCCACATACGGAAGCTTCTCTTCCCGGATGCCGGACAGATCAAACATAAGGGTCACATACCCGATGCCGTTGGTCTCCACATTGTGGTGGACCATCTTTATGCCGTTCACTTCCCGCTCGTCGTTATAGACCGGAGCGATCTCCCGGGAAATGTCGGAGCGCTTCAGCACCGGGATCTTCGCCAGGTCCTCCGGCGCGGACTCCTCTTCCTGGTAGGCTTCCAGTTCTTTTGTATCCCGGACGAGCTTCTCCAGTTCTTCTGCGGAGAGGCTTTCCTTATATGTCTGCAGTTTCTCCGCCAGTTCCCGGTCCATCCGTGCGGTGCGTCCCTGCTCCGGACGAATGATCACGATGGCGCCGTGGGTATTATTAAGCAGCCAGGTCCGGATCAGATCCTCAAAATATCCTGTCTCTACCTGGCTCTTCAGAAATTCAAATGTCGGAATGGCCTGCATGTGGATGAACGGTTTCTCTTCATCATAAAGCCAGCTGTCGAAAAGCTGCAGCCCGTACATCAGGCCCCGCGGATAGCTGCCAAAATCCGCCTCGCGGAAACGGAATTCGTAGTAATTGATGCCGGCACGGAGCGATTTTTTATCAATGCCGCTCTCCGCCAGATTCCGGAGGGTATCTTCCACCACCCGGATAAACGCTTCCTTCTGTTCCATATTGGCGCTCTTGGCGATCACCGAGAAGATCGGCTGGTACACGCCGTTATCATAGGAGCCCATGATATCCTTGCCGATGCCGGCGTCCAGCAGCGCTTTCTTAAGCGGCGCGCCCGGAGCGGACAAAAGGGCATAGTCCAGGATCTGAAAAGCCAGATACAGCTTCTCATCCAGCGAAGTGCCGATCACCTTATTGTAGGAAAGGTAGGTATTATCTGATAAACTTTCATCGCTTGCTATGGAATACTCCTGCACGATCTCCTTCATTTCCCTGAAGGGTTGCTGATAATGGATCTCAGAGTCCACTTCGATCCGGTCAAAATCAGAGAGATATTTCTCATCCAGCCACTGAAGCTTCTCTTCCATATCCATATCGCCGTACAGGTAAATATAGCTGTTGGACGGATGATAATATTTCCGGTGGAAATCAAGGAACTGCTCATAGGTCAGCTCCGGGATCACATCCGGATCGCCGCCGGACTCATTGGCGTAGGACGTATCCGGGAAAAGGGAATTCAGGATCACCCGGTCCAGCACGCCTTCCGGTGAGGAGAAGGCGCCCTTCATCTCGTTGTACACCACCCCCGACAGGGTCAGATCCCCGTCCGGATCCTCCAGATGACAGCTCCAGCCCTCCTGCCGGAATGTCTTGTCGCTTTCATAAATATTCGGATAGAACACCGCGTCCATATACACGTGCATCAGGTTCTGAAAATCCGCGTCATTGCAGCTGGCCACCGGGTAAACCGTCTTATCCGGATAGGTCATTGCATTTAAAAATGTATTCAGAGATCCTTTCACCAGCTCCACAAATGGATCCTTCACCGGAAAGTCCCGGGAACCGCACAGGACCGAATGCTCCATAATGTGGGGCACGCCGGTGCTGTCTGAGGGCGGCGTGCGGAACCCGATGGCAAACACTTTGTTCTCATCGTCATTTTCCATCAGGAGCACCCGCGCTCCGCTTTTTTTATGCCTCAGAAGTACGCCCTTTGATCTGAGATCCGAGAGATCTTCCTCTCTGACGACTTCATAGGCGGTCAGGTCATATATGCTCATATTTCAATCTCCTTTTTTTGCGTTAGTCATTCTTACAGTATAGCACCATCTTCCGGCGTTTAAAAGACAAGCATCCGCTCTTTTATCATTTCCTCTTTTTCCCTGCCGGAATAAGGGATGCCCTGCGCCGCGTCCGCCGACGAAGCCAGCAGATGCATGGTGCCCCGGCTGATCCCGGTCGCCCTGGCCGCCGGATTGGATGAAAACTCCACGTACTGGATGTTCCTGAATGGCACGCACAGATACTGCCGTCCGAAATAACCGCCGGCTGTTTTCAGGATCCGCCTGTCCGCGCCTGTTCCGGACGTCCGGTATCTGAGGAGCATGCACAGAAGGGTAAGGACAGGGACAGCCGCCGCACCGGACCATACAAACCGGATATATTTCTCCGGAACTACAAAGACCGCTGCCGCCGCTGCCGCGAATGTACAGGCCGCGAAGATCCCGAATGGGATGCTCCAGGCCGCCCAGACAGACGCCGGCATCCGCTCTGTCCGGATGTCCGGTGTGTCCGCATACTCCGGGAGCAGGAGACGGAGCTGACGCCTCAGTTCATTCTCCGTACAATATAAGATCAGGAAAGAATTCTTCTCCTCCTGGTCGTCCCCCATCCCCACATTGATGATCTCCGCCATGTAGCGCCGGCCGATCCGCGCCACCATGGACTGACGGATCTTCAGCGCCTGGATCTTGTCCACCGGAATGGTGTATTCCACCTTTTTAAAGAACCCGTATTGAATGTGGATCTTATCCGCCCTGCGCTTTGCGCGGAAATCATAGTAACGGACGAAATCTTTCACCGTATCCCACAGAGAGGACAGGGCGATCAGCGCCGCGACCGCGATCCCGGCCGCTCCGCCCGCCGCCGTCCCGAGAAGGTCCGCATTGCGCACCGTTTCGACCATGCTGAACACGGTTCCCGCGAGCGCAAGGATGAAAATCACGACTGAGACCGCGCTGATCGAAAAAATACCGTGCCGGAGCACGTCCCCGAGGTCCGCGCGCACGTCAAATTCTTCGCCGTCTTCCACGGGACACACCGCCCCCCTCTGGTCTTCCGCGCATTCCTGCCCTTTGCCGGCTTCATTCTCCGGCTTCCACAGACCGGACAGGCCTCCCGCCGCCTCGATCCGCCGCGCCAATTCCTGACGGAACCAGAGCGCATCCGCCTTCTTCAGCACGATCTTCACGTCCGTGCTGTCCGCTGTGGACCGGCTGTTCGTATCCAGTTTCACCTTGCATGTCCCGAACAGCATTTCGATCAGGTTCTGCTCCAGATTGATATTGGAAATATTGCGGATGCCGATCGTATTCTTCTGCTTATTGACGCTTCCCTTCTCGATCACCACCGCATTGTCTTCGATCGATATGTACGTCTTCCGCCACACCAGCACCTGGGCGATGACCGCCGCTGCCAGAAGAAAGATCACGCCGGGTACGATCAGCGCGCCTTTTTCCGTCAGGAACGAAAGGTCCGCTTTCAGGATCTCGTCCAGATGCTCCAGAAGCTGTGTAACGACGAGCACCGCGATGGCTGCCAGCGCGCCTGCGGTCTGCTCCAGAACGACCGATATATGATTGCGGAATTTCCTGTTCTCATTCATAGGCTTTCCCGTCTTCCTGTATATTTTCTCTCTGTTTATCAGCGGACCGCTGCTCCAGCACGATCTCATTGATCCGCTTTCTCAGGCTGTCCGCGATCTGCTCCGCCCGCTCTTCCTCCAGGAAGGACAGCGTCACATCCCCGCCGCCTGTGGTCACAATCACCTTTGCCACATGAAACGCCTGGTCGATGGGGCCTTTCTTAGTCTGCAGCTTATGGATCCGCTCGATGGGCACGATCTGCCGTTTCACAAACAGATATCCTTCTATGACGTCGATGCATTCTTCATTGATACTGTACCGGTACCGGTGATACCGGAAATACGGGCTGACCGTCATATCCGCCAGCGTCAGCAGCACCAGGGCCAGCGAGATCCATTTCCCGACGGCTATATCCTTCGGGAACAGCCAGAAATAATTGACCGCTCCGATAACGGCCAGAACGATCAGTCCTGCCACCAGATCGGCGGTATACATGCAGCGCAGCGCCCGCACCGGAAGTTTCCTGTATTCTTTCGTACTTTGTATGATCTTTTCGTCCATAGCGCTCTCCCTGATTGTATTATCTGTATAGTACAATCATAAAGAATCATTTTTCTTCTGTCAACTGCATTTCCAGCTTTTCACGGATCCTGAGAAGCCGGTTGTACTTTTCCACATACTCCATATGACGCGCCGGTCCGGCATCAATCCGGTCCGCCCCGTACGCGACCGCCAGATCCGTCAGCAGCGTATCCGCTGTCTCCCCCTCGGAGCAGCAGAAGATCACAGGGATTCTCTCCGCCTGCGCCTTCCGGATCTGTCCGGACAGTTCGCCAAGCGTCGCCGTCTGCCCGACCCTGACATGAAACCCCGGATCCGGATTCTCTTCTGTCAGGCGGATCTCCGGCACCGGCAGACGGGTGGCACGCACGCCGCCCAGATACCTGTACAGCGGAAGTTTCAGAGCCGCCGCTGCCGCGGAGGCCGCAGCGGCGGACACACAGAACAGAGTCTCGCTTCTTCGTTCAAACTGAGACAGGATCCCGTCGATCCGCTCCTGATCAAATATATTCTCCCCGGTCAGCTCCCCGGCGATCACGGTGTTGATATATTCCGCTTCCGCCCGCACCGCCGGATCCTCTCTCCCGTTCCCCGGCACAGATACACGGCCGACCACATCCTCCCCGGCCAGCACATCCGTCTCAAGGGCGGACTGCCCGCAGCAGTTAAGGATCACTCTGGAAAAGATATCTCTTATCGGTAAAACTGCATTTAACCGCTCCATTTTTCCCATCCTCCTTCCATATCCTAGTATTTCCCGCGGCACCTTCTTAATGCGTTGACTTTTCATATTCCAGAGATTACAATTCGGGTAGATGTACCTGTATGAAATACCGGATCAGATTCAGAACACACTCAGGAGGAACCGGCATATGAAAGAAAAAGCCAAGTATTTTTCCATGCTGACGCTCAGCACGCTGCTCATCGCTTTCGGAACGTATTTCTTCAAATTCACCAACAATTTCACCTTCGGCGGCATCACCGGCCTGGCCGTGCTGGTCGCAAAGACCGGGCTTATTTCCGCCAGTGATTTCAACCTGGTCATGAGCATGATCCTGCTGCTGATCGGCCTCATCGTCCTTGGAAAGAAGTTCGCCGCAAAAACAGCCTACTGCAGCATCCTTCTCTCCGTGGCGCTGTCCGCCATGGAGCGCATCTGGCCCATGGACCGTCCGCTCACCGGACAGCCGATGCTGGAACTGTGCTTTGCCATCGCGCTTCCGGCGCTCGGCTCGGCAATCCTGTTTAATATCGGGGCGTCCAGCGGCGGCACGGATATCATTGCCATGATCCTGAAGAAATATTCCAGTTTCGACATCGGCCGGGCGCTCCTCATCTCGGACGCGCTGATCACGGCCGCCGGCTTCTTCATCTTCGATGTGGAGACCGGGCTTTATTCGGTCCTCGGCCTGGCGATCCGTTCATTTATGATCGACAACTTCATAGAGAGCTTTAACCTGTCGAAATATTTCAATGTCGTCTGCGACCATCCGGAACCGATCTGCGACTTCATCGTGCACACACTTTCCAGGAGCGCCAGCGTCTGTCACGCCAAAGGCGCCTATTCCGGTAAAGATAAATACATCATCTTCACCGCCCTGAACCGTGTGCAGGCTGTCCGGCTCCGGAACTTTATCCGGCAGAATGATCCACAGGCATTCATCCTCATCTCCAACACAAGCGAGATCATCGGAAAAGGATTCCACAGCGTATAAGATGCCAGGGCCAAAAGGCCGGAGCACGGAACAATCCGACGGCATCTTAATCCAACCAGACAAGAAACGGAGAAATTTACATGAAACATCTTGTTATTGCTGAAAAGCCTTCCGTCGGCCGCGACATCGCCCGGGTGCTCGGCTGCGGAAAGAAGAACAATTCCTATATGGAAGGGGAAAATTATATCGTTACCTGGGCGCTGGGCCATCTGGTCACCCTGGCCGACCCGGAGGAATACGGCAGCCAGTATAAGACCTGGAGCATGGACACCCTGCCCATGCTTCCCGATCCCTGGAAGCTGGTCGTCATCGGCCAGACCGCCCGGCAGTACCACGCCGTGAAAGAACAGATCTTCCGCAGGGATGTAGCGGATATCATCATCGCCACCGACGCAGGGCGGGAAGGCGAGCTGGTCGCCCGGTGGATCCTTGAGAAAGCCGGAAATAAAAAGCCGGTAAAACGTCTCTGGATCTCATCTGTGACCGACAAAGCCATCCGGGAAGGCTTCACACGCCTGAATCCGGGAAAGGATTATGAAAATCTGTACCATGCCGCCGTTGCGCGGGCGGAGTCCGACTGGGTCGTAGGCATCAACGCCACCCGGGCGCTCACATGCAGATATAACGCCCAGCTCTCCTGCGGACGTGTACAGACGCCCACCCTTGCGATGATTGCCGCACGGGAAGAAGAAATCAAAAAATTTGTTCCGAAACCATATTATGGACTAAAGCTTTCCTGTAGCGGGATCACATTCATCTGGAATGATGCGAAATCCGGCTCAAACCGTACCTTCGACAGGGACCGGATCGAGGCTGTCCGAAAAGCGGCGCGCGGAAAAAACCTGCATATCACGGAGATCCGGAGGAAAGCGAAAAAAACGTTCGCGCCTGCGCTTTACGACCTGACCGCGCTTCAGCGGGAAGCGAACCAGCGGTACGGATATTCTGCCAAAGAGACCCTGAACATCATGCAGCGCCTGTACGAAAATCACAAGGTTCTGACCTACCCGCGCACGGATTCCCGGTATCTTACGTCCGACATCGTGCCCACCCTGAAAGAACGGCTCCGGGCATGTGCCGTCGGTCCTTACCGGAAGGCCGCGTCGCGGCTTGCCATGGGGGAGATCAGGGCAGATAAATCTTTCGTCAATAACGCAAAAGTATCTGACCATCACGCCATTATCCCGACGGAGCAGTTCGTCCAGCCGGAACATTTCTCAAATGAAGAGCGGAAGATCTATGATCTGGTCGTCCGCCGTTTCCTCGCGGTCCTGTCCCCGGCATGCGAATATGAAGAGACTTCCCTGACCGGGACCATCGGCGGTGAAATATTCCGCGCAAAAGGGAACGTCATCCTGAAGGCCGGATGGCGGGAAATCTATGACTCCGACTGGCAGGATCCGGAAGCGGATGAAGACGAAGAAAGCTTTGACAATGACGCGGCGGAAAGCCTGCTTCCCGGAAGCGCAGCTATTACATTTAAAGAGGGCGCAGATCTGACAATAGACGCCATCCGCACCACTGAGGGCCGGACCCGTCCGCCCGCGCATTTTACCGAAGGCACTCTGATCGCAGCCATGGAAAACCCGGTGCGCTATATGCAGCATCAGGACCGCACCCTGGCCCGCACACTTGGCGAGACCGGCGGCCTCGGGACCGTGGCTACCCGGGCCGACATTATCGAGAAACTTTTTGCCGGCTTCCTCATGGAGAAAAAAGGAAATGAGATCCACATCACCTCCAGGGGAAGGCAGCTTCTGTCCCTGGTGCCCGCCGACCTGAAAAGCCCCGAACTCACCGCCCAGTGGGAACTGCGGCTGAAAGCCATCGCACAGGGAAAAGAGTCCGCCGGGAAATTCATGTCCGAGATCGAGGCTTATACCCGGTCACTGATCAGCCAGATCAGAACTGCGGACGGAACCTTCCGCCACGACAATCTGACCCGGCACAAATGCCCCCGGTGTGGGAAGCTCATGCTGGAAGTAAACGGAAAACACGGGAAAATGCTCATCTGCCAGGACCGGGAATGCGGATACCGTGAAACCGTTTCCCGCCGCACCAACGCCCGCTGCCCGGTCTGCCACAAAAAAATGGAACTGGTCGGCAAAGGCGAGGCCCAGCGGTTCGTCTGCTCCTGCGGACATAAAGAGAAACTGAGCGCTTTCCAGGAGCGGAAAAAGAAAGAAGGAAAAGGTGCCAATAAACGCGACGTGGCCGCCTACATGAAAAAACAGGCAAAAGAAGCGAATGCGCCGATCAACAACGCATTCGCGGAAGCCTTCAAGAATCTGAAATTATAAAAGCAGCTCACAGGCCGGCTTTTACCGGAAGAAATGATCGCCCAGCTGATAGCCGTTCCCGCCGGTGCTGAAGTAGAGACAGTCCCCGACCGGATTGCTGCCTGCCAGCGCATCGGCCGCGGCCTGCATCGCGGAATCCGTATAGCCGTCGCTTGCCAGCACGGAATCCAGCCATCCGGTCATAGCCGGCGTAAACTGCCCGGACTGATAGATCACATCCGTGATCGTGTCCGGGAACTGACCGCTGTTTACCCGGTTCATTACAACGGCGCCCACAGCCACCTGGCCCTCGTAGGGCTGATTGCCGGCCTCGCAGAAGATGAGCGCCGCCAGAAGTTCTTTCTCCTGTGCGGCTGTCTCTGCCGCCGCCTGCGCAGCCGCTTCGCGGGCCGCCTCTTCCTCCGCCTTCCGGCGCTCCTCTTCCACCTTCTCTATATACGCTTCATGGGCCTTTTCGGCCGCCGCTTTTATCCCGACCACTGTATCTTCATGAATCCCGGCTGTAATATCTGCAAAATCCCATGCCGCCTCATCCGCAGCCGGCTCTGCTCCGGCTTCTGCCTGCACCTGCACGGCTACTTCCTGTGCCTGCACGTCTTCTGTCTGCGCCTGCACGATTTCTGCCCCGGCTGTATGCTGCTCGGCCGCCAGGCTCGTGAATCCCGTTAACAATATCAGACCTGCCGTTGCCGCATAACACGCGCGCATCAGCCGTCTGTTCTGATTATATTTCATAGACTCCTCCTCTGATTCATTGCAATATCTTTAACACTTCTTTTCTAAATATATGCTGTTCATTTCGTTTTTATTACAGATATTACAAAAATGTTACGAACCGGATTATAATATAATCAGCCGAGATTGTCAACTTTTTTATTGCGTCACAATACAAAAACAGCCGGCCGGAGAAAAAATCCTCCGACCGGCGTGTCTCATCCGAAAAAATATTATTTTCTCAGGAAATTTGCGATCCGTTTATAAAGAACAAAGGTTACTGCTCCGTTGATCCCGGCTTTAATTACATTAAATCCCACGATAAAAGGCATCAGCGACCACACGGCTGACGCCGGAACGCCCATAAAAATCGGTGTGATCACCATATTTGCACCCATCATGACAACCGCCATCGCAGCCATGCCGCACAATAACGCCACAACCGCCATTGTTCTCGTCTTTTTATACCGGTAGATCGAGCCGGCTACAATGACAAGGACTCCCGTGGCGATCACATGCATCAGGATGCCGTAAAGTCCGCTCGATGCGCTGACGGTCAGCCCCTGGACCACCGCAGTAACGACGGTGAGGATCAGCCCCACGACCGGCCCGAAGGCAAATGTACCGATCAGAATCGAGATATCCGCCGGATCATACTCCAGAAACGCTACCGCCGGAAAGATCGGAAAATGGATCAGGTATACCAGTACAACCGATATAGCGACCATCGCCCCCATCTTTACAAGCTTTGCCGTTCGTCTTCCTGTTGATACTGCTGCATTTGTTTCTGTACTCATATTGTGTCTCTCCTTTTTCTTCCGCATCTGCGGGTTAATTTTTTTGAAAAAGGCAGTCTTCCCGGAAATCCGTCCACCTGATCAAAAAGAAACCCCGGAAATAATTCCGGGGTTAAATTACATCGATCACAATGAACCGCCGCCTGCACTCCATAAGGCAGGCTGCTCAAAATCTCTTCTCTCATCCAGACTATACTGTCGGTACCGGAATTCTTTCCTTATGGAAAGTCACCGGTTCGGCCGCTCAGGCGAGCGGTTCGCGGACTGTACCGCCGGTTGGGACTTGCACCCGACCCCGAAGATCTGTTCCTTTTTACATATGTTACTATAACTCTTTATAACGCCGATTTCAAGGACTTTTTCGGATTATTTTCTCTCGCCGCAGGAGCAGACATAATACGTCTTCGTCTCCGTCCAGGCCTCTTTGTCAACTACTTTGACCTCCTCCGTCCAGGCTTCTTTATCAACAACTTCGATCGTATCAGTACTTGCCGGAACATCGACTACCCATTCAGGTTCTTCATGCGTACTCCAGCCGCCGGATTCTCCGTTTGCCTCATGCTGGGCCGAATGCGCGTTTGCAGCGCCTTCACCTGAGGACGTCTGTTCGCACGTATTGCATACATAAACAATCCGGGTCTCATAATGTCCCTCTTCCTCCGTTGTGACAGTTTCCATATGCGTTTCTGCCGGATGCAGCACATAATCAATATGAGACTCCTCCGGATGTCTGATCGTTTCCGTCTTTTTCTGCCACTTATGCGTATGCGCTTCCGGTTTATCTTCCTTTTCAGGTTCGTCTTCTTTTTCTTCTTCCTCGGGTTTTGTCTCTTCCTTCTTAATCACATGCACAACCGCTTCAACGGTCTCTGATTTCTGTCCCTCTCCTGCAGGAAGAATCGTATAAACGATCTTATAATCGCCTGCTTTGGAAAGATCCACATCTTTCTTATCCACAGAAACCTCTTTCACATACTCCTTATTCCACGAGATTCCTTCCATACAGTCAATATCTTTTGCACCCTCTTCCGCCTCCAGGTCGCGGATCCCGGTTACATAGGAAACAAGTTTTCCAATAACGGTCACATGAACCGTCGCCTCTGTTGTCTCCTCTGCTTCGGCTGTAATCAGGAAGTCATATTCCCCCGCCTCGCTGAAAATGATCCGGATATCCGGCACTCCGTTCACAGCGTCTCCGCTTCCTTCGGTCACCTCTGCTCCGCCGGCCGTACACTCTATGGAGACTTCCGCCGGCTCGCCGTAAGATTCAACAGAACGGACAACCTCTTTCTGAACGGATACTTCCTGTCCGATCCCGGCATAGATCTTATCGCTGTAGACACTGATCACCGGTGCGGAAGTTTTCTTCACAACAGCTTCCGCCGACGCCTGAACTTTATCTGCAGGCGCCTCGTCAATGGTCAGCACATAGATGACTCCTCCCACCAGGAAAACCCCGACCGCACATATCAGGACAGACACCCCTTTAATATGTCTGCCAATCCAGTCTCTCAGTCTTTCCGTCCATACAACCCCCTCATCCCGGAAGTCATATTCTTCATCATCGTAATATTCGTCCTCACCGGCTTTTACCGGTTCTTCTGTTTCCTGTGTCTGTTCGTAATTTTCATCTTTTTCTCTGTTCATTATTTATCTCCTCGTATTCTGCCGGCCCTGAATTCTGTCCGGCTGACTCCTGTGTGCAATCATTGTATCACATGTGCGGGAAAATGTCCTCATTTTTTCTGTGCTTCATTCAGCGCTGCATTCAGAATGAATTCAAAACCCGCCGGGCGGATTAAAAAAATATTTTTCATAATGTTCATAATCCATTCAAAACTTAAACACACTTTCTACACATCTCATTTGTATACTGTAATTGTTCTTAAGAAGAACACTTTTTCATAAACTTTTTCCCCCTTTGAGCCGCAGAAATGTGGCTCTTCCTTTTTGTCCGAATCCGGGCTGACCGCACAAAAAAAGAACCGCGGAATCTTCGCAGCTCTTTTTTATGCAGATCTTTATTATTACAGAAATCTTCCTCTCATCTTTCCCCATATATGCGCCTGCACATAATCGTAGGCCCTGTCGTAGACAAAGAGTCCGATCTGACCGCCCGCGATCACGATCAGGAGCATCGTGTCCGACACCGCCTGCGCGAACAGCATATCTCGGAAAAGAATCACGATCGGAATATATACGATATTGAACACAACATATTTGGCGATCCAGAAGATCAGATGCCGTTTCTGCATCCCGTCCCTCTTTAAGAGCCAGCGCCACACCGCTTCGATCCCCAGGATATAGAATCCCATGGCCGCAAATGTGAGCACATAGAATTTATTCGGCGCCACGAAGAACCCCAGCAGCACTGCCGCCAGGTAAAATGCAGCGCCTGCCGCCAGTCCGAACTCGCGGATCACGATCCCCACGAAAAAGGACGCCGCCGCAAGAAGGAAAAGGGTGCTGGTCTCAATCACGCTTCCAAGCGCCATAAAAACGATCGTCAGCGCAAGCAGCAGGCCGCCCAGCGCTACAGTTTTTGCCTTTACATGCATGAACAGAGATCTCCTCCCATACATTCGCAGCACGTATCCGCCAGCCACAGGTCACAGCAGAAGTTTCCGGTTCCGCAGGATGATCCGCCCATGCCGTACCCGGTTCCGTACGGACTGTTCTGATATCTCCTGCTGCTGAACTCCAGCTGGTTCAGAAGCTGTCTGTACTGCAGGTTATTGGGTTCCATATTGACAGCCTGCGCCGCGTGGTCTCTGGCCAGTACATTGTTGCCCAGGCCTGCATTGGCACATCCGCTTAAATAATACCACAGGGCGGAACGCTCTGATATCTGGTCCAGTGTGTTGAGCGCCTCACGGAAACGCCGGCTGTTGATGTAATTGACCGCCGCCTGAAGCCTCGGGTCCTGCTGAGCATTCTGGTAGCTGCCGCCTCCATAGGATCCGCCGCCGTAGGAATAGCTTCCCGAACTGCTCCCGGATGAGCTCCCCCCATAGGAATATCCGCCGGCTCCGCCTGATGAACGTTCATGCATGATCGTATCATAGGCTTCCTGCACTTCTTTGAACTTTTCCTCCGCCAGATCAGCCAGCGGGTTGTTCACATTTGCATCCGGATGATATTTCCTGGTCAGATCGCGGTATGCTTTCTTTATCTCATCATCTGAGGCGTTCGGAGATACGCCGAGCACCTCATATGGATTCTTACTCATTTTTTCTGATCCTCACTTTTCTTCATCTGTATCTTATTATAACGACTCCAAATTCCATCATACAATATATTCCGCAAAATGTCCACATCTATCAGACAGGGAAGCCGCTCGAATTCCGCCGTACTCTCTGCGATCATCATGCAGAGGATTTCACGGATCCGCTCCTCATATCCTTCTTCAGCATATATCTTCTTCAGCGGATTATAGCGGTTCTTCTCCAGGTCTTCCGGCAGATCCTCATAGGCGTCCATAAGATAGATAAACTTGCCCAGAAAGAAGCCCATCCGTCTGAGCTGTTCTTCCCACACATCCTTTCTGTACAGGAAAAGCTCTTCCATCAGTTCCCCGAAACAGCCCGCCGTCCGGTCAAGATCCATGCTGTTTTCCCGCTCACATGCAGCCAGTTCTTTAAGCGATTCCCGGATCGCCCGGCTCTGCCGCGGATACTGCCGGATCACTTTACTCACCCTGCGCCGGATCACATTCCTTGCCGCCAGACTTGTAATCTTCCTGTCGTCTTTCCAGTCGTCATCCAGATGATAATAAGCCAGCAGCACATTCATCGCCGCCGCATAAGACGTAACCTCATTCTTCAGCATCGGACGCTTCTTCACCGGATGCGCCTTGCACCGGCGCATCTCTGTGCTTCCCTCACACTCATACAGGGAAGAAAGCAGGATGACCGCGAAGGTCATATCATAGGTCAGCGTCATCTGCCCCATAAAACCGTACTCTTCCTTCAGGACACGGCACAGGCCGCAGTAGTATGCTTTATATTTATTCAGATCTTTTACCTTTAATTCCGGTTCATGAACCGTCACATAACCAAACATAACAGTCTCCCGCTTTAGATTGCGCTCCGCGCAATCATTATACCACGTGCGCAGAGAAGGAAGCGCTGCGAAGCAGCATTTACTTCTCAAGCCGTGGCCTGCCGGTATAATCCCCGCACTGCGGAGCAACCCGGATTCCTGGCTGGATTGCACGTATGTGCAATCATTATACCACGTCTCCTCTAAATTAATTATGATTTTTTTCTGAAATATACAGCCGGGACGTGAACCTGACACAGCTTATCAGATTTTGGGCATTCAGACCGGACTGATCGGCAAATTTGTTCGGCCTGGAAATCCAAAATGTATGATCTGGCCGAACATTCCCCTGAAATTGTTCGGCCCAGACAGCAAAATCACTGAATCCGGCCGAACCGGGGACCAACCTGCGGAAACGTCCGGCCGAACCGGGGCGCCAGCCTGCGAAACGATCATACCGAATCCGGGGCGCCGCCTCTGAAGCGGCAAAAAAAGCGGAACGCCGGGAAATACATGCCGGTGTTCCGCTTTTGTATCTTATTTAGCCTGAAGCACTTTATATGCTCCGCTTTCTACTACTACGACTGTCGGCTCTTTAGACGGCTCGCCATCCTCGCCCCATGAGATCTGTTTTCCGGTAAGACCGTCGATGGTGATCTCTGTCATAGCTGTCTTCATTGCTTCGCACATATCTGTCACACTCATGGTCGGATCTATGTCCGCTTTCTCAGCAGCCGCTTTGATTACATAGATGCAGTCATATGCGTCTGCAGCGAACTGGATCGGTGTATCGCCGAATGCTTCTTCGAAGTCGGCAACGAATGTCTGGGTTGCCTCGTCCTCTGCGTCCGGTGTGAACGGTGTCAGGAACATCAGTCCCTCTGCCAGTGCAGCGTCAAATCCTTCTACGTCAAGAAGTCCGTCCATACCGTCCACGCCGAACCACTTCGGAGCAAATCCCGCTCTGTCAGCCTGCGCGAGGATCAGGGAAGCTTCCTGATAGTAGATCGGAAGGAATACAAGCTCTGCGCCTGCATCTTTTGCTTTCTGGATCTGTACGGAGAAATCTGTGCTGCTGTCTGATGTAAACGCCTCTGCAGCTACGATTTCAAGTCCTTTTGCCTCTGCCTCTGTTGCAAAGTTCTGATAGATACCTGTTGAGTACGTATCTGAACTGTCGTAGATGATCGCTACTTTTGTCGCAAGTCCGTTTTCAGCGATGTAGTCCGCTGATACTGTACCCTGACTCGGGTCAGAGAAACACATACGGAATGCATTGTCATACTGGATACTCTCTACTGCCGTAGCTGACGGTGTGAGCTGGAACATATTGTCCGCGTGCGTCTCCTCAACTACCGCTGTACACGGTGTGGATGTTACCGTTCCGACCAGCATCTGCATGCCCCAGTCTTTCAGCGTGTTGTATGCATTGACGGATTTCTCAGAGTTGTTCTGGTCATCCTCAAATGAATACTCGATCTGATAACCGTTGATACCGCCGTCCGCGTTGATCTCATCCACTGCCAGCTGGATGCCGTTCTGAACCGCTGTTCCGTAGATTGCCGTATCTCCTGTGATCGGTCCGATGCCGCCGATCTTGAATGTTGTCGCATCAGCATTGCCTTCGCTGCTGTCTTTTCCGCCGCCGCATGCAGCCAGGGAAAATACCATTGCAGATGCAAGGGCAAGGCTTGCTGCCTTTTTCCACATTTTCATAATAACTCCTCCTTGATAAATGCTAACGGTTTAATGTTAAACGTCTCCGCCGCATTTGTCAAGGCAAAAAACAGAATGCACTCTGCTTTTTTGCAGAATGCATTCTGTCTGTCTCTGTTAATCCAGCGTTACGATCTTTCCATCCTCATCCCAGAGGTCATGCCAGTCTTTTGCGCCCGGCCAGAGGAATACATGGCCCTTCACAAGACGATTGTTGCGCTCCAGCGTCGCGATCTTCGCCATCTCCTCATCGGTCAGCGGGTCTTCGGTGATGGACTTCAGGTTGCTGACATAATTCTTCTCGCGGACGGAGAAGGGGATCGGGATCGCGCCCAGCTGATGGGACCACTTCAGGCAGATCAGCGCCGGATGGCAGTTGTGTGCCGCCGCGATCTCCCGGATCACCGGCTGCTCCATATCCGCGATGTCCTCCGGCATGATGTCACGCTCCGGACGCTGCGGCGAACCGAGCGGCATGTAGCCGATCACCTGAATATCATGCGCTACGAGGTAGTCGAACAGCTCCTTCTGCTGCATGCACGGATGGAGTTCGATCTCGCAGGCTGACGGACGGATCTTCATCAGCGGGAGCACCGCCTCCAGCTTCGGGATCGTCATATTGGAGATCCCGATGTGGCGGATTAGTCCTTTCTCCACAAGGCTTTCGCACTGTCTGTAAGTATCCATGAACTCCTCCACGCTGAACGGTCTGGAATCCGGATTTCTGGAATCCACATCGCATCCCGGCGCATGATAGTTCGGGAACGGCCAGTGGATAAAATACATATCAAGGTAATCACATTTCAGATCCCGGATGCTCTTTGTGCAGGCCTCCTCCACTTTTCTGTGCATGTCGTTCCACACTTTGGACATGATAAAGAGCTCTTTACGCTCTACCACGCCTTCGTCAAACGCCGCCTGGAATACTTTCCCGATCTGGTCTTCATTTCCATAGCAGGCCGCGCAGTCAAACATCCGGTAGCCGCTGCGAAGCGCTCCTGCCACTGCATTTGACACTTCCTCCGCGCTCACCCGGTCCGAACCGAACGTTCCGATCCCCATGCCCGGGATCTCTTCGCCGGTGTACACTTTCACTTTCGGCACGATGGCCGGATTAATGATTTCTCCCATTTTCGTTCCTCCTTATATTAAAGTTCTGTGATCTTTATCTGAGGCAGGATCCGTTCCATATCTTCCTTTACGAAAAATCCCGTCTCCTCTCTCAGCGCCGCCGCCGCCGAAATGGCGCTGGCTTTCCTGAGTGTCTCCTTTACTGAAAGGCCTTCGCTGATGCCCAGGGCATATCCGGCGATCATGGAGTCGCCGCACCCCACCGTGTTCACCGCGTCGATCTTCGGCACCTCCGCCCGGAAGATCCCTTCGTCGCATACCACAAAAGATCCGTCTCCGCCGAGGGATACCGCCACAATGTCCACGCCTTTTCCATGGACCTCTTTTGCCGCTTCCACCATGTCTTCCAGATGGTCGCAGGCCTTGCCGGTGAGCATCCGGATCTCATCGATATTCGGCTTGATCATGGTCGGGCAGGCTTCGATCCCCATTTCCAGCAGATTCCCGCTGGTATCAAGGATCACCGGCTTCCCGGCCTCTTTACAGATCTTTACCAGCCGCTGGTAAGCCCTTCCGTCCAGTCCTTTCGGCACGCTTCCGGACATGGAAACAACGTCCGCCTTCGCAACCAGGCCTTTGAATTTCTCTTCAAAATTTACAAAATCCTCTTCCGTCACCGTGAATCCGGGCTCCAGGAATTCCGTCTGCACATGGTTCACTTCATCCCAGATATTGATGCAGGACCGGCTCTCATCCGCCAGATGGTAGAACTCGCTTCTGATCCCGAAGGGCTTCAGAGAATCCTCGATGTAATTTCCCGCGTGTCCGCCCACGAATCCGGTCGCCACGACTTCCGCCCCGGCGATGGACGCGGGTTTGGATACATTGAGTCCTTTGCCGCCCGGTGTGTAGGCGCACTCCTTCACCCGGTTGACCTCGCCGACCCGGAATCCTTCCACCACGTACCGCTTGTCGATGGCCGCATTCAGTGTCACTGTCAGTATCATGTCTTCCGCCTCCTGATCCTCCTGGAATTAATCTTCATTTACAAGCATCAGTTTGCCTTTGACAAGCCCCGGCGTCTTAAACATCTGGAATGCTTCCTGGGCCTGACTCATAGGCATCTTCTTATAAATGAATTCCGGATCGAACTTCAGCTGTCCCGTTGCGAAGTAATGCGCGGTCAGTTCCCACTCTTTTCCCGGGAACGGCGCGCTGTAGGACATCCAGGAACCGGTCAGTTTGAATTCCTTGCGGTTCATCTGCTCCCAGAGATCCTGGGTAAATGACAGCGTTTCGTGGGGCGTGCCGATGAAGCACACATGGGATTTATTTGCGGCCAGCTTAAATGCCATCTGCATGGTCGGCACCTGTCCGGCCGTCTCGAATACATAGCCGTATCCCTTGCCGCCAGTGATGGCCATCGCCTTATCCATGAAATCTTCTTCTGTCGTATTTACCACTTCGTCCGCGCCGAGACGCTTTGCCAGTTCCAGCCTTGCGTCGCTGATATCGAATACAACGACTTTCTTCGCGCCGAAGATCTTCGTCCACTGCATGGTGAACATGCCGATCGTGCCGCCGCCCAGCACCGCCACATACTGGCCGCCCTGGTA
Source organism: Candidatus Mediterraneibacter quadrami (assembly GCA_019120575.1). Taxonomy (GTDB): domain Bacteria; phylum Bacillota; class Clostridia; order Lachnospirales; family Lachnospiraceae; genus Mediterraneibacter; species Mediterraneibacter quadrami. The sequence continues at coordinate 34,074 of DWUU01000033.1, forward strand.
ATCATTCTGGTAAACGCCGTGGATCGCCACGGTGGCCGGCTCGAACATGGCCGCCTGCTCATACGGGATGGACGGATCATAAACAATCGCGTTCTGCTCCGGGATTACCACATAATCCGCGTTGCTGCCCTGCTCTCTGGAACCGATGAAGCTGTAATGCTTGCACAGGGAGAAATTGCCGTTCTGGCAGTCATCGCATTTCATGCACGGTTTCAGCGGCGCGCCGGACACATGATCACCGACTTTGACCTTTGTCACGCCTTCGCCCACTTCGACCACATCGCCGGAGAATTCATGTCCCAGAACGATCGGATAGAAATGCACGCCGTGGTTGAGTACGCGCGGGATATCCGAACCGCAGATGCCGGACGCCTTCACTTTAACCTTGACTTCACCCGGCCCTGGCGTCGGTTCTTCATAATCCATGTAACGCACATCTTCATTTGCACATACAACAGCTGCTTTCATGTTTATCTGCCTCCTCTTTCTTTCATGATGCCTTTTAACTGCTGATAAAGTTCTATGTATGTTTTATAATTTCCGTCATATACCGCACGTTTTTCCGGATCCGGCTCATGGGATCTCCTGTCGTGTACGGTCAGCCGTACCGCCTCTTCAAAATCCCGGTACATGCCGATGCCCACGCCCGCCAGGATCACCGCCCCAAGCGTGGTGGCCGTGTCCGATGACGGAACGACGATCGGTTTGCCTGTAATGTCGGACTTGATCTGGGTCCAGAGCAGGGAATTCGCCGAGCCGCCCATGGCGCGCATGACCGTCACTTTCGCGCCGGCTTCTTCCGCAACGTCCAGGTTGTGCTTCAGGGCGTATGCCGTGCCTTCCATGGCCGCACGGATGAAATGCCCCTTCGTCTTGCTGAAATCCAGCCCGTAGTACACACCTTTGGCGTCCGGATCCCAGATCGGGGTCCGCTCGCCGGACATATAGGGCAGGAAGATCACCCCGTCGCTTCCCGGAGCGACCGCAGCCGCCTCTTCATTGAAGAGATCCAGAGAACTCTTCCCCTGACGTTTTCCTTCTTCCCGCTCCCAGGCGCCGAACTCCTTCTCCAGCCAGCGCATCACGCCGCCTCCGCCGGTAGTTCCGCCCTGCAGGAGCCAGTGCCCCGGGATCACATGATAGCCGAGGATCAGCCGTTCATCCGCCTGATACGTATCGGTGCAGATGCTCATGCCGCCGGCCTGTCCGCCCTGCTCCTGGGTCTCCCCGCTGTGGATGACACCCGCACCCAGGGTTCCACATGCCGCGTCGAGTCCGCCCGCCGCCACCGGTGTACCTGCGGCAAGCCCGCACTGCGCGGCCGCCTGCTCCGTCACCGTTCCGATGATGGCATGGCAGGGATAGATGTCCGGCAGAATGTCCGGCGAAAAGCCGAATGCCCGGCACATTTCTTCATCCCACACGCCTTTCCTCATATCGAAACAGTGCAGCCCGTATCCCTGCGACAGTTCCTGGCTCATCACCCCGGTCAGCCGGAATGCGATAAAGCTGTTGGACTGCAGGATCTTGTATGTCTTCGCATACACATCCGGAAGGTTCCGCTGATACCAGATGATCTTCGGCGTCGTATAGGACGGCTGCAGCGGATTGCCGCACAGCCCGAAGATCCGGTCCTTCCCGATCTTTTCATTATATTCTTCACAGATATCGACCGCCCGCGTATCCATCCAGATCGGCGTGTTCGCAAGGACATTCCCGTCCCGGTCCACCGGAATGGCGGACCAGCTCTGCCCGTCGATCCCCACGCCCCGGATCTCGGCCGGATCGATGCCGCCTTTCTTCAGCACTTCCGGGATGGTCCTGCATATGGCGTCCCACCATTCATCCGGGTTCTGCTCCGCCCATCCGGGGTGCGGGTAATACACCGGATAATCGCCGTTCCCGGCCGCCATCACCTGTCCGTCCTTCGCGAACACAGCGATCTTGCAGGCGCTTGTCCCGATATCAATGCCCAGTAAATATTCTCCCATAATTGATCTCCTTACGCTTTCAGCGTCCGCACCGAGCGGCCTTCCACGAATCCCGTCTTCAGCGTCACCGTTGCCGACAGCTTCTGTCCGTCCGCATCGTCTTCATTTTCATGCTCTTCCGGAAGTTTTCCTTCCAGCCGCCCGATGAGAATATCGGCGGCCGCCCGCGCGATCTTCGCCGTAGGCTGGGTCACGATGCTCAGCTTCGGGACAGACGCCCGGGCAAAGTCCACGTTGTCAAATCCGATAACAGACAGCTCATCCGGCACCCGGATCCCCAGGTCGTTGATCTCCATCATCGCGCCCACGGTCATCTCATAGTTGGAAATGAACACCGCCGTCATGTCCGGGTTCTGCTCATGAAGTTTCCGCATGGCCGCCGCGCCGCCCGCGATCGTATAATTTCCTCTGGCGATTAGCGCTTCATCCGCATCCGCCCCGGCTTCCCGGACCGCCTCCCGGAATCCCTTCAGTCTCTCCTTCGCCGTATAGACGTCCTCCGGCCCGGCGATCATGCCGATCTTCCGGTGTCCGGTCTTTAAAAGCCGCTTCACCGCATCTGAAGCGGCGCCTTTATTGTCCACCAGAATGCTGTCGCAGGACACGTCCTGCATCTTCCGGTCGATCATCACAACCGGCTTACCGGCACGGATGAATCGCCTGAACCCCGGATCCGACCGGCCCGTCGGCATGACAATCAGCCCGTCCACCCGCCGGTGACAGAGGAATTCCACCGCTTCCTTCTCCCGGTCCGCATCGGAACGGCAGTCGCAGATCATGGTCGCATAGCCGTGGCTTCGCAGGATATCCTCCGCCTCTGTAATGATCTCGGCAAAGAAAATGTTGTTCAGTTCCGGGATCACGATCCCGATGGTCTTCGTACGGTTCGTCTTCAGCCCCCGCGCTACTTCATTCACCTCAAAATGAAGTTCCTCGATGGCTTCTTCGATCTTGATGCGGTTCTTTTCCCGGACATTTCCTCCGTTCAGATAGGAAGAGATCGTCGCCAGTCCGAGACCGGTCCGCTTTGCGATGTCCTTCATCGTAGCTCCCATCTTCTCACCGCCTTTTCTTTTTCTGTCCGCCTGCGCGGAAATATTTCCCGTATTCCTCTGCCCGGATTATTCTGCCTTGCCGTTGCAGCCGCACATCTTCATACGGATCTTTACCTGCTCTTTGACCGCTTCCATGCCGACATTGCCCAGTTTCTTCGGATCATAGGTCTCCGGCTTCTCCTCAAGCAGCTTCTTCACGGCAGCCGTATATGCGGCTCTCAGTTCTGTGGCGAAATTCACCTTGCACATACCGCGCTCCACGCACTCTCTTACATCTTCCTCACTCAAGCCCGATGCGCCGTGAAGCACGAGCGGTACGGATACCAGTTCTTTGATCGCGCTTACACGCGGTTTGTCAAGCACCGGTGTGCCCACATAGAATCCGTGCGCCGTCCCGATGGCTACAGCCAGTGAGGATACGCCTGTGCGCTCCGCGAACTCCTTCGCCTCCTGCGGATCCGTATTCGTGTCCGCATCCGCCTCCAGGTCGTCTTCCTTGCCGCCCACTTTGCCAAGCTCGGCCTCAACCGGGATGCCAAGCGCCTTCGCCACATCGACTACCTTCTTCGTCAGTGCGATGTTGCTCTCGAAATCCTCGCCGGAACCGTCGATCATGACAGAGGTATATCCCGCGTGCATCGCCTGTACAGCCAGCTCAAAGCTGTTGCCGTGATCCAGGTGCAGGCAGACCGGAACAGACACTTTCTCCGCCTCGGCTTTCACGATCGCCGCATAAGTCTCAACCGTTCCGTATTTGATCGTACCCGGCGTCGTCTGGAGCATGACCGGCGCTTTCAGTTCCTCAGCGGCAGCCAGCACCGCCTTCACCATTTCCATGTTCTCGATGTTGAACGCACCGACCGCATAACCGCCCTTCTGCGCGTCCAGAAGCATTTTTTCTGAAGTAACTAATGGCATGATTCATTCCTCCTTAATCTCAAAACCGAAACGTTTCGGTTTTTCTATGTATTTATAGTAATACACGGGATGGCGATTGTCAAGTGGAAAAAAGAAGTTTGAAAAAAGCATGTCAGGTTTTGTTATTTTATGCAATCAATAGCATAAACTTGATTATTTTTTTAGTTTATGCTATGCAAAGCAAAGACGTCCGCAGACGGGAGCTTGCCCCGTTGCAGAAAATCAGGGACAATTATGAAAAGATCGTACTCTCTCTCGCCCCCGGACTCGATTCAACCTACGACGGAATAAAATCGTTCAACTTAATTGACTGGCTGCTGTCCTAACCACAATATTGAGTGTATAGGGGAGCCCTTCCCCTATACACTCACTGTCCTATACCGCATATTTCTGAAATATGATAAAAGCACGATCGTCGTCTGTGACCGCATTCAGCGTAAGCGGCACTGACAGATCGAGGCTGAATATTCCCAGGAAAGATTTTGCATCAACAACTTTTCTTCCGGAAACAATGTCAAATTCACCTTTCAAATTTGCAATATCTCTTGAAAACATTTCTATCATATCATAGTCTGTGAATCGAATACTCAGTGATCTCCTCATATGCTTTACCTCCTGACTCTCTCCGAAATGCCCATACAGGCTTTGGCCCATTACTGTTGCAAAAAAAAGACAATAACCACGTTATCCTGCATTGGATTCCCTGTTTATTGTCTCTTTTCTTAATATCTGCTTTCACAGATTGTATTAATATGCACTTATAATATCAGAACAAATATAACTCTGCAAGCATTTTTTGCTTTTAAGCCTTAGAATCGTCATAGAAATCCGCCCCTGCGACAGTAGTACATTTAAATATTTTCTTACGCTCCTCTTATCTTTGTATCCAAGATAATCCGCTATTTCTAATACTGACTTTGGCTCATGACAAAATTCCAAGATCAAAACTAACTTGTCTTCTTTATCTGGTACATTTTCATCCCTGACTGGTACATTTTCATCCTAAACTGGTACATTTTTATCATTAACTGGTACATACGTCTTTGTCTCTAACCGCTCAAAAGGAATTGTCACCACAATGCTGTTTTCGCTGTCTTGAGTCAGCTTATCCACCATGTACGCCTTGTATCAGGTTTCTGTTCGTCAGGCTGCGATTTTGCTATTCCTTCTTCTCGCCCACACCTCACGATGTAAACCTTGGGAGTCGCTATGGAGTTCGTCGGCAACTACGCCCCTTGTGGACTTTCACCACAGACTGACGGCATGCCCGTCATACTCAAAAACCTCCCAGGGCAACGTCCTGGGAGGCCATGCAGCGCCTTGCGGCATCTGGATCGTATATTGTTGTATCCGATTAACGTTTGGGTAACCGAAAACAGCGGAAATCCGAGGATTCAGCCGGAATTTGTTGCAGATGCGCTACAAACTGCAAACTACTGAACACAATTGAGGACACCTCTCTATCTTCTCTTTCTGCGCCAGATCCAGCTGCTGGTCACCGCCGCGCCCGATACGAGCATCAGCATGATCCACGGCGCGATATCCGTCGGATCGCCGGTCTGTGCAACGACTGTATCATCAGCCGCATCCTCCTCCGGCTTCTCCGGTTCTGTCGGCTTCTCCGGCTCTTCCGGTTCTGCCGGCTTTTCCGGCTCCTCCGGTTTTTCCGGTTCTTCCGGTTTTTCCGGTTCTTCCGGTTCTGTCGGCCCGGTCGCCGGGATCTCCACCGGATCCTCCGCATATCCGCAGACCGTACACTCTTCATGCTTCAGACCGGCTTCCGTCTCCGTCGCCTCTTTGTCTGTTACCCAGATGAAGTCATGCGCCTCTCGGACGGTCACCTTCATTTCCGTGACATTGCCGGCTTTATCCAGTGCCGTGATGATATATTCACCTGCCTTAAGTGTGTAAACGCCGTCCTCTGCCGTCGCATCCTTTCCGTTTATCTGCACTTTATCGATGTTCCTGTCGTTCACGGTAAATTCTGCTCTGATACAGTATGCCGCACCGTCCGTAATGCCTTCGATCACCGGAGCAGTCAGGTCAAACTCTGCGCCGTCCGTGGACAGATAGAGCACATTGCCCGCCCGGTCTGTGATCCGTGCATAGTAGATGAACCGCCCGCCGTCTTCCGGCGTCACATTCACGCGATCCGCTTCCGTCCAGTCGGTCAGGACCTGCACTTCGTCCAGTGACAGCGCCTTGTCAGACACTGCGTATTCCACTTTGGAAATACCGGAAAGGGCGTCTGCGCTTTCAATCGAAACGGTCTGTGTGTCCTTAAAGAACAGGCCGAACGTGATCGTATTCAGGAACTCACGCCACCGGTTCTCACCGATCCGGATCTCCCCTTCGGGCAGTGTCCGGTCGATCTTATAGTCTTCCGTCTTCACCAGGGAGATCGCGCCAGTCGTCTCATTCTTCACGTAGAATGCGATCTCTCCGCTGTCCGTCTCATCCGATGCGCTGAGAGTGTCTGTCCACGCCCCGTCCACGGTATCCGTAAGGGACAGGCTGAACCCTTCTTTGGCTGTGATCATGAAATCCTCTTTCAGCCAGTCATTGCTGTTCACCGTGTAATCCGTGCCCGGCTCCGCCTCATACGTATTGTAGATCTCTGCGGTCACGCCTGAGGGCTGCGTCAGGGTATAGTTGCCTGCACTGTCTCCGCCAATGACGAACTTCGTAAAGCTGACCGCAATGTCCTCGCCGGCTTTCACGCTGTCAAAGGTAGGCGTGCCGCCTGTGAGTTCAATGTTGTCGCCGCTCACCACGCCAACGAGTTCCGGTCCTTCCGCATACGCAGCCGTATTCAGGCCGTCGTACTGTTTGTCCTGTATTTTCAGCGATACGGTCAGTTCTTTCTTCGCGATGGTGAAGTCCTGCGTAGCTGACGCTTCTGTATAGTTGCCTGCCGCATCTTCTTTTACTGTGACGCGCACCGTGTAATCCCCGGCATTCTCCGGAGCTTCGGTTGTATAAGCTGCATCGTCTGCGCCTTTTGCCTTGTACTCGATGACCACGTCGCCGTCTGTATTGTTCGCGGTATATACCGGCGCGGCCGGCTGTCCGTCGTAAGTCTTTCCGGTGTCGCCGTCGATCGTCACGGTTCCCGCCACACGCTCTACAGTCAGGGCGACGGTTGTGGCTGCCGGAGCGTCATTGTCCGCACCGTCCACGTAGGTCTCGCCCATCGGATTATAGTCCACACGGATCGTGTAATTTCCCGCTGCAAGGGACTGCAGATAAGATGCTTTCAGTGTGATCGTTCCGTCATCCGTAACCGTGTAGTCCGTGTCCGGGATCGTCTTACTGATCATCTGTCCCTGGGCGTCTTCTGACTCAAGCGTCAGGCTCTTCACCGTATTGCCGTTCAGCGATACGGCAAAGGATACATCGTCCTTTGAAAGCTTCGTGAAGGAAATATCCTGCGTCTGCTGCGCGGCGTCTGTGTAGACCACGATGCCCGCGGAATTGATCACCGTCGTGTTGCCCGCATGGTCTGTCACACGAACGTATACGGACCCTTTCTGGTTCGGTTCGATGCTAAAGCCGTATGTGCCGTCGCCGCTGGCTGCCAGTTCCTTCCAGTCGCCGCCCACCTGGTCAGGGGCTGTGAATGCATCTGTGGAAAGCATATATTCCACCTTCTCCACACCGCTGGCATGAGCGGTATCACTTGCCGTAATCTTCACATCAACAGTCTCTTTGAAAAACTTCCCGAATGTTATAGCGTTCAGGAATCCCATCCATTTATTGTCTTTGACATGAATCGCTGCCGCCGGTGCGGTCCGGTCGATCTTCACGTCAAACGGTTCTCTGGCCGTCCCTTCTGTTCCGGCTTTCGTCACAACCCGGAAGAGATATGTCGTCTGGCCTTCATCCGAAACGGTCAGGCAATATGCCCCCTCGGCATCCGGTGTAATCCCAGTCCAGTTCTTCCCGTCATCTGTAGAATACTCATATCCGGCGATTCCGCTTTCCGCACTTGACCCTGAAACGGTAAAGGTCACATGATCCTGTTTTGTCCAGGTACCGGAAGTATAGGGATTATCATCCGCTGTGACAGCGGTAACAACCGGCGCAGCCGGAACGCTTTCTTTCACCGAGATCACCTTTGCATCCTCTGTATTTACAGAAACATAATTGTTGTCGCCCCCATACGCCGCATACAGACTGATTTCCCCGGCCAGCAGATCTTCCACATCCACTGTAAACTCCAACGTAATGAATCCGTTTTTAAGTGTTCCTTCTGCCAAAACTGCCGCTCCTTCTGTACCCGGATTACCATTATAAAGTGTCACCGTACCAGTCGGCGTTCCGACTAAAGGCACATCTTCTTTTTCCGAAGCGACTTTCATTGTCACCGAAACCTGATCTTCAAACCCGGCAACCGGAGTGTCGGTCGTCTCACCATTTACAGCAATTGACTCAATCGTTATCTCCGGCGTATAACCGTCTTCGCAGTACAACCTCAGATATCCGCCCTGTCCGGAAATAGTGAAATCCACTCCTCCGCTCGGACTCTTCTCTACAGGGATCTGCTCTGGGTTACCGCCTGTTTTGGGGATCATATAAAGAGCTACGACTTTATTTTCCAGTTCTGTAATTTTAGTCGGCGTAAAATGAATCTCAATCTCGCCTCTTGCAGCTGCCACATCCGCCCCGACTGCATTCAGCGGAACAAGAACAAAGCTTTCCTTCCCTTTCGGATCATATCCGTCTGCTTCTGCCTTCTCATCAAGCAGCTCGTCCAGTTCTTCATCTGTTTTCCCGTTATCGATATAATCCGCGTCCGGATAGAACGGCCGCACCCACAGGATGTCATCCTCCGCTTCTTCCGCCAGTACATTCACCGTCTGCACAGTAAGCGTCAGTTTTTTATTGCCCGCCGTTACAACCAGAGTTGCCTCTTTATCCGCATCTGCCGATCCGCCTGTCACCGTCAGGATTGTGCCTGTATAGATAACGCTGTTTATCATATCATCTGCATCTGCAGTCTCCGCAACCGTGATGATTTCTGCATCCTCAAGCCAGCGGCTCAGATCATAGCTTCGCGTCACATCCGTACTTCCAGCCGGCAGCAGGACTGTTCCAATCATATTTGTCGCAAACGGAAGCGTGATCTGCAGATCATACTGATCCGAATGAAAATGTTGATCCGACTGCGCGTTGCTTGCTTCGACCCGCATCTTCAGGGTATATGTTGCACCGGGAATCAACCCGCTATAGGTGATCGTATTTCCCTCGCCTAGTTTCTGGGGACCCGCCTGATAACCATTTCCATCCTGAAGCTGATAGCTGACGCCCTTCTGGCCCTGGAAGGAGATGCTGCCTGCCGCAGCTGTCACATCCGATTCCTGAAGCGGCGTCATCGAAGGCCGATTTGGAATCTTGATTTCAGTCACAGCATTCCCATTCTGATATTTCGCATAGAGGCTCTTCTCCTCTTCATCGCTGTTCGCAATATACTTTGAGATATCAATACTCAGGCTGCCGGAATTCTGATTAAGAGCCTCTCCCGTACACTCTTTATTTTCATAAATATAGATCCCGCTCTGAAACTTCAGCTTCTCGTTCACATAGTCGAACGTAAATTCATCTACCTGCGGAGCGTCCGATAACGTCGTGAAACTTGCCGCAGGACTGATGCTATTTCCGTCTTTCTGGATAAAAGTGTAGGTCTGGCCTCTCATCAGACCGGTAAATTCCGGACTGGACTGCCAGTCTTCTGTTCCCACTGGTCCGTTGACGATTTTGTATTCATAGCCGACGATTTCTTTCAATGTAATGCTGTCTTCCGTCCTGCCAGCCAGTTCAGGAGCATGCACATTGCCCTCATTGTCTGTAACAGTCACCGCATTGCTTGTAACAGCGCCCGTGTAACCGCCGATGCCGGACACAACACAGTACACCACTTTATTCTCGTCTTCTTGCGTCAAACTGTAGCTTGCACCGGTTGCTCCGGAAATCTCTTCTCCATCCCTGTACCACTGATATGCCACTTTATCATTACTGTCATTTTGTACGGAAGCCGGCGCAAGACCAGTCAGACCGGCTTTCAGGGCTGTTCCGACACCTGCAGAACCGGTAACCGCTTCCCCATTATTATCCACAAGCCGGACCGTTCCATAAATCTCCAGCAGTGGGCTGGTAAAGAAATACTGCCATCCGGTTGATCCAATATTAAATTTATCCGAACTGCTTGTTACATCTGTAAGAACTGAATTGCCGAACTTCATGTCTGCACCGGTCTGCGCAGACAAATTTGTCGCCGCGACCGACGCATAACCGTACCCCAGTTCACCTATGGACTCGTCTCCAACCGTAACAGCTCCGGGACTTTCTGCTTTGTACAGCGTCTGACTGCTGCCAGTCTGTGTTACCATGGTGTTCTGTACAAGGTTCGTATTCTCACAGGTGACCGTCTTCCCGTAGATCGCAAGCACACCGGATTTGGCGCTGATCTCAGGTTTCCCCTCTACCGTAATATTCACATTATCGGTAAGCTGCATTTCTTCAGCAAACGCAGCCTGCAAATCTTCGCCTGTGATCCGCGGCGCCATGCTTCTGGCGGCGCGCAGGGAATGAAGCCCGGCATCCTCATCACTAACCGACGTTCCCCCTCCCCAGTTTCCGATGCCGCTTCCGATCACCAGCTCGATCTTTCCGTCATCCTTAATCGTTGTCGTACCCCAGCGTCCGCCTCCGATGGCAGCCGACTGAATGCTGGTTGCTGTCACATCACTGTCGCCGGAAATTGTGACAGAAAGGTCCTCAAGGTTCTCTGGTTTCTCTTTTTCCTTTTCAAGATACGGCATACCGATGGCGGCGCCCTTGTCACTGGCTGCTTCTATATAACTGTCACAAATCGTTATCTTTGATCCGGAAATATTCTCATCAACCGCCTCCTCATTTGGCCCAATCGCAGGAGCATCCTCCGCTTTTGCGTAAACTTTGGACTTGGTAATATCCAGCGTCTCAAAGCATCCTCCGATGCCGCCATAATCTCTCATTGTCTCAATGCCGGAGATTACCGAGTCGTCTATTGTGATTGTTTCAGCATTCCCCAGCGCAGGAGTACAAGAATAATGGGAATCGAACTTAGGGTGAAATTCTATGGTTGAATCATCTATATCTATCAAAGAACCGTCAAAAGAGTTCTCATCAAACTCATCCGCCGGGCTTATCCTGCCCACATTATACAGGGCAGATCCGCTGATCCGGGTCGATCCGGCCTGAATACGACGATTCATATTAGAAGTTTCTTTAAAAGTGATTGTCGAATCTTCTATTGAAAGATCAGACGCTGACAAGTTCTCTTCCACTTCATATGTTCCGCCTGTTATATTGATGTGACATCCTGAAGCATTCACATATCTGAATTTTAACCCGGATGAATCATCCTTCGCGCTTACATTAAGCACATGCTCGTCCGCCTTATTACTCAGATCGATCTGATAGATTTCACAACTTCCCTGATACTGGAGCGTTGACGTACCACTGCCATGAAGCTGTACATTTCCACCCTTCGTTCCTGTCAAACCTGTTGAAAAATTGTCCAGGGTAAGATCGACCGAAGGATACTCCGGATACTTCTGAATGATAAAATCAATCGGAAAACTTTTTCCCGGCGCACCTTTTATCGTAATATCCGTGCCTGGTTCCCTGGGATAAATCTGAACATCCACAGACGCTTTCGGATTCTCAACCGCCTCTGAAAAATCAAGGATCAGGCTCTCCCCTGCATCAACTGATATACTATAAATCTTAAAGTCGTCCGGAAAAGTATGAAACTTCCTGGTAATCACATTTCCCTCGACGGTTTCCGTATACTCCTCGTCAGCCAGCGGTTCAACCGCATCTGCAAACCGTACAGTTACAGCCGGGTTTTCAGCAGTCTCATACCCTTCCTGAATCTCTGCTGTAAAGGTATATTCTCCCTCCTGCGGCCATGCCCCCTGCCCGTCCGCAACATACTCCGGACAGTTCCAGGCAGAAACTTCAACCGGGACTTCTTCCGCTCCTTCTGTTTTGGCAGTCAGGCTTCCAGGAAGCATGGATGCCAACTCATCCAGTGGGATGTTTCCCTGCGGAACATCTGCAGCATATTTCCCGTCTTCCTCATAAACGGACAGGCCGTCCGGATTGTCCGCGAACTGCCAGTCAACAATCTTTATTGCCTGCGTCTCCACAGTATTTTCCTGATATCCGGTCTGTTCACCCGTTTCCTCCCCCTCGGCAAACGCCGTCTGCGGCGCCACTGTAACCAGCATCGCCGAACACAGGATCATGCTCAGGATCTTTCTTGTCTTTTTCATACGCTTTCCTCTCTTTCCCGTAACTTATTAAAGAACGCAAAAAGACGCATCCCGCCCGTTGTTAAACCGGCAGGATACGCCTTTCATCTCTCTGATATTCTTTTCTGCTGACAGTAAAAAGGACAGACTTATGCTATGCGTGCGTGCGTGCGTGCGTGCGTGCG
>DWUU01000034.1 GCA_019120575.1 Candidatus Mediterraneibacter quadrami
AGAAAAGGCGGTACGCTACCCCCCTCCACGGGGCGCATACCGCCTTTTCTTGTTATCCAGCCCTCCGGCTGTATCGGTTGAGCAAAAGCCAGCGTGGGATTGATGTGGTATCTTTATCTAAGTGATACCCCGGTTTCCCATTTCGATACCGCACGATCCGTGATTCCCAGTTTCTCTGCCAGTTCTTTCTGTGTCATATCCAGTTCTTTTCTCCGCCGGGCGATAAACGCCCCGATCTTTTTCTGATCCATCTGACGCACCTCCTGTATACTGAAAGCCGCTTTTATTGTAAAAAACAAGAGACAGGTTTTGGTTTCCTGCCTCTATTATACGTCCTGATTCTGTAATTGTAACCATACCAGCAGTTGAGTCCGTTTATTTCGCCGGTTTAAGCCACCGCTTCACAACAGAAATATCCTCTTCAACCACTTTCGCGATCGAATCCAGAGGCATTCCCATTTTCTCCAGGTTCCAGACTTCTTTAAATTTCACAACAGTTCAGTACCCGAATCTGCCGATACCTGCTATAATTGTATAAAACAGTGAAAAAGGAAGTAACGAACATGTCAGTAGAAATCGTAAGAAACTATTTTAAGGAACACAACATCAACAAAGAGATCCTGGAATTCCCGGTCTCCAGCGCCACTGTCGAACTGGCGGCCGGGGCTGTGGGAACCGAACCGGCGCGGATCGCCAAAACGCTTTCCTTTTATACAAAAGAAAAGGATGCCGCCATCCTGATCGTCACCGCCGGGGACATGAAGATCGACAACAGCAAATTCAAACAGTTCTTTGGAATGAAGGCAAAGATGCTTGCCGCGGAAGATGTGGAGCGGCTGACCGGCCACGCCATCGGCGGCGTATGTCCGTTCGGGAACCCGGCCAGTGTGAAAGTGTATCTGGATATCTCCATGAAGCGGTTTGAAACCGTCTTTCCGGCGGCCGGGAGCGGGAACTCCGCCGTGGAAATGACCTGCGAAGAACTGGAGCAGGCATCCGGGGCGCTGGAATGGATCGATGTGTGCAAATAATCTGTAATATGATACTACCGAAAGGGAGGATAAGCATATGGCAAAATATATAATGGCCCTGGATGCGGGAACGACCAGCAACCGCTGTATCCTGTTCGACGGAAAAGGCCGGATCTGCAGCATGGCCCAGCGGGAATTTACCCAGTATTTCCCGCAGCCGGGCCTGGTGGAGCACGATGCGGATGAGATCTGGGCCTGTCAGCTGGGCGTGGCTGTGGAGGCCATGAACAAGATCGGTGCCGAAGCAAAAGATATCGCCGCCATCGGCATCACCAACCAGCGCGAGACTGCTATTGTATGGGACAGGGAAACCGGCGAGCCCGTGTTTCACGCGATCGTCTGGCAGTGCCGCCGGACAAGCGAATACTGCGACTCTCTGAAAGAAAAAGGACTGACGGAGAAGTTCCGGAAAAAAACCGGCCTGGTCATCGACGCCTACTTCTCCGGAACCAAGGTGAAATGGATCCTCGACAACGTACCCGGCGCCAGAGAACGGGCAGAAAGAGGAGAGCTGCTCTTCGGCACAGTGGAGACCTGGCTCATCTGGAAACTGACAAAAGGAGCGGTTCATGTGACGGATTATTCCAACGCTTCCCGGACCATGCTCTTTAACATCAATACTCTGGACTGGGACGATGAGATCTTGGCGGAACTGGACATCCCCCGCTGCATGCTGCCCGAAGTGAAGCCCTCGTCCTGTATCTACGGCGAGACGGATCCGTCCTTCTTTGGCGCCCCGATCCCCATCGGCGGGGCGGCCGGCGACCAGCAGGCCGCGCTCTTCGGCCAGACCTGCTTCGATCCGGGCGATGCCAAGAATACATACGGAACCGGCTGCTTCCTGCTCATGAACACCGGAGAGAAGCCGGTCTTCTCCAAAAACGGACTGGTCACCACCATCGCCTGGGGACTGGACGGAAAAGTAAACTACGCGCTGGAAGGTTCGATCTTTGTGGCCGGAGCCTCCATCCAGTGGCTCCGTGATGAAATGCGGCTGATCGACTCCGCGGAAGATTCGGAATATATGGCGCAAAAAGTCAAAGACACTAACGGCTGTTATGTGGTCCCGGCATTTACCGGCCTGGGCGCCCCCTACTGGGATCAGTATGCCCGCGGCACGATCGTCGGGATCACCCGCGGCGTAAATAAATACCACATCATCCGCGCCACCCTGGACTCCATCACCTATCAGGTCAGCGATGTGCTGAACGCCATGCGGGCAGATTCCGGCATCGCCCTGTCTTCCCTCAAAGTGGACGGCGGCGCAAGCGCCAATAACTTCCTCATGCAGACCCAGGCGGATATTATCAACGCGCCGGTGAACCGCCCGGTATGCGTGGAGACGACCGCCCTGGGAGCGGCCTGTCTCGCGGGGCTTGCCGTTGGATACTGGACGGACAAGGAAGATGTGCGCAGAAACTGGGCCATTGACCGGACATTCATGCCTGCCATCGACGACGCCGAACGCGGGAAACGGATCCGCGGATGGAAAAAAGCCGTACGCTATGCATACGGCTGGGCGAAAGAAGACTGAATAAAAACCGCCATTAAAAAGGTGCCGGCGCTGTGATATTCACAGGCGGCACCTTTTGAACCTGACATTATAATTCGTTTCTCATCTCAGGAAACTTTCAATGATCACGGCTTCAGCCTCTTCCTCATTCATGCCGAATGTCCGGAGTTTTACCAGCTGCTCATCGTTGATCCTGCCAATCGCCGCCTCATGGATGATCTGGGCGTCCACATGTTTCGCGTCGATCTCCGGAATGGAACTGATCTCCGCCTCATCCATGATAATGGAATCGCACTGCACATGGGCATGACACCGGCTGCTGCCGACCGCCCTCGGGTGGAAGACCTGACGGGACTTTCCTTTCCCGACAGAGCGGGACACGATCCTGGCAGAACTGTCCGCGCCCTTCAGTTCCACATCCATGTTTGAGACGGCGGTCTGCCCATCGTCTGTCATGAGCTTCTCTGTCACGAAAAGCTTTGCATTGTCTGCAAGCTCGATATAATTCTCGCGCTCTGTGGAATCGACGCCCCTGATCTGGGTCGTCTCCAGCGTAAACACTGAATCCTCGCCGACAAAGATCTTTGTCACCGGATTGAGCACTTTCTGTCCGGTTCCGTTTCCTTCTGCATAATGGTTTTCCACATATTTCACATTGCATCCTTTTCCCACATGGAAGGTATGGATCCCGTCGTGACGGGTCTCGGAGCAGCCTTCCCCGTGGATGCCGCATCCGGCGATGATGGTCACATCCGCGCCGTCTTCAATATAGAAGTCATTGTAGACCACATCGACGCCTTCCCGGCTCATGACCACAGGAATATGTACCTGCTCGTCTTTCGCCTCGCCGCTGATATGGATATCGATCCCCGGCTTGTCTTCTTTAGTTACGATCCGGATATGGCGGCTGTCCCCGTGGCACACGGCCATGCCATTCAACCGCAGGTTGTAGGCGCCCTCCTGGTTGAACCCGTAGGAGTCGATCACATTCAGCACTGCCTCTGTGATCTTGTCAAGGTCCACTTTCCCCTGTCCTTTCTTCGCCGCTTCCTGCGCGATCTGTTCCACTGCTTTTTCCGCAAGCGTCTGCTTATTCTCCATAGAGCTCACCTCCCTTTTGTCTCCTGCACCCGCAGGAATCCAGTTCCTGGCTGAAAAGCGTCGGCATGATCTCTTTCGCCGCCCCGACGGACTGAACTTTACCGTCGGAGATGACCATGATCCGGTCCGCCATCTGGATGATCCGCTCCTGATGGGAGATGAGGATCAGACTTTCTTTCTTCTCTTTATGAATCTGCTCAAAACGCTTGATCAGCATGGAGAAACTCCAGAGATCGATCCCCGCCTCCGGCTCATCAAAAATACAGATCCGGTGCTGCTTTGCCAGAACCGTCGCAATCTCGATCCGCTTCATCTCGCCTCCGGAGAGCGTTGCGTCCGCTTCCCGGTTAATATATTCCATGGCACACAGTCCCACACTGCTCAGAAGATTGCAGCATGTTTTCTCGTCCAGTTCCTCGCCCGCAGCCAGCGATAAGAGCCTGCGCACGGTCATCCCCTTGAACCGGGGCGGCTGCTGGAACGCGAATCCCAGGCCCGCTTTCGCGCGCTCATCAATCGTATAATCCGTGATATCCTGTCCGTCCAGCAGGATCTTCCCGCCGGTCGCCTTATTGATCCCCATCAGCAGCCTGGCCAGAGTTGACTTTCCCCCGCCGTTCGGGCCGGTGATCACCAGCATCTCGCCTTCATTTACAGAGAAGCTTACATCCGAGAGGATCTCGGACTGCTTCCCTTCCTCCACTACATCATATGATAAATGTTCTACCTGCAGCATATCTGTCGTTCACTTCCTTTGATCTCTGTCCTCTGCCATACGTCATGCCCGCATTTCCCCGGACTATCCGCGCCCCTGAACGGCCTCGGCCTGCCCGGAAAATCTGCGGAAAATCTCCCGGTACCGGTCTCCGTAAATGCTGCCCCGCCTCCAGATAAAATTAAACTCGTGGTACACCTGGAAATTGCGGAGCGGAATCTGAATGAGCGTACCGTCTTTCAGTTCGTCCTGCACGGCAGTTCCATATAAAAATGTAATACCACATCCTGCTTTTGTCAACTCTTTAATCGTCTGCAGACTGCCTGCCTCGGCGGTCCGTTCAAAGTCAGAAACGCTGAGATTCTGCGCATTCAGACAGCGTTCCAGCACCTCCCTCGTGCCGGATCCTTCTTCCCTGAGAAGAAGCCTTTCCCGGAAAAGGTCCTCAATCACTTCCGGATGCACGCGGAACGGATAATCCGCCGCACAGACCGCGATATACGGCTCAGCGGAAAAGCGGATGCATTCGTATTCATTTTTCTGAAAGAATCCTTCCACCAGCGCAAAATCTATGGATCCCTCGTCCAGCCTCCGCAGGAGCTCCCGGGTATTCTCCACGATCATGCGGATCTTTGCATCCGGATACTGATCCATATATTTCTTCAGGATCTTCCCCATCAGCACGTCGCCGATCGTCCTCGTTGCGCCGAAATACAGTTCCTCCGAGGACTCCCCCGCGATCATCCGGTTCTGCATGGACTGCTCGTCATGCATCATCGTAAGCGACGCATTACGGAGGATCTCCCCCGCCTCCGTCAGTTTCAGTTTCCGCCCCTCATAGCGGAACAGTTTCGCATGATAATGCTCCTCCAGAAAACGGATATGCTGGGACACGGCCGGCTGGGTAATATTCAGTTTTTCCGAGGCTCTGGTAAAATTCATGAAACGGCAGACCGTCAGAAATGTCTCCATCCTGAAATCAAGCATGACCTTACTCCCCCTTAGTCATAAAAGACAATATGAAACGTATCCGGGCGGAGATCCTGTCGTCCGGTCTCCGCCCAAACATATGTATAACTACTCCCTGCTCATTATAATAACATATTTTTATGATAAAATAAATATTAATAATTATATTTTATGGTAATTTTATGCTATTATCTGTTCTGGAAATCATTATCAGCATATAAATATGAAAACACGGAGGATTACAACTATGGACTTCATCAGGAAAAACGGCGCCGGACTTCTGCTCTGTCTGATCATCGCAATTCCCGCCTGGTTTGCCGGACAGGCCGTTCCGGTCATTGGCGGGCCGGTCTTCGCCATCCTGGCGGGAATGATCATCACCCTGATCCTCAGGGAAAAAGAGCCGTTCACTCCCGGCATCAACTACACATCAAAGAAGATTCTGCAGGCGGCTGTCGTCTTTCTCGGATTCGGCATGAACCTGACCGAGATCCTGGCGAAAGGGAAACAGTCCCTGCCCATCATCGTCTCAACGATCGCCACCTCGCTGATCATCGCATTTATCTTATATAAAGCGCTGAAGCTGCGCACCAATAACGCGATCCTTGTGGGCGTAGGCTCCTCGATCTGCGGCGGCAGCGCCATCGCGGCAACCGCGCCGGTTATCGATGCATCCGATGAAGAGGTGGCGCAGTCCATCTCCGTCATCTTCCTGTTCAATGTAGCCGCCGCGCTGATCTTCCCCGCCCTGGGCGCCGCGCTGGGACTGAGCAATGGAGGATTCGGCCTCTTCGCGGGGACAGCCATCAACGACACTTCCTCCGTCACTGCGGCCGCAACCGCCTGGGACGGGATTCACGGAAGCAATACGCTGGAAGCCGCCGCCATCGTAAAAATGACAAGGACGCTGGCGATCATCCCGATCACCCTCGCCCTTGCCATCTGGCGCGGCAGGAAGGAGAAAAATAAAGCCGGCTCCACGTTCAGCCTGAAGAGATCCTTCCCGTTCTTTGTGCTGTTTTTCGTACTGGCATCCGTCATCACGACCGTCTTCCGACTGCCGGCTGAAGTGACCGCCCCGCTCAAAGAACTGAGCAAATTCCTGATCGTCATGGCTATGGCCGCCATCGGACTGAATACCAACATCATAAAATTAGTAAAGACCGGCGCGAAGCCGATCTTTACGGGATTCTGCTGCTGGCTCGGGATTTCACTCGTGAGCCTTGGCATGCAGCATATACTTGGCATCTGGTAAATCCGGATGCCTTATCTTGTCACAATATCCACCGGTACATTGAAGATCTTCGCCACTTTGAGGATTGTATCAATGTGTCTTCCGGTCGCCGCCGCGAAGTGGTGGGTCGGACCGCACTCGCTCCAGCGGTTGACGAATTCTCTCGCGCCGCATGTAAAGCGTGTCCGCATATTTGTATCGCCGAAGGAAAGAATCGGTCCCTCTTCGTTCACGCCTTCAGCCACGATAAACTTGAAGTGTCCGTCTCCGTCCTGTGTGATCGCAAGATAGGTAACCGGGCCGGTGTACGGATAGAACTGTGTCAGGTATCCGCCGCCTGTTTTGCCGTGGAATACTTTCACGATCTTCATGGTCGGTTTCTTATCGGAAATGTCCGCATCGCCGGATCCGCTGTGTCCGATGATCGCGATATCATCATTAAAGTCGATGGAGTACATCTCAGCCAGCTGGCCTGTGCCGGAGATGGTCTTCAGGATGCTCATTGCCATGGCAACCTTCATATCTCCTTCAACCGCGCATGCTGTTCCCTGTTTGATCAGCATGGAAAACGCCGGGATCAGCATACTGTCAAGGACGCCGGCCTTGCCCTGTGCGAATCCGTCATAGTGGGATGCGATAAGGCCGAGCTTCTCGTCTTTGACCCATTTCTCGAATGCAACGACATATTTTGCCATCTCCCACACTTCTTCAATGCTTCCGCCGCCTTCGATGTCAAATGTATCAAGGATGTCCTGAGCTTTCGCACGGATCGCATCCTCGTCCGTTACATCATCGGCAATGGCCCACATTTTCTCCCAGTCAAACTGTTTTGTATAGAGATGCATCCTTCTGTACAGGTTGGACTCGTCGATATAGAGATCCATCATACCCGGATACGGTCTTCCGATCTGGGCGATGTTCGTATCGCGGAATCTTCTTCTGACCTGGGCCGCGCGGCACCATTCCTCGATCTCTTTCTGAACGCCCGGGTCTCCGCCCTCAACGACGCCTGTAATCACGGCATGTCTCTTGCCGTAGCGCTCAAGGTCTGCCACCATCTCGCCTACAGCGCCGCAGGCATAGCCTTCTCCCAGCCAGGACGCGATGTCCGTGTGGTCATAATCCAGTGCTTTAATCTTCTGTACATTTACAAGGACAACCGGCACATCCAGGTCCTTTACAGCCGGCAGCATATTGTAGGATGTTGCGTATGTAAGGAGCTGCATGATCACCAGGTCAACGTCCGCCGCGCGGAACTTGTCGCCTGCTTCCTGGGACTGCTCTTTTGTCGTCACCATGCCGCCGTCGATGATCTCGACCGTATCCGGGATCGTCTTCTTGAACGCCTCATACTGCGCCTCAAACTCCGGCACCAGTGACGGGAACTGGGGCAGATATGCGCCCAGTGCGATGGAAAATACGCCTACTCTTGCTTTTGTGTCAACTAACATTGGTATACCTCCTGTTTCTTTTTCATATTCTGTCCTCTGACAGTATTTCTAATTGTTTCTGTATTTCTCTTTATTCGTACATTTTCACGTCAAACGACTCTTTCACGCATGTCCTTGCTTCCGGAAGGCTTTCGAACACGCCGTCATGGATCATCTGTACGATGATGTTTCCGATGGCCGTCGCCTCGGACGGGCCGGCGGAAACTTTTCTTCCTGTATATTTTGCCGTCAGTTCATTAAGATATCCGGCATTGGAGCCGCCGCCCACCACGTAAATGGTGCTGTATTTTTTGCCGGTGATGGCTTCGATCTCTTCCACTGTATCGCCGTAGCATTTTGCAAGGCTGTTGTAGATGACCGATGAGATCTCGCCCACCGTCTCCGGAACCGGCTGATCCGTATCGCGGCAGAACTTCTGTACCGCCTCAATCATGCTCTTAGGCGCCAGGAAGCAGTCGTCGTTGCAGTCCACGATGGACGGGATGGTCTCCTTTGACGCCATCTCACAGATCTCCGCAAAGGACAGGTCTTCCGTGAACTCTTTTTTCACGGACTGGATCATCCACAGACCCATGATATTCTTCAGATAGCGGAACCGGTGGTCATATCCGCCCTCGTTCGTGAAGTTTGCGTTCATGCTTTCCATGGAGCAGTCCGCCTCTTTGCGCTCGATCCCCATCAGCGACCATGTGCCGGAACTGATATATACGGCATCATCATCATTGGTCGGGACTGCGAGCACCGCGCTTCCTGTATCATGCGTGGCCGGCAGGACAACCGTACAGTTGAATCCTACTTCCTTCTGCACTTCTTCCGTAAAATCACCGACTACGGTTCCGGGCATAGAGACCGGACGGAACATCTTAGAGTTATATCCCAGCATATCGATCAACTCGTAATCCCAGTCATTGGTCTTCGGGCTGATCAGCTGTCCGGTCGTAGCCTCCGTATACTCGTTCATCTTCACGCCTGTGAGCAGGAAGTTGAAATAATCCGGGATCATCAGGATCGTCTCCGCCTGCTCCAGATATTCCGGATGGGACTGTTTCACAGCCATAAGCTGATAGATTGTATTGAAGATCTGCTTCTGGATGCCGGTCCTTGCATACAGATCATCCTGCGGGATCACTTCGTAGACTTTCTCATCCATTCCCTCCGTGCGGCTGTCACGGTATCCTACGGTATCGCCAAGGATCTTGTCGTCCTTATCGAGCAGCACGTAATCCACGCCCCAGGTATCGATTCCCATAGATACCGGGATCTTGCCGATCTCTTTACACTTTTTCAGTCCGTTTTTGATCTCGGTGATCAGGCGGTCCACATCCCAGCAAAGCGTACCGTTCTTATTGTCCATTCCGTTCGGGAAACGATACACTTCCTCGAGCTGCATCTTTCCGTCCTTCATGCTGGCGAGCATGTGGCGTCCGCTGGATGCGCCGATATCAACGGCCAGATAATATTTCTCCATCTGTAAGTGCCTCCTTCTCTTTTTTCTACAATCCATTATAATTAGTAAAAATGCGCAAAAAAAGGACGCTATTTATATAAAACAGCGTCCTTTTTTGCAATACAATTATGTTTTAGGGTTCTTTTTTGCATTTTACACAAAAACGTTTATGCCGTTTTGTACAAATTGCTTACAGCTGCTTGCCGATATAGGCAAGGATGCCGCCGTCTACATAAAGGATATGTCCGTTTACGAAGTCAGAAGCGTCGGAAGCGAGGAATACTGCCGGTCCCTGAAGGTCTTCCGGATTGCCCCATCTTGCAGCCGGTGTCTTGGACACGATGAACTGGTCGAACGGATGTCTGCTTCCGTCAGCCTGACGCTCACGCAGCGGAGCTGTCTGCGGTGTAGCGATGTATCCGGGTCCGATGCCGTTGCACTGGATGTTGTACTCGCCGTACTCGGAGCAGATGTTTCTTGTAAGCATCTTCAGTCCGCCTTTAGCTGCCGCGTATGCGGATACAGTCTCACGTCCCAGCTCGCTCATCATGGAGCAGATGTTGATGATCTTTCCGTGACCTTTCTCAATCATTCCTGGGATAACCGCTTTGGAAACGATGAACGGTGCGTTCAGGTCTACATCGATGACTTTGCGGAATTCATTTGCCTCCATCTCAAGCATCGGTTTTCTCATGATGATGCCGGCATTGTTTACAAGGATGTCGATCACGCCGACTTCTCTGTTTATCTTCTCCACAAGTTCCTTCACCTGTGCTTCATCTGTCACATCACATACATAGCCGTGTACTTCAAGTCCTTTCTCTCTGTATGCTTTCAGCCCTTTTTCCACGCTTTCCGGATGAACTCCGTTAAAGCATACTTTCGCCCCGGCCTCTGCATAGGCTGACGCGATCGCGAATCCGATCCCGTATGATCCGCCGGTTACTAGTGCAACTTTGCCTTCCAGTGAAAAATTAACCATCTCTGTCCTCTCCTTATCTTTCCGGTCCGGTTCCTGTCCGTCCCGTTATCTCAGATCCTTATTGTCTATGTTGTCCATGTCGCCGTAGTCCTGGTTCTCGCCGCACATTCCCCAGATGAATGTATAAGCTTTGGAACCGCTTCCTGCGTGGATCGACCAGCTCGGGGAGATGACCACCTCTTCATTGTGCATGATGATGTGTCTTGTCTCCTGCGGCTCGCCCATGTAGTGGACAACGAAGGAATCCTCATCCATATCAAAGTACAGATAAACTTCCATTCTTCTGTCGTGTGTGTGCGCCGGCATGGTGTTCCATACGCTTCCCGGAAGAAGTTTTGTAAGTCCCATCGCCAGCTGGCAGCTCTGTACCTGTCCGGTTACGATATACTTGTTGATCACTCTGTGGTTGGAATCTTCCAGTGTTCCCATCTCTACTTTATTCTCGTCTTTTACGATGACAACACCTTCCTCCGGCTCGCCCTCAAGCTTGATGTGCACGGTCGGGTACTCTGTGTGGGCCGGGCAGCTGTTCAGATAGAATTTTGCCGGGTTGGAAGCGTCTTTGCTCTCGAAGGAAATGTCCTTTGATCCGCGGCCGATGTACATACCGTCGCGCGCCTTGATCTCACACACGCGTCCGTCTACTGTTACGACGCCGTCTCCGCCGATGTTGATCAGTCCCATCTCTCTTCTCTGAAGGAAATATTCCGCTCTCAGCTCGTCTCCTGCCGTAAGCTCCAGTTTCTCATTCACCGGAACAGCCGCGCCTGTGATGATGCGGTCGATGTGGCTGTACACGAGATTGATCCTGTCTGCCTGGAACAGGTTCTGGATCAGGAACTCCTCTCTCAGTCTGTCCGTTGTATAGTGCTTCACGTCTTTCGGTGAAGCGGCTGTTCTTACTTCCATGATGTTTCTCCTTTCGGTTTTGTGTCCTGTTTTTTGTTCTAAACATAGTATATCATTCATTTTATTCCATTTCCTGTGTTATTTTGATATAAATGTTGCAAATTTTGAACAGGTTGAATATAATATACGAAGAACGTGAAGCACAGTGCCAGATCACATCCGGAGGTGACTATTTTGAAGGCATCCGCATCCTGCAAAGAATCCATGCAAAACTGTATGGAGAACCAATCTTTTGCATTTACGCATCTGTATAACGACGAAAAAGCCATGGACATGCATATCCATGACTGTTACGAGATCTACTATTCAATATCCGGCGGAAAGCAGTTTCTTATCGATAACTGCTTCTATGACATCCGGCCGGGGGATCTTTTCCTGATCAATCAGTACGAAAGCCATTATCTCTCCCAGATCGACCGGGAGAAACACGAACGGATCATCGTATCCATTGATCCGGAATATTTAAAACAGGTTTCAACCGCCAGTACGGATCTTGACCGCTGTTTCCATTTCCGCGGGACCGAGTTTCCCCACCGCCTGCACCTGTCGCCGGAAGAACAGAGGCGGTTCCTCTATTATATCCACCGTTTCCCGGACAACGCCGGTCCCGGCGAGGATATCCTGGACAGGGCTGTATTTCTGGAACTAATGGTATTCCTGAACCGGGCATTTGACCGGAGATGCGCAAGCGCCGCCTACGCACAGGAGGACAACAGCACCGTCGCCAACCACGAACAGGTGGACGAGATCCTTTCCTATATTAACAGCAACATCCAGAACGATCTCTCCCTCGACACGCTGTCCGCTCACTTTTATCTGAGCAGTTCCTATATCTGCCGGATCTTCAAGGCGGCGACAGGCACGACGATCAATAAATACATCACGGCGAAGCGGATCACCCTGTCAAAATCCCTTCTCAGCCAGGGCTGTTCTGTAAATGAAGTGTGCGAAGCATGCGGCTTTAATGATTACAGCAATTTCCTCAAGGCATTTTCCAAAGCCGTCGGGGTCACACCGAAAAAATATGCACAGTTCAATTCATAATGTTACTGCGGGCAGATCTTTTCTTCGATCTGCCTTTTTATTTCCAGGATACATCCGGCCAGTTCGCGGATCCGCTCATTCCCCATCCTGCCCACCGGCGCAGAGATACTGAATGCGTATTTTATCCGGTCCGTATAGCCTCTCAGGCTGACCGCAATGCAGCGGACGCCGTCTTCATTTTCCTCATTATCCAGCGCATAGCCCCGGTCGCGTATCCGGACCAGTTCCTCTTTAAATGTCCCGAAGTCCGTGATCGTATACGGGGTAAGCGCCCGGATTTCACTGTGCTCCCAAATATCCCGGACTTCCGCCGGCTCCATCCCGGCCGCCATCGCCTTGCCCACGCCGGAGCAGTAGAGCGGGATTCTGCTGCCGATCCGGGACACCATCTGTATGCCGTTCCGGTTGGACTCAACCTTATCTATATATACGGCATCCGTCCCGTCCCGTTCGACGAAGTGGACGGTTTCATTTGTCATCTCCATCAGCTTTCTGAGATACGGCCGCACGATCTGGACGATATCCAGATGGTTCATGATCTTATTCGACAGACCCACGATTTTCAGGGACGGCTCGTACCGTCCGCTCTCCACATCCTGTCTCGCGTACCCCATATATACAAGCGACGTCAGGACCCGGTGGGCCGTCGTCTTATTCAGTCCCAGCGCTTCGCTCACTTCGGAAACCGCCGCGCTGCCGTTTTCGGCAAGCAGTTCCAGCGCCCCGAAGAGCCGGTCTGCCACCTGGATCGGATTCTTATTTTCCATACATTTCCCTTTCTGTATTATTTCATTTTTGATCCTTATGTTTCATATTATGAAACTATAATACCACACCCGGTCCGTTCCTGCAATATCCCGAAAAACTTAATAAAATATCGAAATTTTGCTATTGACTTTTCCAGAACGCAGAGTATACTATAAACCACAAGGTATCATATTATAAAACTTCATTTCACATTATGAAACGCATGGAGGTATGAAAAATGAATGAAGTATTAAAGAAGATCGAAGAGATCGGGATCGTTCCTGTCGTTGTCCTCAATGATGCCAAAGACGCTGAACCGCTGGCACAGGCGCTCTGCGACGGCGGACTGCCCTGCGCGGAGGTTACATTCCGCACAGATGCCGCTGAGGAATCCATACGTATCATGACAGAGAAGTTCCCGGATATGCTGGTCGGCGCAGGAACGGTCCTGACGACAGAGCAGGTGGACCGCGCCGTAGCTGCCGGAGCAAAATTTATCGTAAGCCCGGGACTGAACCCGAAGATCGTGAAATACTGTGTAGAAAAGGGCATCACCATCACACCGGGATGTGCGAACCCGAGCGACGTAGAGCAGGCCATCGAGAACGGACTCGACGTTGTAAAATTCTTCCCGGCGGAGCAGGCAGGCGGCCTTGCTTATATCAAAGCGATCGCAGCTCCCTATGTGGGAATGAAGTTCATGCCCACCGGCGGCATCAACCCGAAGAATGTAAAAGATTATCTCGCATATGACCGAATCCTCGCATGCGGCGGAAGCTGGATGGTTAAAGGCGATCTGGTAAAAGCCGGTGAATTCGACAAGATCCGCGAGATGGTAAAAGAAGCTGTAGAAATCGTAAAAGAAAGCAGAGGTAAATAAAATGGCAAAGAAAGTAATCACATTCGGTGAGATCATGTTAAGACTGGCTCCGGAAGGATATTACCGCTTCGTACAGGCTGATACCTTCGGCGCTACGTACGGCGGCGGCGAGGCCAACGTAGCCGTATCCCTTGCAAACTATGGTTTCGACGCAAAGTTCGTCACAAAGCTCCCGACGCATGAGATCGGACAGGCTGCTGTCAACTCTCTGAGAAAATACGGCGTTGACACATCCTGCATCGCACGCGGCGGCGACAGAGTGGGCATCTACTTCCTGGAGAAAGGCGCTTCTCAGCGTCCTTCCAAAGTTATCTATGACCGTGCGGGATCATCCATCGCAACTGCATCCGCATCTGATTTCAACTGGAAAGAGATCTTCGACGGCGCAGAATGGTTTCACTTCACCGGCATCACACCGGCGCTCAACGACGAAGTTGCAGCGATCTGCCTGGAGGCCTGCAAGGCTGCAAAGGAAGCCGGCGTTACCGTTTCCTGCGACCTGAACTACAGAAATAAACTGTGGTCCAGGGAAAAAGCCGGACAGGTGATGGGCGCACTGTGCAAATATGTTGACGTCTGCATCGCCAACGAAGAGGACGCATCCGACGTATTCGGCATCAAGGCTGCCAATACGGACGTTACAAAAGGCGAAGTAAACCACGAAGGCTATAAAGATGTGGCAAAACAGCTGGCAGACCGTTTCGGTTTCTCCAAAGTTGCCATCACCCTGCGCGAGTCCATCTCCGCAAACGACAACAAATGGTCCGCAATGCTCTACGACGGAAGCGATTACTTCTTCAGCAAAAAGTACACCATGCACATCGTTGACCGCGTAGGCGGCGGCGACAGCTTCGGCGGCGGCCTGATCTGCGCATGCCTGAACGGATATGATTCCCAGGCAACCATCGAATTCGCAGTTGCGGCTTCCTGCCTGAAACATTCCATTGAAGGAGACTTCAACATGGTATCCATGGACGAAGTACTCAAACTGGCCGGCGGAGATGCATCCGGACGTGTCCAGAGATAATCAGGGAGGTGCCACATGCTCTGCATTAAAGTAATTGACAAAAACGGACTGACGATCAATGTAAGACGCGACGAAAACGAAGTCCATCTCCCGCTCTTCCATGAATATCAGGAAGGCGACCAGATCATCATCGAGGTGTCCGACACGCCGGTTTTTGCCTGGCTGCAGCTCGATGACGCGCTCGGAAGATCCCTGGTCTATCTGACCGGAGATCTGTGGTATAAGATCCCCTTCGGCGAGAAGAGGATCAACCTCTCACCGAAGGCCTTCACCGGCGGCCGTCATCTGCTCACCCTGAAAAAGGCGCGTGACTTCGAGGTAAGTGCCTACCGCAACCTGGCTTTCAACGTAAACGACTGCCATGAGAACAGCACCTGCTTCCCTCACGCGTCCGCCAATGTAGAAACACGCGGCGAGGCTGTATTCGCTGCGAAGAACGCCATCGACGGCGTCACCGCAGCCACCTGCCACGGCGAGTGGCCCTACGCTTCCTGGGGGATCAACCGGGATCCGAATGCAGCGCTCACGCTGGACTTCGGACGCGACGTCACCATCGACCGGATCGTCATTTATCTTCGAGCTGATTTCCCGCACGACAACTGGTGGAAGAGCGCCCTTCTGACCTTCTCCGACGGAAGCGACATGGAGCTTACATTCACCAAGACCGGGGCAGCGCAGGAATTCACATTTGAGCCGAAGACCATCCGGAAGCTTGAATTCTCACACCTTATCAAAGCGGAGACCGAGTCTCCTTTTCCGGCGCTCACCCAGATCGAGGTATACGGAACAGAGGCGCAGAATTAAAAAAGATCTATACAAAGCAACAGTGAGCGGCGTGCATCCGCTCACGGTTTTCTCCTGTACTCTTTCGGGCTCATCCCGTATTTTTCTCTGAAGATCCTGTAAAAATAACTTGTATTATCATATCCCACCGACTCAATGATATCCGTCACCGGGACCGCGCTGTTCGACAGC
>DWUU01000006.1 GCA_019120575.1 Candidatus Mediterraneibacter quadrami
TGACAAAAAACAGAGCCGCAGATGAGGAACTCACTAACGTTCAGACAGCCTCATCTGCGGCTCTAAAGTCAATTTTCCGGTTTTTACTTTTCCTAAGACCGCTCCACAGTCACCGGTCCGGCTTTATCCCTGATTCCGTGAAAGTCGCATCCGATCAGAAATTATTTTAAGATTCTGTGCTGCAGTTACCAGGATCAGTTCGACAAACAATAACCAAAGAATGTGTCGGGAGGGGGCGGAATCTGTATAATCAATCAAGCAAGACAAAGTCTCATTCTGACCGTAACCGGTTATAAAAAAACACATTTCTTCTGCAATACCTTTCTTTAGTGGAAATCTCTTGTTTTCCGGACAGCCTTATTCATTAATGGCAACCACTTAAAGGATTTACGGTTTAAAAATAGCATTTACATATTTAGTCCGTATTTTTTTGAATATCTGTACGGTTAATATAAAGAAATCAACTATTCCGTCGGTATGATATATCAAGTGAATACGGACCCATTTTATGATTCCATTATTTCGCCCGTATTCTGACGAGTTGATATACGGTCAAAATGTCCCATTTTAGATGAATGAACCGTAAAAATTTGTCTGGCGTACGGATCAAATTTATATTTTACCAATCTGGTCCGTATTACTAATACATTTCATACGGACAAGATTCAAGTTTTTATCAAATTGACGGTGTTTATAAAACATCGCTGTTGTTTATCGAACTGATCCAGGTAACTTCAGCACGGAATCAAAAAAGAATTTCCAATCGGATGAGACTTTCACGAAATATGGGATAAAGCCGTACCGGTGACTGTGGAGCGGCTGTAGAAAAAGTAAAAAACGGAGCGCTGACTTTAGGAGCAGAGATGAAGTTGTCTGAGCGAATGCGAGTTCTTCATCTCTGCTCCTGTTCTTTGTCAGTGTTCCGTTTTTGTATTTTTTCTTAAGCTGCGGAACCGGAGACGGAAAGGTTTTATCCCTTATTCCGTGAATCCGCATTTTGATAGAAAGTTATTGTTGTATTCTATGCTGCAAGTTCCGCTCAGTTCGATAAACAGGAACTTACTCAATCAGCGTCCCGATCCAGTAGATCACCCCCAGCCCCCAGCTTGTGAATATCCCGTACAGGATGACGGGGCCGGCGATGGTGAAGATCTTGCATCCGATCCCGAAGACCTGCCCCTCCTTTTTGTACTCGATGGCGGGCGCGGCGACGGAGTTGGCGAATCCGGTGATCGGGACCAGCGCTCCGGCGCCGCCCCATTTTGCCAGTTTAGGATAGATGCCGGTGCCGGTGAGCAGGACGCTGATGAGCACCAGCGAAATGGACGTCCAGCTGCTGCAGGCGTCCTGATTGAGCCCCTGTGCCTCGCAGTAGTGGAAGATGACCTGGCCCACGGTGCAGATCAGCCCGCCCAGCAGGAAGGCTTTCAGCATGTTCAGCCAGACGTTGTGCGCCGGCGTTTTCTGTTTTACATATTTTTCGTATTGTTTTTCTTTTTTCAGTTTCTCAATCTTATCCATGATCCAACGGACCTCCTCCGGAATGATTTCCTTTTTGTTAGTATTTTGATTTTGCGGAGAAATATACCTGTTCTGCATACATATTCCTGAAGAAATGTGCAGATACTGATCACAGGCAGGAAACGGACCGGAAGAAAACGGGCTGAAATAAAGTGGACCGGGAGGGAACGTTTCTGCAAGTATCGGAATGGAAGAGAAGAGGATGCCGTAATGAATGAGATTGTAAAAGGAAAGCAGAGCCTTCTGTTTCTGCAAGCCCCGCGGATCGTGAGCGCGTCGTCGGTGGTCGGCAGCAAGGAGGCGGAAGGCCCTTTGAGGAAACTGTTTGACCGGGCGGAAAAGGACGACCTGTTCGGCGCGCAGACATGGGAAGAGGCGGAGAGTACGATGCAGAAGGAAGCCTGTATGACGGCGCTTCACAAGGCGGGGATCAGCGCAGAAGAGATCCGGTATCTGTTTGGCGGGGATCTTCTCCGGCAGGGGATCGCCACGTCGATGGGGGTGGAGGATTTTCAGATCCCCATGTTCGGACTCTACGGGGCATGTTCCACGTCCGGGGAGGCGCTTGCGCTGGCGGCGATGAGCGCGTCGGCGGGATACGGGCGATATATGATGGCGGTGACGTCGAGTCATTTCGGAAGCGCGGAGAAGGAATTCAGGTTCCCGTTGGGCTATGCAAACCAGCGTCCGCTGTCCGCCCAGTGGACGGTGACGGGAAGCGGGGCATTTGTCGTCGCCGGGGCGGACGTCCCGCCCGAGCCGGAGAGCGGGACGAAGCGTGAGCCGGAGAGCGGGATGAAGCGTGAGCCGGAGAGCGGGATGAAGCGTGAGCCGGAGATCGGGACGAAGCATGAGTCGGAGATCGGGACGAAGCGCGAGCCGGGGGCTTCGGGCAAGAATGAATCCCGGGAAGAAACATGTTTCAGACATGTGCGGATCACCGGGATTACGGTGGGAAAGATCGTGGATTACGGGCTCAAGGATTCCCAGAACATGGGGGCCTGTATGGCGCCGGCGGCGATGGACACGATCAGCCGCAACTTTGAGGATATGGGCCGGTCTGCAGGTTATTATGACCGGATCATCACCGGGGATCTGGGCTGCATCGGGAGTTCGATCCTGACGGACCTGCTGAAAGGACAGGGACATGACATCCGGGGGCGGCATCTGGACTGCGGGATGACGGTCTTTGACCGGGAGACCCAGGATACCCACGCGGGCGGGAGCGGCTGCGGGTGCGCGGCGGTCACGCTGGCCGCCTATGTGCTGCCGAAGATCGAGAGCGGAGAATGGGGCAGGGTGCTGTTTGTGCCGACAGGGGCGCTCATGTCGACGGTCAGCTTTAACGAGGGGGCCAGCGTGCCGGGCATCGCCCACGGGATTGTGCTGGAACATTTTTGAAACGGAAGGGAGAGGACGGAGATGGAATATATTACCGCATTTGTTACAGGAGGGCTGATCTGTGCGGCGGTGCAGATCCTTCTGGACCGGACGAAGATGATGCCGGGGCGCGTGATGGTGCTGCTCGTGTGCAGCGGGGCGGTGCTCGGGTTTGCCGGACTTTATAAACCTTTTCAGGAGATGGCGGGCTCCGGGGCCAGTGTCCCGCTGCTGGGCTTCGGCAATCTTCTCTGGCAGGGCGTACGGGAAGCGGTGGACGAGCACGGGCTCCTGGGCGTATTTATGGGCGGATTTACAGCCAGTGCGGCGGGGATCGCGGCGGCGCTGATCTTCGGATATATTGCTTCCTTTGTGTTCGACCCGAAGATGAAGAAATGATGCGGCACTTTAATGTGATAAAGAAAATGCGTTGACAGACGACCATGCCGATGTTATCATAACCCTGTATTTGCACATGCATTTACGGTTACTTGAAAATGCAGATAATCAGGAGGAGTATATAAATATGTGTGGAATCGTCGGATATGTAGGAGAACAGCAGGCTGCGCCGATCCTTCTTGAAGGATTGTCCAAGCTTGAGTACAGAGGATATGATTCCGCCGGGATCGCGGTCCGGGATGATTCGGCGGAGATCTCGGTCGTAAAGGCAAAGGGAAGACTGAAGATCTTATCCGAGAAGACGGACAACGGCCGCAGCGTGCGCGGAACATGCGGCATCGGCCATACCCGCTGGGCGACCCACGGGGAGCCGTCGGAGAATAATGCGCACCCGCACTGCACGGACGACCGTTCGGTGGTGCTGGTACATAACGGCATTATCGAGAATTATCAGGAACTGAAAGACAAGCTGGTGAAGTCCGGTTACAAATTTTATTCCCAGACGGACACGGAGATCGCGGTCAAGCTGGTCGACTATTATTATAAGAAAACCGGCACGCCGCTGGAGGCGCTGACACGGACCATGCTCCGTATCCGGGGCTCTTATGCCTTCGGCGTGATGTTTAAAGATTATCCGGGGAAACTTTTCGCGGCAAGGAAGGACAGCCCGCTGATCATCGGGAAAAATGATTCCGGCAGCCTGATGGCTTCCGACGTGCCGGCGATCCTGGATAAAACGAGAAATGTCTACTATATCGACAATCATGAGATCGCGGAGCTGAGCCGGGATGAGATCCATTTCTACAATATTGACCGGGAAGAGATCGACAAAGAGATGGTGGAGATCAAATGGGATGCGGAGTCCGCGGAAAAAGGCGGGTACGAGCATTTCATGCTCAAGGAGATCCACGAGCAGCCGAAAGCTGTACAGGATATGATCGGCGCTTATGTAAAAGACGGTGTGATCGACTTTACAGAAGTGGGGATCACGGAAGAGACACTCGCGAATCTGCAGCGCATTTACATCGTGGCCTGCGGATCAGCCTACCATGTGGGCATGGCGGGCAAATATGTGCTGGAAGACCTGGCGGGGATCCCGGTGGAAGTGGACCTGGCGTCCGAATTCCGCTACCGCAACCCGATCATTGCGCCGGATTCCATGGTGATCGTTGTATCCCAGTCCGGAGAGACGGCGGACAGCCTGGCGGCGCTGCGTCTGATGAAAGAGCGGGGCGTGCCGGTCATGGGCATCGTCAACGTGGTCGGATCCAGCATTGCCCGGGAGGGGGATTACACCCTCTATACCTACGCCGGCCCGGAGATTTCCGTGGCGACGACCAAGGCGTACAGCACCCAGCTCATCGCCATGTATCTGATCGCCATCGAGGCGGCGAAGGCAAAAGGCAAGATCGACGAAGTCCGGTACGGGGAGCTGCTTGCCGAGATGGAGACTCTTCCGTCCAAGATCCAGCGGACGCTGGACGACAAGGAGCGGATCCAGTGGTTCGCCGCCAAGTATGCCAACGCGAAAGACATCTTCTTCATCGGCCGGGGGCTTGATTATGCCATCAGCCTGGAAGGCAGCCTGAAGATGAAAGAGATCAGCTATATCCACTCAGAGGCCTATGCGGCGGGCGAGCTGAAGCACGGTCCGATCAGTCTGGTGGAGAACGGCATCCTGGTGGTGGGCGTCTGCACTCAGAGCGGGCTCTTTGAGAAGACCCTGAGCAACATGCTGGAAGTCAAGAGCCGCGGCGCTTATCTGATGGGGCTTACGACTTATGGAAATTATAATATTGAGGACACGGCGGACTTCTCGGTATACGTGCCGAAGACGGAAGAATATTTTACAACCAGCCTGGCCATTGTGCCGCTGCAGCTCATGGGATATTATGTGAGCGTGGCAAAAGGCCTGGATGTGGATAAACCGAGGAATCTGGCTAAATCTGTGACGGTGGAATAAACGTTTTTACGAACATTTAACAAACTTGCATTTCCATGAATATCCCTCCCTCTGTTATAATGGATCCGGACAGGAATCATTATAACGGGGGGCTTTTTTGTAGTTTTTTTACAGAGGAGCGGACGGATATGAAGAACAATATTGCAGTGCAGATTGAATCCGGATACGGCGATCTGAGAAAATCGGAAAAACAGGCGGCGGATTATATTTTAAATCATATGGAAGAGGCGGCGGAGCTGCCTCTTGACCGGCTGGCAAAGGCGGCGAAGGTGAGCCAGCCCACCGTGCTTCGCATGCTGAAGGCCGCGGGATATGAGGGATACCGGGATTTCCGCTATCAGTTGGTGGCGGAGCTGGCGAAGACCGGCGGTGCAGAGCGCGGACGGGGATCCGGCCTGATGTACGGGTATACGCTGGACCGGAAGGAAGGGCTGGATGCAGTGCCTCTGAATATTACGATGACCACGGAGCGGATGATGGAGGAAACACTGAAGAACTTGCCGCTTACGATATACCGGAAAGTCATCGATGCGCTCCGGAGCGCCCGTCTGATCGATATTTACAGTGTGGAGAATTCGGAAGTGGCAGCCATGGATCTGATGACCAAGCTTCTCTATCTGGGGCTGCCCTGCAGGCATTTTTCCGATGCTTATCTTCAGCAGATCACGGCGGCGGGACTGACAGAAGCGGATGTGGCGGTGGGGATCTCCTATTCCGGGGAGTCCCGGGATACGGTGGATGCCCTGAAGGCGGCGAAGCAGGCGGGGGCCTGCACCATCGCCGTGACCAATTCCATGGAAGTGGACGGCAAGTGGCGCTTTACGTCGCCGACCCATGTGGTCCTTGCCTTTGCGCAGGCGATGAAGGAGCTGGAAGAAGAGGGCGGCATTGAGGCGAGAAGCCGCCGGTATACGGAGAATAACCGTCTGCTGATCGAAAAGATGGGTGAAATGGGGATTCGACCGTATATTGACAGCACGCACCAGGGGCCGATCATCACAACCTTCTTTTACCCGGAGAAATGTCATTTTACATTTTCCCAGATGTATGAATACATCAAGGACAGGGGCTATGCCATCTATCCGGGCAAGGTGACGGAGGCGGAGACGTTCCGCATCGGCAATATCGGCGAGATCTATAAAGAGGATATCGAGAAGGTGTGTGCGATCATGAAGGAATTTCTGGAGGAATATAATCATGAAGAAAATTAAAGCAGTGATCTTCGACTGGGCAGGGACGACCGTTGACTATGGATGCATGGCTCCGGTGCAGGCCTTCGTTGAAGTGTTTAAACAGTACGGCATCGAGCCGACGATGGAAGAGGTAAGGAAGCCCATGGGCATGTTGAAGATCGATCACATCCGTACCATGCTCCAGATGGAGCGAATCCGCGGTCTGTGGATTGAAAAATACGGCAAAGAGCCGGGGGAGGAAGAGGCGCAGGCGCTCTACGCCATCTTTGAGGAGAAGCTCTTAAGCATCCTTCCGGATTATTCCGGGGTGAAGCCTGGCGTGGTCGAGACCGTGAACCGGCTCCGGAGAAACGGAATTCTGATCGGATCCACCACCGGGTACAATGATAAGATGATGGAGATCGTCGCGCCGGCGGCAAAGGCGCAGGGGTATGAGCCGGATGCGTGGTTCAGCCCGGATTCCACGAACCAGAAGGGGCGGCCATACCCGTACATGATCTTTCGCAACATGGAAGAGCTGGATATCAAGAAAGTGCGCCGGGTCCTGAAAGTGGGCGATACGGTTTCCGATATTAAGGAAGGCAGAAACGCCGGTGTGTGGTCCGCC
The DNA here is from genome assembly GCA_019120575.1 of Candidatus Mediterraneibacter quadrami. Lineage (GTDB taxonomy): Bacteria > Bacillota > Clostridia > Lachnospirales > Lachnospiraceae > Mediterraneibacter > Mediterraneibacter quadrami. The sequence continues at coordinate 7,064 of DWUU01000006.1, forward strand.
GGCATCGTGATCGGAAGTTCCGAGATGGGACTGACTGAAGAAGAGTACAATGCGCTTGCGCCGGAAGAGCAGAAAAAGAGGTGCAGCGAGGTGTCCGACCGGTTCCTTGCGGCAGGCGCGGACAAGATATTTTATACCATGGAAGACCTGGGAACTTTCCTCTTAGGCTAGGAAAAACCGGCCCTGATCTGCAGAAAACCGCGCAGATCAGGGCTTTTTTGACTTTACACAGATTTAACATAACCCTGATTTTACATTTTACATTTCTTTTTTATGATAAATACCGTCGACGGAAGAGAACGATCCGCGGCGGCGCATAAACAGAAGATGCGCGGTACATAATAACCTGAATAAAAAAGGAGATTATCGAAATGAAAATGAAAAAGTTTATTGCAGTACTTGCAGCGGCAGCGATGGTAGCAACGATGGCAGTCGGATGTGGCGGAGGAGAAGACACTTCAGCAGAGGGAGGATCTGACGCGGCAACAACAGAAGAAGGCGGCGGGGCAGCGTCCGGCGACTGGGATGCGGCAAACATGATCACCGTTGTATCCCGTGAAGAGGGATCCGGAACAAGAGGAGCCTTCACAGAGCTGTTCGGTGTTGTAGATGAAGAAGACAACGATATGACAACGCTTGACGCTCAGGTAACAAACAGTACATCCGTTATGATGACAACCGTATCTGAGAATGAGTACGCGATCGGGTACATTTCACTCGGCTCTCTTGACGAATCTCTTGTAAAAGCAGTGAAGATCGACGGCGCAGAGGCTACGGCGGAGAACATCGAGAACGGATCCTACAAAGTATCCAGACCGTTCAATGTAGCAGTAAAACCGGATTCAACAAACGAAGTGGCAAAAGACTTCATGGCATACATCATGAGCACAGAGGGTCAGGAAGTTGTTGCAGGCGAGGGATACATCCCGGTATCTGATGTAGAGGCTTACGCGGGAAGCGCGCCGGAAGGAAGCTGTGTAGTCGGCGGATCTTCTTCCGTATCACCGCTGATGGAGAAACTCATCGAGGCTTATGCGGCAGTGAACCCGAACGCATCCATCGAACTTCAGACATCTGATTCCACCACAGGTATGACATCCGCGATCGAGGGAAGCTACGACATCGGTATGGCATCCAGAGAGCTGAAAGACGAAGAGGCGGCTGAGCTTACAGGCACTGTGATCGCTACAGACGGCATCGCGGTAGTTGTAAACCAGAACAACCCGACAGACGATCTGTCAGCAGACCAGGTTAAGAGCATCTATCTTGGCGATGTGACAACATGGGACGCCCTGTAATCTGAACAGAAGAAAATCGTTTTCACTTATCAAATGTGAGCCGGGCGGCGTTTTCTGCCCGGCTTATTAGGAGAATAAAATGAGATCAAAAGCATGGACTGAGAAATTCATGCAGGGGGTATTTTTCGTGGCTGCGTGTGCGTCCGTCCTGGCCGTAGCGCTCATCTGCGTATTCCTGTTTGCCAACGGCATCCCTGCAATGAGAGAGATCGGATTTATCAAATTCCTTACAGGCGAGATCTGGCGCCCGAACAGCGAGCAGTTCGGGATCCTGCCGATGATCGTGGGAAGCCTTTATGTGACGGCAGGCGCAATCATCTTCGGTGTGCCGATCGGCATCCTGACGTCTGTATTCATGGCAATGTACTGCCCGAAGCAGATCTACAAACCGCTGAAAGCAGCCACGGAACTCCTTGCCGGGATCCCGTCGGTTATCTACGGTTTCTTCGGGCTGGTCGTTGTAGTACCGTTGATCCGCGAGTTCGGAACGGTTTTATATAAAGCAAATCTCGTAAAGAATCCGGGAAACGGAAACAGCATTCTGACTGCGTCCCTGATTCTGGGCATGATGATCCTGCCGACCATCATCGGCACGACGGAGAGCGCGATGCGCGCGGTTCCGGCTCATTATTATGAAGGATCGCTTGCACTTGGGGCGACAAAAGAGAGAAGCATCTTCCGGGTCATCATCCCGGCGGCCAAGTCCGGCGTTATTGCCGGCATTGTGCTGGGTATCGGACGCGCCATCGGCGAGACTATGGCGGTTATCATGATCGTCGGCAACCAGGCCCGTCTGACGGGAAGTATCCTTGACGGGATCCGTACCCTGACCGGAAATATCGTGATCGAGATGGGATATGCGACAGGCCTGCACCGCGAAGCGCTGATCGCGACCGGCGTAGTCCTTTTCGTATTCATCCTGATCATCAATTTCAGCGTGGCGCTGCTGAAGAGGGGGGCGGATCATGAATAATCACAGAGAAATGGCGAACAAGACATCAATCGGCGATAAGTTCAGGACCTACCTGAAGCACCCGGGCTCATTTATCACAATGCTGCTCGTCATGCTGGCGGCGATCATCACATTTGCGGTGCTGATCTTCCTTATCGCATACATCCTGGTCAACGGCGTGCCGCACATCAAACCGTCTCTGTTCTCCCTGGAGTACAGCTCCGAGAACGCATCGGTGGTGCCGGCTTTCGTCAACACCATCGCGATGACCCTGCTTTCGCTGATCATCGCAGTACCTTTCGGCATCTTCTCCGCGATCTTCCTGGTGGAGTACGCGAAGAGAGGAAATAAATTCGTGGAAGTCATCCGTCTGACGACAGAAACACTTTCCGGCATCCCGTCCATCGTGTACGGCCTGTTCGGTATGCTGTTCTTCGTCAACGCGCTGGGCTGGGGCTTTTCCCTGCTGGCAGGCGCTTTCACCATTGCGATCATGATCCTTCCGCTGATCATGAGAACTACAGAGGAAGCCTTAAAGGCTGTGCCGGATTCTTATCGTGAAGGAAGCTTCGGACTGGGCGCAGGGAAGCTGCGCACCGTGTTCCGCATCGTACTTCCGTCCGCTATCCCGGGCGTTCTGGCAGGCGTCATCCTGGCCATCGGACGTATTGTCGGCGAGACGGCGGCCCTGATGTACACATCGGGAACCGTGGCGCAGATCCCGGACAGCATCATGGGATCCGGGCGTACACTGGCGCTTCACATGTATGTGCTCTCCAGCGAGGGACTTTACATGGATCAGGCATACGCGACGGCGGTCATCCTGCTCGTCCTCGTAGTAGGTATTAACGCACTGTCGAGCGTGATCGCAAGAAAACTTACGAAGGCATAAATTGTGAAAAAACTGTGAACCGGGACGTAGTAAAATTCAATTTTACTACGTCCCCAACCAAGAAAGGGTAGGGAAATGTCTAAAATCAGTATCAAGAATCTTGATTTATATTACGGGGATTTTAAGGCCCTCAAGGATGTAAATCTTGAGATCGAATCAAATAAGATCACCGCGTTCATCGGACCTTCCGGATGCGGTAAGTCTACGCTCCTTAAGTCCATCAACCGGATGAACGACCTGGTGGAGGGCTGCCGCATCGAGGGCGAGATCCTTCTGGACGGCGAGAATATTTTTAAAGGCATGGATGTGAACATGCTGAGAAAACGGGTGGGCATGGTATTCCAGAAACCTAATCCGTTCCCCATGAGCATCTATGATAATATTGCTTTCGGCCCCAGGACCCACGGCATCCACTCCAAGGCAAAGCTGGATGACATCGTGGAGAAATCTCTGAGAAACGCGGCGATCTGGGATGAGTGCAAGGACCGTCTGAGAACGAGCGCACTTGGCATGTCCGGCGGACAGCAGCAGAGGCTCTGCATCGCCAGGGCGCTGGCAGTGGAGCCGGAAGTGCTGCTCATGGATGAGCCCACATCCGCGCTCGATCCGATCTCTACATCCAAGATCGAAGACCTTGCGATGGAATTGAAAAAAGACTATACTATAGTCATGGTTACACACAATATGCAGCAGGCCGTGCGTGTATCCGACAATACCGCTTTCTTCCTGCTCGGAGAAGTTGTAGAGTACAATGACACAGAGAAGTTGTTCTCGATCCCGTCCGACAAACGGACAGAAGACTATATCACAGGGAGGTTCGGTTAAATTATGCGTAACAGATTTGATGCACAGCTGCACTCACTGGATGAGCAGCTCACACATATGGGAGAACTCTGCGAGACCGCCATCGCGAAAGCGACACAGGCGCTTAAGGACGGCAGCGTCGAGCAGGCGAAGATCATTATTTCTGAAGACGAAGAGATCGATCAGTGCGAGAAGGACATTGAGAGACTGTGCCTGAAGCTTCTGCTCCAGCAGCAGCCGGTGGCGAAGGACTTGAGAAGGATTTCCGCGGCGCTGAAAATGATCACAGATATGGAGCGGATCGGCGACCAGACGTCGGATATCGCGGAGATCATTATCTCCACAAAAGACCAGACGGCGGCTGTAGATGATATTTCCGAGATCGGAAATATGGCATCACGCGTCAGCAAGATGGTGCGTGACAGTGTAACGGCCTATGTAAACCGTGATCTGGAACTGGCCCGGAACGTGATGCAGTCAGATGACGAAGTCGATGCGTACTTCGATGAGATCCGGGACAAGATGATCGCCTATATCAAAGACGAAAAAGGCCAGAATGGCCGGAAGATCTTTGATCTGATCATGGTGACGAAATACCTCGAGCGTATCGGCGACCATGCGACCAACATTGCCGAGTGGGTGGAATTCTCCATCACCGGCGTGCACAAAGACAGCGCGATCATTCATGAGAGTTAAGATCAGGTAAATATACAGACAAAGGAGAACTGGAAAATGATATATTGCGTGGAAGATGACGACAACATCCGCGAACTGGTGATATATACATTGGAGACGACCGGGCTTAAGGCCAGAGGTTTCGCAGACGGTTCTGCTTTCATGGAAGCTCTGGCGTTCGATACGCCGGAGCTTATTCTGCTTGACATCATGCTCCCCGGCGATGACGGCCTGGAACTGCTGAAGAAACTGAAATCTTCATCAAAGACGAAGAATATCCCGGTGATCATGGTGACGGCAAAGGGCTCAGAGTACGACAAGGTTGTAGGGCTGGATTCCGGAGCAGACGATTATGTGACCAAGCCCTTCGGCATGATGGAGCTTGTCTCCCGCATCAAAGCCGTGCTCAGGCGGAGCGGCAAGGTGGAGGACCGGATGGATATGGAGACGGCCGGCGTCCATGTGGATGTGAAGAAACATGAAGTCACGGTGGACGGGAAAGAGATTTCTCTGACGCTCAAAGAATTCGAACTTCTCGAAAAACTGATGCGCAACCAGGGCATCGTCCTGACGCGTGATCAGCTGCTGACAGAGATCTGGGGTTATGATTTCGACGGCGAGACAAGGACCGTCGACGTCCATATCCGTACGCTGAGACAGAAACTGGGCGACAAGGGCGAGATCATCCAGACCGTGCGCGGCGTGGGATACAGAGTCGGAGGAACCGCATGAGAAAGAAGATCCAGAGAAGCATGGTGATGGTGCTGGCTGTCACCCTGCTTCTTTCTTACACGATCATAACGATCATCACATATAACAGAAATATAGCCCTGCTGGAGGCGGAAGTCCGGCAGGAGGCCCGCTATATTCAGGCGGCCATTAACATATCCGGCCCGGATTATCTGGCGGAAATGAACGGCGTGGACTGGACGACCCGCGTGACGCAGATCAGCCCTGAGGGGGAAGTCCTTTATGATACAAGGCGGGATGAGAGCACGCTGGAAGATCACAGTGGCAGGAAAGAGGTGCAGGAAGCCCTTGCCTCCGGCGAGGGGGAGGATGTCCGGATGTCCGATACGGTGGGGCAGGAACTGTATTACTATGCACTGCTCCTCGATGACGGGACGGTGCTCCGCGCGTCGAAATCCATGGATGGTCTGATCGGGACGGCGCTCAACAACCTGCCCGTTATGGCGGGGCTTGCGGTTATTATGATGATCCTCGCCTACTTCATGGCGAAATGGCAGACAAACCGGCTCGTGAAACCGATCTATGAGCTGGATCTGGAACATCCGCTGGAAAATAAGACGTATGACGAGCTGACGCCTTTTCTGGAAGCGATGGATAAACAGAACCGGGAAAAGGAAGCGGTCTCCAACATGCGTAAAGAATTTTCCGCAAATGTTTCCCATGAACTGAAGACGCCGCTTACATCCATTTCCGGATATGCGGAGATCATGAAAAACGGAATGGTCCGCCCGGCGGACGTTCCGGTATTTTCCGAGCGCATCTATAAAGAAGCGCGGCGGCTGATCCATCTGGTGGAGGATATCATCAAACTGTCCAAACTGGACGAGGAGTCCGTAGAACTGGAGAAACAGGAGGTCGATCTCTATGAAATGACCAGAGAGATCGTCAGCCGTCTGTCGCCCCAGGCCCAGCAGCGGAATATCCGGATGGAAGTGACCGGCGAGCCGGTAACCTATTTCGGGATCCGTCAGATCCTGGATGAAATGATTTACAATGTGTGCGAGAATGCCGTGAAATATAACAATGAAAACGGCCGTGTTTCCGTCTGGGTCGGCAATACTCTGGAAGGCCCGAAAGTGACGGTCACGGATACCGGCATCGGGATCCCGGAGGAACATCATGAGCGGATCTTTGAACGGTTCTACCGGGTAGACAAGAGCCACTCCAAAGAGCGGGGCGGCACCGGACTCGGCCTTTCTATTGTAAAACACGGTGCGCTCCTTCACGGGGCGAAAGTGACGGTGGACAGCACGCCGGGACGTGGAACACGGATTGAGATGCAGTTTCCCAGGAAGAGACAGGGCGGAAATGTATAAGTAAAAAATGTGCGGTCAGGAAATGGAATAAATTTCCCGGCCGCACATTTTCTGTCTCTTCGTAAATTATACGAAAGATAAAAACGCGTTTGTTATCATTGCTTCAGGAAGGCGGGAAAGACGCCGGACCTGACAGTTACTCCATTCAACGATTCAGACATCAGAAAGGAAAAAGATTATGAACAAAAAAGCAATGAGAACAGCAGCCGTAATTATGGGAACAATGATAACATCAGCAGTCGGAATGCAGGTATCGGCTGCGGAAAATGAAACGGACAGTACAGGAAAGCTTCCGGCGGCGGATTCAGCCGTCTCAGAACAGCAGGTTCTTACAGCGGATGCGGCAGTACAGAACACGGAGCAGAGCCGGAAACAGGTACAGACCCGGACCGTTAAAGCGGAGCAGACGACGCGGGATGCAGAGCAGGCAGAAGCGGATGCAAAGCAGGCCGGAAAGGATGCGGCGGCGGCGAAAGAGGCCGCAGATAAAGCGGAACAGGCGGCTGAGCAGGCACAGGCAGAGCGTGACAGCGCGAAAGAAGAGGCGGATGACGCCCGGGAAGCAAGCCAGGCGGCAGATCAGGATCTGGCGGCAGCAGAAGATGCTGTGAATAAAGCGGAGTCAGGCGTACAGAGTGCACAGTCCGGGGCGGCCAGCGCAGATAAGGAACTGGAGGAAGCACAGAAGGCTTATGAAAAGGCCGTGGCGGATAGCGATACAGACTCGGAGGCGTACCGTCAGGCGCTGGAGCTTCTGAATGAGAAGCAGGCGGCGCTGGATAATGGACGGAAAGAACTGAGCGAAGCGGAAGAAGCCGCAGAAAACGCCAAAAACAATCTGTCATCGTCGGAAGAAAAACAGGCCGGGGCACAGGCATCCCTGGATGCGGAAAAAACGGTCCTTGCCGAAGAACAGAAAAAACAGCAGAGTGCACAGGCTGAGGCGGATCAGGCAAAAGAAGACCTTGAGAAAGCGGAGAATGATGTACAGTCAAAAAAAGATGCGCTGACCGGCGCACAGGATAAGATCAGCAAGGCAGAGACGGTTGTGGCGGGTGCGAAGAAAAAACAGGAAACTGCGGAACAGGAAAAGAAAGCATCGGAAAAAGCTGTAAAAGATGCACAGACAAAATATGATGAGGCGAAAAAGGGCGCAGAAAACGCAGATCAGCAGATTGCAAAAGGCTCCCTCGGATTCTTTGAATATATGGAGAACAACGGGTACGATGCGGATCTTGCGGTTAAGCTGCTGACCGGAGATCAGGAAACTGTAAGAGACCTGACGCTTTACGGCGATAAAATGGATGCCTATAATAAGTTCCTTTCAAAAACCGATATAGGGGCTGTGGGCGATGCCACCAGCCTGGAAAATATGAAGCTCGCATTCCAGTACATCCGTGAATGCAACGAGCTGCGCGTGAAAGGCGATCCGGAAAACGGGTTTGCGGCACAGGAGCCTCTGAAGGTAAACAGCGCACTGATGGCAATTTCCCAGATGAATGTGAACTACAATAAGGGAAAAGGCCATGCCGGCAGATTTAATTTCAGGATCGGCGAAAATACAGCCAGTGTTCTGGGTGACCCGTTCAAATACTGGTACGATGATGAAAGAAAAGAGTACATGGAAAGGCCCGGTACAGACGCTTCAGGGCATTACCGGAATATCATCGACCCTGAAATTGTATACGTGCAGGCATCACAGGCAGCAGGCGGAACGTATCTGACGGGATATTCTCTCACAGGATTCGCACTGGTCTCACAGGGTGGAACTCCTTATGGCTTTTGCCAGGACTTTTCTTATCTGCTGAAAGACGAGGGCGATATATCCAGACTTTACGGGAAATCCTATTCGGTAGATGAATACGAAGTGCTCTTCAATGAATATTATGATAATCTGCTGAATGCAAAGGCGCTTGTGGCAGAATGTGAAAAGGCGCTGCAGGCGGCGAAAGAAGATCTGACGGCGAAGGCGCAGGCTCTTCTTGATGCGCAGACGGCTCTGGCGAAGGCGCAGGAGGAGCTGGAAGCTTTGAAAGCGGCGGCGGACCAGGGCGAATCCGCGGATACACCGTCCGCTTCGCTGCAGGATGCACTGAAGGACGCGGAGGCGGCCCGGGATAAAATGCAGGCGGCTTACGGGCTGAAACAGGAGGCTGCGGAGCAGGCAAAGATATCGGTGCAAAAGGCATCGGAGAAAGTTTCGGCAGCACAGGCGGCGTTCGATGCGGCGACGGCGGAGACGGAAAAGGCGTCTGCAGCATATGAGCAGGCGGAAAACGCGGCTCTGGCAAAAGCGGATGAAGTATCCCGGGCGTATGGGGCCGTGGAAGATGCGCGGAACAGTCTTCTGAATCTGGATGCTGCAGTCGGTGAAGCCGCCAGGGCGCTTACGTTGAAGGAAAAAGCATATCAGGCGGCTCTGGCGGCTGTGGAAGAGGCAGAGAAAGCTCTGGCGGATGCAAAGGAATTATATGCCGGGAAGGAGGAGACGGCAAAAACAGCAGCGGCGGTGCTGAAAGAAAAACAGCAGAACCTGGAAAAGGCCGAAGCAGACTTAACAGCCGCCATCGAGGCACGGGACAGCGCAGCTGAGAAGTACAGGCAGCTTCAGGAAACTGTAAAAGAAAAAGAGGAAGCCCTGGCGGTTCTTGCAGAGAGAAACGAGCGCGCCCGGACCGAACTGGCGTCGGCAAAAAAAGCATATGCGGCTGCTGTGGCAGAGCAGCTTGTGACTGAGCAGACGACGGCCGGGCAGAACGGGAATCCGGATGTGATGCAGGTATCCGTTCCGGAGACAGGAGATTACACCTCCGTTGCCGGATGGATCGGACTTGCAGCCGTGTCAGGTCTGGCAGCCGGGGCTGCCGTATGGAAGAAGAAAAATAAAAAAGAACAGTGAAAAACGAAATGTGCGGGAATCCGGGTGAATATAAATTTCCTTGTCATACAGAAACTCCTGTGCTATCATATGTATAACACACCAGAGAAAGGAGCTTGTTATGATCATCGAAGTTGATTTTAACAGTGATGAAGCGATTTATGTTCAGCTCTGCAATCAGATCATTCTGGGGATTGCGACTTCTGTCATACGGGAGGGGGATTCCCTCCCGTCCGTGCGGCAGCTTGCCGATACGATCGGCGTAAACATGCATACCGTGAATAAGGCGTACAGTGTACTGAAGCGGGAGGGCTACATCAGCCTCGACAAACGGCGGGGCGCGGTGATCGCGATTGATGCGGATAAGCTGGAACAGCTGGAGGAGATGCGGCGTGAACTGCGGATCGTGCTTGCGCGGGGCTGCTGCAAGAATATTTCCCGGAGGGAAGTCCATGATCTGGTGGATGAGATATTTGATGAATACGGACAGCCCGGACTGACGGACTGACGTTGAAAACAGACAGCAGCAGGAGGACTATATGCACATTTCATATACGAAACAGGCGGAGAACGCCATCAAATATGCGGAGAAAAAAGCGGCTGAGATGCAGCACCCGTACATCGGGACGGAGCATCTGCTGCTTGGACTCTGCAGAGAGTACGCCGGAGTGGCGGGCCAGATTCTCGCACGGCACGGGGTGGAAGAAGAAAAGATCTGTCAGCTCATGGATGAGCTGATTGCGCCGCAGGGGAATGCCGTGGCCGCGGGGAAACCCGAACGGAGTCCGCGCTATCAGGATATCCTTGAGAACAGCGGGAAGGAGGCACATCGGCTCCGCACGGAAGAAGTGGGGACGGAGCACCTGCTTTTATCCATTATCCGGGATGTGGACTGCGTGGCGGCCCGGATCCTGATCACGCTGAATATCAGCCTGCAGAAGATCTTTCAGGATATTATGACGGCTGCGGGAATCGACCCGAAGGAATATCAGGATGACGTCCAGGAGGACGGAAGAAGCGCCCATTCCATGATGGACCAGTTCTGCACGGATATGACCCGGCGGGCGGCTGAGGGGAAACTGGATCCGGTCGTCGGACGTGAGGAGGAAATGCACCGCCTCATGCAGGTGCTGAGCCGCCGGACGAAGAACAATCCCTGCCTGGTCGGCGAGCCGGGGGTGGGTAAAACGGCTGTCGTGGAAGGCCTGGCCCAGCGGCTGGCGTCCGGCATGGTCCCGGAGAAGATGAAGGATAAGAAGATCTATACGCTGGATCTTCCGGGACTCATTGCAGGATCAAAATACCGCGGAGAGTTTGAGGAGCGGATGAAGGGCCTGATCGCCGAGGTTGAGGCGGACGGGAATATTATCCTGTTCCTGGATGAGATCCATACCATGATCGGGGCGGGCGGAGCGGAAGGCGCCATCGATGCGTCCAGCATTTTAAAACCGTCGCTTGCCCGCGGGGAGCTGCAGCTGATCGGCGCGACGACGATCACGGAATACCGGAAATATATCGAGAAGGATGCGGCGCTGGAGCGGCGTTTCCAGCCGGTTTCGGTGGAGGAGCCGACGAAAGAGCAGTGCCTGCAGATCCTTGAAGGACTGAAAGCACGGTATGAAAATCATCACAGGGTAAAGATAGAGGAAAAAGCGCTGGAAGCCGCGGTGCAGATGTCAGAGCGTTACATTACGGACCGGAATCTCCCGGATAAAGCCATCGACGTTCTGGATGAAGCGTGTTCCAAAGTCAGTCTGAAGAGCTATAAAGTGCCGGACAATCTGACCGCGCTGGAAGATTCCCTGAAAGAACTTGCCGGAGAAAAAGAAGAAAGCATCCGGCAGGGTGATTTTACGGAAGCATCCCTGATCCAGAAAGAGCAGGAGCAGGTACGGCGGAAGCTGAATGACGTCAGAAAACGGTTCGAAAAGAAAACGGCGGCGGGTCATTTTTCCGTGACAGAGGATGATATCGCGGAAGTGGTATCGGCATGGACGAAGATCCCGGTGCAGAAGCTGGCGGAAAGCGATGCGGACCGGCTGAGAAAACTGGAAAGCGTACTGAAAAAGAGAGTGGTCGGACAGGATGAAGCGGTGAGCGCCGTGTCCCGTGCGGTCCGCAGAGGCCGCGTGGGGCTGAAAGACCCGCACCGTCCGATCGGCTCCTTCCTGTTCCTGGGACCGACGGGCGTGGGAAAGACAGAACTCTCGAAGGCGCTGGCGGAGGCTCTGTTTGGAACGGAAGAATCCATGATCCGCGTGGATATGTCGGAATACATGGAGAAGCATTCGGTGGCGAAGATGATCGGATCCCCTCCGGGCTATGTGGGACACGAGGACGGCGGCCAGCTCAGCGACCAGGTGCGGACGCATCCGTATTCGGTCGTGCTGTTTGACGAGATCGAGAAGGCACATCCGGACGTATTCAACATTCTGCTGCAGGTACTGGATGACGGACGGATTACGGATTCCCAGGGGCGGAAAGTGGACTTCTCCAATACGGTGATCATCATGACGTCTAATGCCGGGGCCAAGGCCATCGTGGAGCCGAAGAAACTCGGATTTGCCACGGGCGACGATCCGGCAGGGGATTACAGACGGATGAAGCAGAACGTGATGGATGAGGTGAAGACGCTCTTCCGTCCGGAATTTCTGAACCGTATCGATGAGACGATCGTATTCCACGCCCTTGACAGGAGCCATATGAAGAAGATCGTGACCATGCTGTGCAGGAATCTTTCAAAACGTCTGGCAGAGCAGATGGATATCCGTCTCACGCTCCGGGATTCGGCCAGGAATCTGATTGTCGAGAAGGGAACGGACGCCAAATACGGGGCAAGACCGCTCCGGCGCGCACTGCAGACGGAGCTGGAGGATAAGCTGGCGGACGCGGTCCTCAGCGGAGAGATCCGGCCGGGAAGCCGGGTGCAGGTCTGTGCGCGGAATAAGGAGATCCGGTTTATCCCGGAGACGGACGGAGCGGTTTCCGAAGAATAAAATCCCGGGGATTTCACGGAAGTATCTGTGGAAAAAAACAGGCCGTTATATTATAATATCGATAACGAAGATGCCACGTGCATCGGAGAATACCATACCAATCAAGAATGACTCAGGAGGAACTACAGATGGCAGCGGTAAAAGAATTATTGCGCGCAGAAGCGGACGGAACGCTCAGTTTCGGAGACTTTACACTCGGAAGCAAGACGAAGAAAGACAACTTTGAGTTTGAAGGCGATATTTACAAAGTAAAAACTTTTTCAGAGATTACAAAACTTGAAAAGAACGGAATGTTTGTGTACGAGTCTGTTCCGGGAAGCTCTGTTGAGGAGTTCCGGGAGACGGCGGATGAAGTATCATTTACAGTATCTGCGCAGACGGATGTTCAGTTCACACTGGAGCTGGAGCCGGAAAGCGAATATGAAGTGTTTATCGACGGCGCGTCGTCCGGAACGATGAAGACGAATCTGAGCGGGAAGCTGAGCGTGAGCGTGGAACTCTCAGCTGATAAGAGCGCGCAGGTGAAAGTGGTAAAGTGTTGATCAGATCACAATGATATTTTAAATATTCAATGCCCCGGACAGCATCCTGCTTCCGGGGCGTATCCCTGTCATTACATGGATGATTTTCCGAAATCCGGAATAATAATCTTGAAAGGAAATATAAAAGTGGCTAAAGCAAAGAAGAGCGTATTTTTCTGTCAGAACTGCGGACATGAAGAATCGAAGTGGCTCGGGCAGTGTCCGGCCTGCGGAGAATGGAACAGTTTTGTTGAAGAGAAAATAGACAGCGGCATTACGAAGGGAATATCATCAGGCGCACGTTCTGTACGGGAGTCCGTGCGGGAGGCGAAAGTTGTCCCACTGAACAGCGTCTCAGCAGATGACGATGCACGCGTCCGGACCGGGATCCGGGAGCTGGACCGGGTGCTGGGCGGCGGGATCGTGCCCGGATCGCTGGTGCTGGTGGGCGGTGATCCGGGAATTGGAAAATCAACGCTCCTCCTCCAGGTGTGCCGGCTGCTCGCCGGGGAGAAAAAAGTGCTTTACATTTCCGGGGAGGAGTCCCAGGCACAGATCAAGCTCCGGGCAAACCGGATGGGAGAATTTTCCTCCAATCTTTATCTTCTGTGTGAAACCAGTCTGGAGATCATCCGCGGGGTGATCGAAAAGGAACGGCCGGAACTTGTAGTGATCGACTCGATCCAGACCATGTACAGCGAAGATGTGTCTTCTGCGCCGGGAAGCGTCTCCCAGGTGCGGGAGTCAACGAATGTGTTTCTCCAGCTGGCGAAAGGATTATGTATCCCGATCTTTATCGTAGGCCATGTGACGAAAGAGGGAACGGTCGCAGGTCCGAGAGTGTTGGAACATATGGTGGATACGGTGCTGTATTTCGAGGGGGACCGGCATGCGTCTTACCGGATCCTTCGGGCGGTGAAGAACCGGTTCGGATCAACCAACGAGATCGGTGTGTTCGAGATGCAGCAGTCCGGTCTGGTGGAAGTGGAGAATCCGTCGGAATATATGCTGAGCGGCCGGCCGGAGCATGCCTCCGGTTCGGTGGTGGCCTGCTCCATCGAGGGCACGCGGCCGATCCTGATCGAGATCCAGGCGCTGGTCTGCCAGAGCAATTTCGGGATGCCGAGGAGAACCGCTGCGGGAACAGATTATAACCGGGTGAATCTTCTGATGGCGGTTCTGGAAAAACGGCTCGGTATGGCGCTGGGGAATTCCGACGCCTATGTCAACATCGCCGGCGGCATCCGTATGAATGAGCCTGCGATCGATCTCGGCATTGTGATGGCGATCGTGTCCAGCTTTCGCAACCGTCCGGTGGATGAGAAGACCATTGTATTCGGAGAAGTGGGCTTAAGCGGAGAAGTCCGGGCGGTCAATATGCCGGAGCAGCGGGTCGCAGAGGCGAAGAAGCTGGGATTCGAGACCTGCATCCTGCCGGAAGTTTCCCTGAAGATGGTGAAAGGGATCAAAGGCATTAAACTGGCAGGCGTGAAAAATATCGGGGACGCGGTGCGGGAAATCTGAGCATGTAAAGCGGCCTGAAGATGCACCGGATCAAAAGAAAGGATGACAGAAATGAAACCATACATTATAAAAGCGAGATACTATGAGACAGATCAGATGGGGATCATCCATCACGCCAATTATATCCGATGGATGGAGGAAGCGCGGATCGACCTGATGAACCAGATGGGATATCCATACCGCCGGTTCGAGGAAATGGGATATTTAAGCCCGGTACTTCACGCGGAATGTGAATATAAGAAAAGCGTCAAATTCGATGATGAAGTAAAGATCGTTGTGAGCCTTCAGGAATTCGGTCGTCTCAAATTCACATTGAAATATGAAATCTACAATATGTCCCAGGGCGGCGTGCTGAGCGCAGTCGGATCCACCAGACACTGCTTCCTGAACAGTAAGACGGGATTGCCGGTACTGATGGATAAAGAAATGAAAGAGTTTTACGACATTATGGAAAAAATGCTTAAGACAGATTAGATGGGGCTGGATCACGGAAAAACTGACCGCGGTATATACCGCGGTTTTTCATTTCACAGGAGGAAGGAGAATCCTGCGAAACAGGATCCTTTTCATGCGATGATAAAATAAATGATATAAACAGTATATAACAGTTGACAACAGTTCTATGCTGTTATATACTGTTTACAAACGGGAGAGCAAAATATGAAGATTATAATCAACAGTTCATCGATGGTACCGATATATGAACAGATCGTGGATCAGGTGAAAGCGCAGATTGTGTCCGGAGACCTGAAGGAAAATGATATCCTTCCCTCCGTCCGCGGACTTGCGAAAGAGCTTAAGATCAGTGCACTGACTGTCAAGAAGGCGTACGACAATCTTGAACAGGACGGTTTTACTGTCACCGTACATGGCAAAGGCACTTATGTGGCAGCGGCCAATCCGGAACGCATGAAAGAAGAACAGATGCGGAGCGTGGAGGCGGAGCTGGACCGGACTGTGCAGAAGGCGCGCAGATGTGGCCTTGCGGATGCGGAGATCCGGAAGATTTTTGATATTATCATGGAGGACTAGATAATGCTGGAAATAAAAGATCTGGTAAAAAAATACGGGGATTTCAGACTGGAATGTTCATTGCAGGTGAAGCCGGGGCAGATCACCGGATTGATCGGGGAGAACGGTTCCGGAAAGAGCACGACCTTTAAATCTATTCTCGGACTGATCCGGCCCGACAGCGGGACAATCCGGATATTCGGGAAAGAAAGATCCGGGCTGGATCAGACGAACCGTCAGCAGATTGCTGCGGTGTTGTCAGACTCCGGGTTCAGCGGCTATCTGACGATCCGGGATATCATTCCGATCCTGGCCCATATGTACAGGCATTTTGACAGGGAATATTTTCAGCATCAGGTGAAGAGATTCGATCTTCCGGAGAATAAGATGGTGAAAGAATTCTCTACCGGAATGAAAGCAAAGCTAAAACTTCTGGCAGCGCTTGGAAGCCGTGCAAAGCTGTTCATTATGGATGAACCGACGTCGGGGCTTGACGTCGTTGCCAGGGATGAACTGCTGGACCTGATCAGAGAGTATATGGCGGAGAATGAAGACAGTTCGGTGCTGATCAGTTCTCACATATCCGCGGATCTGGAGTCTTTATGTGATGATGTATACATGATCCATGAGGGAAAGATTGTACTGCATGAGGATATGGATACACTGTTAAGTGACTATGGGATCTTAAAAGTTGACGAAAAGCAGTATGCTGACATGGATAAACAATATATGATCCGTACAATGCATGAGGCGTTTGGTTATGCATGTATGACGGACCAGAAGCAGTACTATATGGAAAATTATCCGGGAGCAGTGCTTGAAAAGGGATCTCTCGACAGTGTGATCACGATGATGATAAGAGGTGATGAACTATGAAAGGATTGATCGTGAAAGATATAGAACTGACAAAAAATCAGGGGAAGACGCTTCTGATCCTGGCTGTAGTTATTGCAGTGTTTCTGGAAATATCGGGAATGGGCAGTGATTTTGCAACGGCATATATTACGATCATATTTTCGCTTTTTGCGTCAACAACGGTTTCCTATGACGAATATGAAAACGGGTTTCCGTTTCTTCTTTCCCTGCCGGTGAGCAGACGTGACTATGTAAATGCAAAGTATGCATTCAGCGGCATACTTATCCTTACTGCGTGGATCATCGGCACGGTATTTGGACTGGTTTTCAGAGGCATCCGGGGAGAGGAGGTCTTTGCACCGGATAAACTTGGAGCGACGATCGGATATCTGGCGGTGTCGGTTGTCTTCGTGGCGGTGATGCTGCCGCTCCGCCTGAAGTTTGAAGGAGATAAGGGAAAACTCATCCTTCCCCTGGTGATCGCCGGCGCAGGGATCATCCTCTATGGAGGCGTAAAGCTTGCGGATTTATCCGGGATTGATGCTGAAAAAGAGGCGCTCCGAATCCTGAATGGCATGGGGACCGCAGGAATCCTGGGGATGCTGGCAGCCATTATGGTGCTGGCGGCAGGAATATCGTGGCTGTGCAGCAGACAGATCATGATGAAAAAAGAATTCTGAAATATTCTGCAAAGCAGGTTATCAACATCAGGAGTATAACTTTTTACAACTTCTGTAAGTTTGTTGATAACCTGCTTTTCTGTTCAAAAGTGATTGTATTGCTATATAAAACGTGGTATTGTTGACACACTCAAATATTTGACCCAATTCAGTACCCGCTCGCGGGTTCTGTAAATCTGCAGATTTCAACAGGCCTGTCCGGCCGGCTTTCCAAAATGTACAAACAGGTATTCCTTAAGGAGAAACAACATGATAAAATAAGGAGAAGAACCAGATGCGAAAGCTTCCGCCGGAAGACCTGAATGAAAAAGGCATCATCCGCTGGATGCGGTTCCTCGGTGGGAAGAACAGGGAGGACTTTGAGGACATGGCAAAGAAAGATGAATACATTGAGGAAGCGTATAATGAATTGAAAAAGCTCAGTCATGATGAGCAGATGCGGATGGAATACGAACTCCGGCAGAAAGCGATACGTGACCACAACATGATGATGAAGACCGTCAGGAAACATGGATATGAAAGCGGCTATGAGGCGGGCGAGAAGCACGGGTATGAGGCTGGCGAAAAGCACGGATATGAAATGGGCGAGCGTCTTGCAATGAAAAAGGTTATCGATAAGTTGATGGGAGAAGGCAGGACAATCGAGGAGACGGCAGAATTGCTCGGGCTTGAACCGAAGATGGTGGAAGAGATAAGTAAAGCAGATTAGGTATTTATATGAAAGGCAGGGAGAAGATTGTTTTCTCACCTGCCTTTAGTTTTTTTGGATCATTTCAGGAAACGGGCATATTCCGGATGCTTTTCAAACCAGTTTACCGCATACGAACAGGTGGGGACTGCTTTGAGATTTCGTTTTTCCAGTTCGCTGATCAGTTCGGTCATCAATTTGCCTGCTATACCCTGCCCACGGAGTGAAGCGTCTACAAAGGTGTGGTTTATTTCTACAGTTCCGGCATCGATATATGGAAATGTGATTTCTGCGAGCGGTTTCCCCTTATCTGAAAATGATACGATCTGATTTTCATTGTGTATGAAATCCATGCTGTGATTACTCCTTTCTGCAAGTGCTATGTGCGATGCTTTATTCTAACATAAAATATAATTGCCGGAAAATATAATATGTTGAAAACGTCAGATTAATCTGAATTGTGCGAATTGTCTGAAATAAATAAAAAACAGAAAAAACGTTGACAATTACATTTCCAGGTGATAAGATAGCACCTGTCGCTGATGAGGGACACAACAACAGCCTGAAAACAGCTCAGCCGGAGACGCGGAGGCGGAACGTCCGGGGAGATGAAAAAACAGAAAAAAGTTGTTGACAGGATCCCGAAGATGTGATAACCTATTAAAGCTGTCGCTTGAGAGAACGACAGGAACCTTGATAACTGAACAATAGACAACAACCCTTGAAAATTTCTTTGAAGAGAAGATTTTTTAAGAACGGTTCAAACGAACCAACACAGTAAAAAGGGAAGAATTAGCTAGTAGTTAGTTCTGAACTGGACACAAACACTTTTAACGAGAGTTTGATCCTGGCTCAGGATGAACGCTGGCGGCGTGCCTAACACATGCAAGTCGAGCGAAGCACTT